>DASVWS010000031.1:0-15938 GCA_036393095.1 Gemmatimonadaceae bacterium | reverse complement strand
GCGCGTCTATCAGTACCTGATAGACTTCCTCGCCGAGCATACGTACCAGCCGAGCATCCGCGAGATCGCGAAGCAGTTCCGGATCAAGTCCACCAAGACGGTATCCGACCTGCTGCACTCGCTGGAAGCCAAGGGATTCATCCAGCGCGACGAATCGCGGTCGCGCGGCGTGCATATCTTCGGATACGCGGCCGCGGGCATGACGCAGCCGGTGCCGGTGGTGAGGCCGGAGCGGCACGCTGCCGGAGCGACGCACGAAGCCGAGCGCTACATCACGATGGACCGCCGGTTCCTGCCGAGCGACGACGTGATGTTTCTCAGGGCCGCCGACGACGCGATGGCCGGCCGCGGCATCCTCGCCAACGACTACGTGATGGTCTCGCCGTCGACGCGGGCGAAGGACGGCGACCTCGTGGCGGCGCGGGTCGGCGGGCGCGCCGTGGTGCGGATGCTGACGCATCGGGGCGCGGTGATCGTGCTCGAGGCGCCGAGTCCGGGCGTCGGACCGATCGAGGTCGGTCCCGGCGACGACTTCGCAATCCTCGGCGTGGTGTGCGGGGTCTTCCGGCCGTATGTCGAGGCGGAGGCGCCGGTCGAGCGCGTGGTGAACGAGGAGACCGTTGCGGCGGGACAGCTATAGAAGAGCAGTCGGCAGTTCGCAGTCGGCAGTGTGCAGTGGAGCGTACTGCCGACTGCGTACTGTCGACTGTTGGCTGTTGACTGATGACTCTCGACTGCCGTCAGTGTGATGTCGAATCCGGGCGGGAAGCCGCCTTCGCCTTTTCCTGCGCCTCGTGAATCTTCTCGTTCCGCGCCCGGATCCGCTTGACGGCGGCCTTGAACTCGTCTTCGGTGATCGACAGCCGCCCCTGGAACAGCACGTCGGCCCGCATCTGCTCGTCGTAGCGCGAATTCATCGTCGGATTCGCCTGGATCTTGAGCGGCAGCAGCGCGAACAGCGCGTTCGGGATCATGAACTTCCCGAGCTGGATCCCCTGCTGATCCCACCCGTACTTCTTGCCGTCCTTGGTGGTGATCGTCCAGTCGCCCGGCTTGCGCTCGTGCGACGCGGCCTCGAGCGAATCGATGTACACGCCCAGCATGTCGGCCACGATGCTGTCGATCTTTTCCGACGGCGTCTTCGTGGGCATCGCGAAGTAGCCCTGTGGCGTCACCTTGATGCGGCTGTCGGGCACCGCCGGCACGAGCCCCGTGGCGATGCCCGCGCCGCCGGTGACTCCGAGTCCGTTGCCGGTGCCGCCGGCTGCCTGTGACGGCACCTCCGCCCTGGGAAGCGGCGGCGCCACCGTGGTGGGAATCGCGGTCGGCGCGAGCAAAGGAGCCGGTGCACCACCCTTGGGCTTGGGCCGGCTGGCCTGCGGACGCGACGCGCTGGACGCGGCGGGCGGCGGCGGCACGACGCGGATGAAGTGCACTTCTTCAGGCTTGATGTGCTCGGCGGTCGAGAATCCGATGAGCACGCCGATCGGATAGCGGAAGACGATCTGCGCGAGCGCCAGCACCAGCACGACGTGGATGGCGATGGAGGCGACGAATCCGGCGCCGGAGCGCTCCTTCTCCACCTTGTGTCTCACGCGACGCCCGCCGTCAGCGACTGCAGTACGCGGCCCGCGCGGCGCGCCGCCTCGGCCAGCCGCTCGGGTCCGGTGATGAACGAGACGCGGAAGAATCCCTCGCCCCCCTCGCCGAAGCTGGAGCCCGCGAGCACGATCACGCCCTCGTCGTCGAGCAGGCGCTCGGCGAACATCGCGCTGGGAATGCCCGCGGGGAGCGGCACCCAGAGGTACATCGTCGCCCGCGGCGACGCGACGTCGAACCCGGCCTCGCGGAACGCCTTCACCGCCGCGTCGCGCCGCTCCCTGAACACCGCCACGTTCTTCGGCACCCACTCGTCGTAGCTGGCGATGGCGGCCACCGCCGCCGACTGCACCGCCATGAACGACCCGGTGTCCACGAACATCTTCACCTTGGCCAGCGCCGCGGCGATTTCGGGTTTGGCCACCGCCCATCCGCAGCGCCACCCCGTCATGTTGTACGTCTTGGACATCGAGTGGAACTCGACGGCCACGTCGCGCGCGCCGTCGATCTCGAAGATGCTCGGCGGCACGTAGCCGTCGTACGCGAGCTCGGAGTACGCGTTGTCGTAGACCAGCAGCAGGTCCAGCTCGCGGCACCGGCGGACGGTGCGCTCGAGATAGTCGCGCGGCGCGATGGCGCCGGTGGGATTGTTCGGATAGTTGAGATAGAGAATCCGCGCGCGGCGTAGCACGTCGGCGGGAATCTCGTCCAGCTCCACCAGGAAGTTCGTGCGCGGGCGAAGCGCGTAGGTGTACGGCTCGCCGCCCGCCAGCCGCGTACCGCCGCCGTACGAGTTGTAGCCCGGCTCGGGCACGATCGTCACCTGCCCCGGATCGACGTACGCGAGCGCGAGGTGCGAGATCCCCTCCTTGCTGCCGAGGAGCGGGACGATCTCGGTCATCGGATCGAACCGCAGGTTGAAGCGCTTGCCCATCCACATCGACACCGCTTCGCGGAACTCCACCAACCCGAGGCCGAACCCGTACCGATTCATGGAGGGGATGGCGGACGCTTCGGCCAAGCGGCGCTGCGCGGCGGGCGGCGGGAGCAGATCGGCATCGCCGGGCCCGAGATCGATCACGTCCACGCCCGCCGCCAGCAGCTCGCGCTTGCGCTGCGGCACGCGCGCCATGGCGTATTCGGGAAGGGTGTCCAGGCGATCGGCGAGTCTTGGCACGCTAGGAAGGCATCCTCACGGGATTGCGAACGCTGCTGAAGCCCGGAACATCCACTTGTACCTCGTCTCCGGCTGCGAGGGTCCCGACGCCGGCGGGGGTGCCCGTGAGCACCAGGTCGCCGGGTTCGAGCGTCATCACCCTTGAGATATACGCCAACAGGGCCGGAATCGTGAAGACCATGAGCGCCGCAGCCCCACGCTGCTTTTCCTGACCGTTCACCGTGGTGACCACGGACAACGTGTTGAAATCGGCCGGCGGCGCGTGCACCGGGCCCACCGGACAGAAGGTGTCGAACCCTTTGGCCCGGGTCCACTGCGAGTCCGAACGCTGCAAGTCGCGCGCCGTCACGTCGTTGGCGGCGAGAACGCCGGACACCGCGGCGGCCGCCTGCGCTTCCGACGCATGGGTGAGCATGGAACCGACGAGGACGCCGATCTCCCCTTCGTACTCCACCCGGTTGGACATCGCGGGCAGGACGATCGGTTGCCCGGCCGGAATGAGGGACGAGGGGGGCTTGAGGAAGAGCAACGGCTCCCTGGGCACCTCGTTGCCGAGCTCCCTGGCGTGCTCGGCGTAGTTGCGCCCCACGCACACGATCTTCGACGGGCGCGGAAAGGGGAGTTTCACGGGTTCGGGCATGCCGGAAAGCTAGCTGCCGGGGGGCCGGCCGGCCATTTCGGAGCAAGCGCCCCCTCGGAGACTTGACGGGCCCGGCGTGGCGCACGACCCTAGTCGTGCATCCCCCCGGGCCGGTTATGAGAATTTGCTGTCGTCGCGCACTCCTGCCGTTGATCCTCACCGGCGTTGCCATTCCCTCCGTGGCCCCCGCCCAGTCCGGCACGATCCGCGGCATCGTCGTCGCCGCCGACAACGGCGAACGGCTGGGATACACCATCGTCTCCCATCTGCCGGATGGCAAAGAGCAGTTCACCTCCGATTCCGGAACGTTCACGCTCATCGACGTCCCCGCGGGTCCGGTGCGCGTGCGCTTCCGCCATCTGGGCTTCACGCCGCGCGACACGACGGTCACGGTCGTCGCGGCACGGACCACGACGGTCCGCATCGCCCTGACCCGCGTCGTGCTCACGCTGTCCACCATGCACGTCGTCGCCGACCGGCAGTGCACCCAGCCCGGCCCGCCCGACCCGACGGTGGACTCAACGCTCGCCGCGGTGTTCGACCAGCTCCAGCAGAACGCCGACCGGTATCGCCTGCTGATGCGCGAGTACCCATTCCGGTCGGCATACGAGGTCACCGACGCCGCCGTGCGCCCCACGGGCATCATCGCCACCATCGAGGCGCGCGCCGACACCGCGGTGAGCGACGACCGGTGGACCTACGCGCCGGGCCGCGTGGTGCGCGACCGCGGCCGCATCGGCGCCTGGGTGAACATCCCCACGCTCGACGTGTTCGCCGACCCACGGTTCGTGGACGCCCACTGCTTCTGGTACGGCGGCCTCGCGCCGGTGGACGGCGACACGCTGCTGCGCGTCGACTTTCGCGTGTCCGACCGCATCGACGATCCCGACCTCGACGGCGCGATGTTCCTGGACCCGCGCACGTATCTCATCCGCCGCACGCGCCTCACGCTCTCCCGACTGCCGCGCAGCCTGAACAATGGCGACTCGGCGGTGATCGTCACGCGCTTCGACGAGCTGCTCCCGGGCGTTCCGTTCATCGCCGACATCCTCTCCACGCTGCACATGAAGCCGAACGTCCACGGCAGCGGCCCCACGCAGTTGCTCGCCACCGAGGAGGAACGGCGGCGCGTCGGCGTGCGGTTCCGCGACCGCACTCCCGAACGCGCGCACGTGGCCGCGGTGCCGCCGATCGTGGCGCCGTACGCCGTGCGCCCCGTGCAGGTGCCGCGGCTGCTCGGCGTCTTCGACGCCGAATCGGGTGCGCCGATCGACAGCGTGATCGTCACCGACTCGATCACGGGGAAGTCGGGGCGCACCACCGAGACCGGCACCGTGCGGCTCGACTTCCTGTCGCAGGCCGGCGGCGTGCTCACGCTTGCCAAGCGCGGCTATGCGACGACGATCGAACGTGTCTCCGCCGCCCCCGACGACACCCTGCCGCTCACCGTCCTCATACCGCGCGTCCCCCGCTGAGCGGCCGCCGCGACCGCGCGCTACGCGCGCGCGTAGAAGTCGCGCACGGCAGGCAGCAGGTCCTCCCACGGATCGGAGATCCGGTGCGCCGGCGGCAGCCCCCGCAGCAGCTCCGATCCGTAGCGCGCCGTCACGATGCGCGAGTCGGCGATCACCACGGCGCCGCGATCGGTGCTCGAGCGGATGAGCCGGCCGAACCCCTGCTTCAGCTTGAGCGCCGCGTCCGGAATCATGTACTCGGCGAACGCGTCGCCGCCCCGATCCTCGATCGCCTCGCACCGCGCGGCGGTAAGCGGCTCGGTGGGCACGCGGAAGGGAAGCTTGGCGATGAGCAGCGCGCGCAGCGGGTCGCCGGGCACGTCCACCCCCTCCCAGAACGACGTGGTGCCGAGCAGGATCCCCCGCCCCGATTCCTGGAATCGCGTGAGCAGCCGGTCGCGCGCATCCTCGCCGTGCACGAGCAGCGGCCACCGGCGCTCGACGTGCTTCGCGCGCAGCAGCTCGGCGGCGCGGCGCACCTCGCGGTGGCTCGTGAACAGCACGAACACGCCGCCGTCGGCGGCGTCGGCCAGATCGAGCACGATGCGCGACACGCCGTGTGCGTGCCGCTCCACGTCGCGGTTGGGCGTCGGGATGTCGGTGGGAATGGCCAGCAGCGCCTGCCGCTCGTAGTCGAAGGGCGACGGGAGGATGCGCGTCACCGGTTCCAGCTCCGACGACGTGAGCCCCAGCCGCCCCGCCATGAAGTCGAACCGGCCCTCGGCGGCCAGCGTGGCGCTCGTGACCACGGCCGTGGTCACGCGGCCGAACAGGTCGTCGCGCAGCACCGGCGACAGGTCGAGCGGCACGCTCGACACCGCCACGGCCCGGTCGCGCCCGCGCGCCTCGATCCAGCGCACCGTCTCGGCGCCCGGCGCGGGATCCAGCGCCTCGCGCAGCGCGTCGCCGGCGGACTGCAGCCGCCGCGACACCGCCCGGATCTCCGACACGTAGGGCGCGGTCTCTTCGGCGCTCTGGCTGATCTCCAGGCGCTCGCGCACCATCTCGAGTCCCTCGTCCAGCAGCGCCAGGTCGCCGAGCGTGTTCTCCAGGGAGACGCGCAGGCCGCCGCGCCACACCGGATGCGACGCGAAGTCGTCGGTGAGGCGGAAGACGAGCCCCCCCGACTGCGCCAGCAGCTCGTCGAGCACGTCGAACAGGATGGCGCTCTTGTCCCGCGCCGCGCGCACCGCCGGCTCGAGCCGCTGCGTGATCAGGTCGAGGCTCGCGCCGCTCAGGAGATCGCGCGCGCCCATGAGCCGCGCGATCAGCGTGGGGAGCAGCCCCTTGCCCCGCCGTTCGAGCCGGTTGAACAGCCGCTGCAGCCCGCGCCGGGTGACGCTCGACCCGATGTGCTGCGCGGCGGCGTCCTCCAGGTGGTGCCCCTCGTCGATCACGACGCGCTGGTACGACGGCAGCACGGCGGCCTCTTCCCAGTTCTGTGATGCCCGCCGCACCGCGATGTCGGCGAGCAGCAGGTGGTGGTTGGCGACGACGATGTCGGCCTGCGCCGCGGCGCGGCGCGCCTTGAACAGGAAGCAGTCGTCGAAGTGCGGGCACTGCATGCGCGTGCACAGGTCCGACTCGGCGGCCACCTCGTCCCACACCTCGGGCGAGGGCGGCGTGGCGAGGTCGGCCAGCGAGCCGTCGGTCGTGCGCTTCGACCAGGCGAAGAGGGCGTCCAGCTCTTCCTGCACACCTTCCTCGAACAGCGACGATCCCGACGCGCGCGCCTGCTGCAGCCGCGCCAGGCACAGGTAATTCCGCCACCCCTTGAGCAGCGCGAAGCGCACCTTCTGGTCGGAGAGCGCGCGGGCCAGGAAGGGCAGGTCCTTCCGGACGAGCTGCTCCTGTAGATTGATCGTGTTGGTGGACACGACGGTGCGCTCGCCGTTCGCGGCCGCCCAGCGCAGCGCCGGCACCAGGTAGCCGAGCGACTTGCCGATCCCGGTGCCCGCCTCGATGAGGGCCACGCCGCCGTCGTTGTACGATTGCGCGATGACGCGGGCCATCTCCTGCTGCGCCGGCCGGTTCTCGAAGCGCGACAGCGCGTGTGCCACGCGCCCGCCCGCGCCCAGCTCGGCCGCCACCAGGTCGAGGTCGAGCATCACGTGCTCGGGAACGCGCGGCACCTCCACCACCACGTAGAGCTCGGTGGCGGCGTTGTTCACGATCGCGAAGCCGATGCCGTCGTCGTGCAGGCGCGCCGCCACGGCGAGGTCGGCGTCGGAGGGCTCGAGCAGCCCCGACGGGTGGTTGTGCACCAGCATCTCGCCGCGCTGCGCGAACCCCGGCAGCGCGAGCACGCTGGTCACGTCCCCGCGCGCCACGACGCGCGCGGTCTGCAGCATGCCCTCGGCGTCCTCGCTGCACACGAAGCAGACTTCGCGCCCGCCCGCGAGTCCGATGGCCGCACGCAGCGCGGCGGCGACTTTGGGGTTGAGGCGGGAGTCGGGCATCTCCCAAAGCTAACGCCGCCACCCGCGCCGCTCACAGCCGGCGCGCCGCGCGGCCGGCACGATCCGTCAGAACTTCCGCAGGAGCGCCAGCGAGAAGGTCCGCGGCGATCCGGGCGTGCGCTCCTGCACGTCGGCGTACACGCGATTGAACAGGTTCGCCACCTTGGCCTGCACGATCGTGCCCCGCAGCTCGTAGTTGCCGCGCAGGTCCACCACCGTGATGTCGCTGCGGGCATCGAGCGGGTAGACGAGCACCGATTCCACGCGGCTGCGGTAGCGGACGTCGACGCCGGCCAGCCCGCCCAGCGCATCGAGCGTGAGGGTGGCGTTGTGCCGCGACCGGTAGGGCAGCCACGCGTGTGTGGCCAGGTCGATGGGCTCCAGGTACAGGTACGTCGCGTGCGCATCGAGCAGCCGCGGAACGAGCGGCGCGGACAGGCTGGCGTCGACGCCGCGGATGCGCGCCCGCTGCACGTTCCGGAACTGGAATACGAAGATCGAGTCCGGCGCCGCCGCCGGCCCGATCAGGTCGCGGTAGTCGCTCTGGAAGAGCGCCGCGTCGAAGTGCGCGCCCCCGCCGATCGACGCGTTCACCCCGACCTCCCCCGACACCGCGTGCTCCCCGTGCAGGTCCGGGTTCGGAATCACGCGGTACCCGAACTCCACCGCGGAGACGAACTGCTCGATGGCGCTCGGTGCCCGGTATCCGCCGCCGACCGAGGCGCGCACCGTCACGCGCGGCGTCACGAGGTAGCGTAGCGCCAGCTTGGGGTCGAACGACGTCTCGGCCGACGACTTCGACGTCGTGTGATAGTCCGCGCGGGCGCCGATCGTCGCCTGCAGCGCCGGGGTGAGCGCCCACTGGTCCTGCAGGTACGCCCCGCCGTCCTGCAGCGTCGGCGACCCCAGGAAGTTGGACTGCAGCGTGGTGTATGCCCCGTCCACTCCGGCCACCACGGTGTGCGCGTCCGACGGTTGCAGCGTGAGCTGCACCGAGCCGCCGCTGCGCCAGGCGCGATGGTAGTCGCGGTCGGACCGGAAGTAGTTCTGGTTGCCGTTGTAGCTCACCGACGGGCTCACCTTGAGCACGGCGCTGGAGCCCACGATCGGCGCCAGCGTCGCGCCGGCGTACAGCGTCTCGTACACCGAGCGGTCGCCGAGGTACTGCGAGTCGACTTCGAACGGCTGCGCCGACGAGCGCCAGGCGAGGAAGTTGCCGGCGTCGTTGCGCGACCAGATGGCGTACGCATCCCACGGATGCGCCGCGCCCGGCGCCGACGCTGCCTTGCCGCGCAGGAACCATCGCGCGTAGTTGCCGTTCTGCGTCGCGCCGCCCGACGCTTCCCGCGATCCCGCGAGCCGCAGTCCCACGCCCCCGATGGTCTGCGAGTGCTGCAACTCCACGCCGTCGGCGGTGGGCGTTCCGGCCCCGTAGTCGTAGCGCGACGGGATCTGCATCCACGCGTAGTGCACGCGTGCGATGCTCGCCGGCTGGGAGTCGATGGGCGACGTGACGATGTTCGCCACGCCGCCGAGCGCGTTGCTCCCGTACACGGCGGAGTAGGCGCCCTTCACCACCTCCACGCGGTCGACGTCGAGCAGCGGGAGCGCCTCCCAGATGATCTCGCCGCCGTCGGCGCTGAGCATCGGGTGGCCGTCCAGCAGCATCAGCACGCGGCTCCCGACGCCGCCGGCGGATCCGGTGCTGCCGCGAACGTCCATCTCGCCCGGCCCGTTGAACGTCACGCCGGAGACGTAGGGCAGCGCGCCTTCGATGTTGGCGACGTCGCGGTGCAGCAGCTCGCTGCCCGGGATGACCGCCACGCTCACTGCCGCCTGCGACGCCGCTTCGGCGTGCCGGCTGGCCGTGACCACCACCGGCGCCATGGTGAGCGGCGCGGCCACGAGGCGCACGACGACGGTGCGGGTGGCGCCGGCGGCGCCCGCCACCACGAACGCCGTGTCGTTCCGGTAGCCCGGGGCGAGGATGCGCAGCACGAGTGCGCCGGGTCCGGCTCCCTCGATGCGGAAGCGCCCCGCGTCGTCCGAGACGGCGCCGAGCAGCGTGCCGCGCACGAGCACGGTGGCGCCGGCGACGGCCGAATCGGTGGTGGCGTCGCGCACCACGCCGGCAACCGCGCCGGCGGCGGATTGTGCGGACGCGCGGCCGGCGCCGAAAATCAGCGCCAGCGCCACCGCCCACCGACCCCAGCAACGCGTCGGGGCCGGGGCGGACATTGCCGATCCGTTCACCGTCGTGCGGCTATTGCTTCTGCCACGCCTGCACGACCGTGATGCCCTGCGCGCTCAGGTTCACCGTCAGGACGTTGTTCGACAGCGTGTAGGTGCCGGCGGTCTGCACGCCGGTCCCCGTCGAGGTCTGCGCGAACGTCCCGGACTTGGTGGCGGTGTAGGTGCCGCTATCCGCGATCGACGCGTTGGGGAACCCCGCGACCGTGACGTTCACGGTGTAGTGGGTAGCCGTCATCGTCAGCGTGCCGCTCGCGGCCTGCGACACATCGGTTCCCGCGTAGACGAATTTCGTCAGCGTGTAGTTGCCGGCCAGGGACACGTTGTCGGTCCCGGTGCTGCTGGAGCTGCAGGCCGCCAGTGCGCACAGCGCTGTCGCCGCCGTCAGGGCGGCCAACGATCGAAACGGTGCTCGCATATCCCTCCCGGTTTCGAACGTGCGTATCTGGGGAGTACGATCGTGAATGATTTAGGAGGCAGCGGCGTTCCGGCAAGTGGGGGCCGGACAAAGCCCACCGGCCGGCGCCCGTGCAACCCGGCGGCGGCCCGCCTGGCATCGGCGATTCGCCGGGCGTGGGCCACGCTCACCGCCAAGCCGGTGCGCGCCATGCCGGTGCGCGCCATACCGGCATCAAGAAGATCGGAAGAGCAGATGAGACGGACAACACGGATTCAACGGAGAACGACAACTGCCAGAGATGTGGCCTGGGCTGCGGTGACCCCATCGCGGTTGCGATTGTGGTTGCGGTTGTTGTTGTGGTTGCCGTTTCAAATCTCAGCGGCAATTGCAGTTGCAGTTCATCCGTATCATCCGGATCGTCCGTCTCATCTGCAGTTCCAACTTCTTGATACCCGCCCGCCACCCCGATCTCAGGTCTTGAGCGGTTTCTTCTTCGCCGCCGGGAAGAGCACGTTGTTCAGGATGAGCCGGTACCCAGGCGAGTTCTTGTGCAGCGACAGGTCCGTGTTCGGATTCCCGATCGCATGCTCCGGGTCTTCGGGGTCGTGGCCGCCGTAGTACGTCCACGTGCCCTTGCCGTAGTCGCCGTGGATGTACTTCACCCACGGGGTCCCCTCCTCGAAGGCTAGCACCACATCGGCCGGCTTGAGCGTGGCCTTGGTGAAGCTCGTCGTCACACCGTAGAAGTCGTTGATCACGCTGCGGTGGTCCTGCACCAGCATCGACGCCACCGGATCGAACTTGGCCGAGAACTCGAACAGCGTGAACGTGCCCAGCGGCTGCCGCCGCGCCGGGTCGTTCACCTGGTGGCCGTCGATGTCGCTCATCGAGTTCACGTACGGCGAGGTCTCCAGGTGCGCGTCGCGGAAGGCGAGCGCGCGCGACCAGTCCATCTTGGCGTCGGCGTTGGGATCCATCGGCGTGCCGTCGGAGAACGGCTGCGCGATGTCCACGTCGTGCGCGGCCAGCGCCAGGTCCAGCGTTTCCGTGGCGCCGCACATGGCGAACAGGAACCCGCCGTTGACCACGAACTGCCGGATGCGGTCGGCCACGTCCTTCTTGAGCGCCGGGACGTTCGGAAAATTGTACTGGCGCGCCGTCTTCAGCGCCTCCTGCACCATCTCGATGAACCAGGGCGCGTCGCGGTAGCCGAGATAGAACTTGTTGAACTGCCCGGTGAAATCCTCGTGGTGCAGGTGCAGCCAGTCGTACTTGCTCAGGTCCCCGCGCTCCACCTCGTCGTCGTAGACGGCGGTGTACGGAATGCCCGCATAGTTGAGCGCGAGCGTCACCGCGTCGTCCCACGGCGCGGCGCTCGGCGGCGTGTACACGGCGATGCGCGGCGCCTTTTCCAGCGGCACCGAATCCATGTTCGAGTTCTGGATCTGCGCCCGCACCGACGAGAGTTGCCCGTCGCTCATCCCCTCCACCGCCACGCCGTCCAGCGCTGCTTCCTTGCGCAGCTCGGGCACGTCGGGCATGAGGAACGACCCGCCGCGGTAGTTGAGCAGCCACTCCGCCTTCAGTCCCATCTTCAGCGTCGCGAAGGTGAGCCCGTACGCCTTGAGATGGTCCGACTGCGCGTCGTCCATCGGCACCAGCAGATGATCGGCAGCCGCGGGCCACCGCATGCCGGCCAACCGCGTGCCCACGGCCAGCAGCGCCGCCTGGCGCACCCATTCGCGCCGCTTCATGCGTGCCCCTCCGTACCGCGACCGCGTGTCCGGCTCATCGATCCACTCCCCCATCGGCGGCGCCCCCGGGAATCGCGCGGCGCACCAGTTCGAGTTCGCGCCGCGCCTGGGGGACCAGCGCACTCTCCGTGTACGTGAGGATCAGGTGCTCGAGATGCTTCGTGGCGCCCGCCGCGTCGCCCGCACGGCGAAGCTGCCGCGCCCACGCCAGCTCGGCGCCCGGAGCCTCCGGTGAGTCGGCGTACTTCGACAGGATCAGCGCCCACAACGCGATGGCGTCCGACGTGTCGTGTTGCGCGGCGTGGATCTGCGCGGCTTCGCCGAGCATGGCCGGCGCCGCGTCGGGGTGGCGGGGCGCAGCGGCGGCGAACGCCTTCGCGGCGCCCGCGGAGTCGAGGCGCGCCAGCGACAGGAACGCCGCGCCCACGTCGGCGGCGCTGTCTTCCGGCATGCGCGTGATGAGCGCCAGCGCCTCGGCGAGCTGCGGCGACGCGTCCGTCGAATTGCGGAGAATGGCGCGGGCGCCCGCGAGATTGCCCTCGTACAACGCCAGCCACCCCGCAGCATCGCTCGAGTCGGCGTCGGCGCCGGCGCTGTCGAGCGCGGCGCGCGCCCGCGCCAGGTCGCCGCTCCGCACCCACCCCAGCGCCACCGACCGTTGGAGCGCCGAGCGCTGCAACGGCGACATCAGGTGGGAGAACGCGTCCACGAGCGCCTGCGCTTCCGCCGGGCGGCCGTACGTGGCCAGCGCGCGCACGCGGAGCGGCAGCACGGTGGCCGCGGCGCGCGCCGAATCGAGCCCCGACGAGGGCACGAGCGCCAATGCCGTCTGCGGGTCGCCCGCGTTGAGTGCCGCCGTCGCGGCGCGCAGCGCGAGATCGGGATCGGAGTGCCAGCGCAGCGCCGCCACCAGCGCGTCGCGCACGAGCGGCCAGTCGTCGTCGGCCTCGGCACGCCGCGCGAAGTCGAGCCACGCGTTCACGCTCGCGCTGTCCGGATGCAGCTCGCGCAGCGCCGCCCACGCGTCGCCCGGCGAGCCCCACGCCATGTCCAGCTCGGCCAGCGCGCGCCGCGCGCCCAGGTCCACCGGCAGCGCCAGGAAGATGGCGCGGATTCCCGGACGCGACTCGTCCGGCGCCCGCGCCAGCGAGAACGCCGCCGCCTGGTCGAGATCCGGCATCTGCGACAGCGCGCCGCGCCACGCCGTGGCCGACGGCTCCCACTTGCCCAGCGCCGCGCGGGACTCGGCCAGCTCCATCTGCAGCGACGACGTGGTGCCGAGCTGCAATCCGGCGAGCCGGATGATGGAATCGGCCAGCGCCGCGTTGCCGCGTTCGAGCAGCAGCCGCGCGTACTCGCGGTAGGGGTCGACCGAGCCGGGCGCGACGCTCACCCAACTGGCGAACGCGCGCTGCGCGTCGTCGGGACGCGCGAGCATGGTGAAGGCGCGCATCTGCACGCTGCGGTAGACCGGCTCCGTCGGATAGCGCGCGATCAGCGAATCGAGCGGCGGCAGGATCGAATCGGTGATTCCCAGCTCGGCGTACGCGCGCTCCAGCCCGAGGATGGCGTTCACGCGGTCGGGCGTGTCGAGGGCGCGGCGGTAGAGCGTTGCCGCCTCGCGGAACTTGCCCAGCCCCTCGAGATCGAGCGCGCGATAGAACGCCGACGTGTCGGGTTGCTGCGCGTGCGCCGCGAGCGGCAGCACGAGTGCGAGTGCGAGTCCGAGCCTACGGATGCAAGCCACCGCCGTTGATCCGCTTGAAGTATTCGAGAATGGCGCGCCGCTCGTCGGCGGAGAGTCCGCGCAGCTCGTCCCACGTGGGCACCCGGTACTTCTCGGCGCTCTTCCCCGACACCGCGGCCGCGCCCGGCGTGAACAGCTTGGGGTTCACCGCCGCCTGCGCTTCGCGCTTGCCGGTGTCGTCCCGCTCGTCCTTCTGCAGCGACCGGCCCGCGTCGAGCATGTGCCGCAGGAGCTGCTCCTGCCGCGCCACCGTGGCGGCGTCCACCCGCCCCTGCTCCAGCGCGTCCGCCACCGCGCGCGCTTCCTTCGACAATTGCGCCGCGCGGTCGCCGCCGGCCGCGTCGCTCAGGTCGTCGAGCTGCTGCGCCAGCCGGCGCTCCTGGTTCGCCAGCATGCGCGCCGTGGCCTGGGCTTCCGGCGAGAGCTGCCCCTGCCCCGGCAGCGGCATGAGTCCCTGCGCCTGCGCGTTGATCGACCCCTGCTTCTTTGCCGCTTCCTGCAGCTGCTGCAGCATCTCGGCAAACCCCGACGCGGAGCTGGCCATGTTGGCGCGCTGGCGGTCCCTGGCCAGCGCGGCGGCGGCCCGATTCAGTGCGTCAGCCGCATCGCCCATCGCGCTGGGCGTGCGCATGGCATTGCGCGGATCGGCGGCGAGCTTGGTCGCCTCCGCGACCTTCTGCGCCGCATCGCCCACCGCGCGCTGGGCGCGCCCCGAAAGCAGCGTGGTCTTCTGCGCCTGCGCCTGGAGCCGCTGCTGCGTCTGCTGCACGCCCTGGTCCACGGCGCTCTGGTCGCCGCGGAGCTGCTCGGCGGTGGCCTGTCCGGTGCGCGCCTGCTGCTCCATCCGCGTTTCCTGCCGCGACATCTGGAGCAGTTCCTGCACCGCGCGGTCGATCTCGGACGTCAGCTCGTGCTTCCATTCGGCCACCTGCTGGTCGCGCGCCTGCTGCATGGCGCCGGCCGCGCGCTGCATCTCGGCGGCCGCCGTCTGCGCGTCGCCGCGCTGCCGCATCGAACGCTCGGACGCGCTCGCGAAGGTATGGGCATCGTCGGCATTCCTGGCGCCGGCCTTCGCGTCGGCGTCGGCGAGCTTCTGCTGGAGATTGTGGATCGCATTGGACAGGAGGTCGGAGCGGTCGGCAAGGCGTTGCTCGGCCGGAGTCGGGGCGCCGGTGCGGCCCGAGGAAGCCCGGGCACTGTCTGCGCCCTGCCGACTGCCGACTGCCGCCTGCGAACTGTCTTTCCCAATCGAATCTTCCGCCGCCGCGATATCCTGTGCCTCGTCGTGCAGCGTCTGCATCGCTCCCTCGAACGCCGCGCGCTGCAGCATCTTCGCGCTCTTCTCCAACTGCTCGCGCAGCTGCTTCTGCAGCTCCGCCAGATTGGCCAGCGACTGGTTCGTCTGCTCGGCGTTCAGCTTGTTGGCAGACGACTGCAGCTTGCGCATCTCGTCCATCAGCTGCGGCGTGAGCGCGTCGCGCAGCATCTGCTGCGCCTCGCGGAGCTGCCGCGACAGCGAGCTGTCCAGCGCGCCGGCCCGGGCGAGCTGGTCGCGCAGCTGCGCGGCGGCCTGCTGCAGCTTGTTCACCCGGTCCGCCAGATCCTGCTGCTCCTTCGCCAGCGCCTTGGCCTTCTCCGCCGTCTCGTAGCTGAGCGTGTTCGCGTTCTGCCGGCCGGCCGTGGAATCGCGCGGCGTCCGGCCGGCCACGGGATGGTTCATCCGCTCGCGCGACATCTCGCTCGTGCGCTGCTGCAGCCCCTGCTCGGCGGCGGCCGTGCGCTGCACCGCCTCCACGGCGGAGTCGGCCGCCGCGCGCGCCAGTTGGCGCCGCTCGTCCAGGCTCGGCACCTTGAGGAGCAGCTCGCGGCTGGTCGCATGCTGGGCCCACGGCGAGTTGTCCACCGCCGAGATCGTCACGTGCAGCGCGTCGCCCGGGTTCAGCCGCTGCGCCGACAGGTCGATCATCACCGATCCGCTCCACGCCGGCCCCTGGCTCACCGCCAGCCGCTGCGTGCGCTCGGCGCGCGTGCCGCCCGGGCCGGGCCGCCACAGGTGGAGGTCCACCGCCGCCAGCCCGTGGTCGTCCGACGCCGCGCCCTCCACCGACACCGTGTCGAGCGCCGCCACCAGCGTATCGGCCAGCGGCGCGAGGATGTCGACGCGCGGCGCCGAGTCGGGCACCACCGTGACGTCGACGGGCGCGGGCAGATCCTCAACGGCGGCGTCGGCCGCGCGTGCGTACCACGCCCAGACGCCGGAACCCGCGGGAGTGAACCGTCCGTCGAACGCGCGCCCGTCGGCCCGCAGCGCCACGGACTCTCGGTCGCGCCGCAATCCGACCGACACGAGCGGCGTGGACGCGCGCCCGGTCAGCTCGATCGCCGTGCCGCGCGGCAC
>DASVWS010000030.1:0-40726 GCA_036393095.1 Gemmatimonadaceae bacterium | reverse complement strand
GCTCGGCGGCGACGTCGTGGAGCATCCGCTCGCGCCCCACCTCGAGCGCCCGTTGCGCGGCGTCGGTGAGCGCGGTGCCGCGCGTGCCGGCGTGGAACCCCTCGCGCGCAGCGTCGCCCATGTGCGCCGCGCGCCCGACGTGGGCGTGGGCGTTGACCTTGCCGACGTGCTCGAGGCCGCGCCCGCTCAGGCGGAACATCTCCGTCGTGCGCGCATCGACGATGCCGACGATGACGTCGGACACCGGCTGCATCAACCGCATGTACGGCGCCGTCGCGACTCCCGTGCGCCATGCAAGCGCGGTGCGCGGAGCGCGCGCCGTGGGGCCGGCGTACGGCGACCCGTCGGCGGTGACGAACGCCGCCCACCCGGCCGCGCCGTCCACGTCGTCGCCCAGCTCCCGCGTCAGTTTCTCCATCACGCCGGCCGCCTCGTCGAACTCGTTGCGCTCGGCGTGCGGCGCATCGCTCAGCGCCTTGCGCTGCGCGACGACGGCGTTGGCGAGCGTCCGGCGCCAGGCGCGGCGCGCCACCGAGTCGAGCTCGGCGGGATCGACGTACACGTGCAGCACGTGCCGGTCGCGCGCCTCGCGTTCCAGCTTGGCCAGTTGAGAATAGGTCAGCATACCCCCACCCCCCGGTGTCGAGAATCGGCTCGTCGCCTGCCGCCCGCGAGCCCTCTGCCGTCTGACTCCACGATACGCCCGCCGGTTCCGTGGGGCAGTCGGCGCAACGCTCACGGGTCGTCAGGGAACCCGCGCCGGAAGCCGGCGTGCCCGGCGCGCCTCTGGCAAATGGCGCGAAATTTTCGCACGATTGGGGCTCCCCACCCGTTCCGAAGAGGAGCAACCCATGCACAGCACCAGATCCCGCCGCGGGCGTACGCGCCACGCCCGAGTCGTCCGGCTCGCCTGCACGCTCGCGCTCGCCGGCATCGCCGCCGCCCCATCGGTCCGCGCGCAGCAGGCCCCGCCCGACCGCATCCAGCTCACCCAGTACCTCGACTGGCAGGAAGTGCAGGCGCCGCAGGTCTCACCCGACGGCTCGCAGATCGTGTACGGGCGGCGCTGGGTGGACAAAATGAACGACCGCTGGCACAGCTCCCTCTGGATCATGAACGCCGACGGCACGCACGATCGCTTTCTCGCCGACGGCTCCGATGCGCGATGGTCGCCCGACGGCAAGCGCATCGCGTACGTCGCGGAGGGCAAGCCCGCGGGCGCGCAGATCTTCGTGCGCTGGGTGGATCTCGAAGGGCCCGGCTCGCAGATCTCGAATCTCACGGAGTCGCCGTCGAGCCTCGAGTGGTCGCCCGACGGCAAGCTGATCGCGTTCAACATGAACGTGCCCGATCCGCTTGGCGCCGAGTGGCGCATTCCGATGCCCACGCCGCCCAAGGGCGCCAAGTGGGTGGAGCCGCCGAAGATCGTCACGCGGCTCAACTTCCGTTCCGACCGCATCGGCTACACCGACACGTACTACCGCCAGATCTTCGTGATCTCGCCCGACGGCGGCGAGGCGCGTCAGGTGACGACCGGCGACTGGAACGCGTCGCCGCCGGCGTTCTCCGGTGACGGCCAGTGGGTGGCCTTCTCGTCGCTGCGCGTCCCCGACGCCGAGCACGCGTTCCGGCACTCGGAGCTGTACGCGGCCAACGTGCGCACGGGCGAGGTCCGGCAGCTCACGCACCAGTCGGGCACCAGCAGCGGCCCGGTGTACTCGCCCGACGGACGCCTCGTGGCCTATACGCACGCCGACTCGGTGGACCACTCGGCGTGGTCGCAGGGCCGCATCTGGATCATGAACGCCGACGGATCGAACGCGCATGTGGTGACGGCGAACCTGGACCGTCCGGTGTCGGGCGTGCTCTGGGCGCCGAACGGCGCCGGCGTGTACTTCAGCGCGCAGAGCGAAGGCTCCGAGAACCTGTACTATGCATCCACGTCGGGACAGCTACGCGCGGTGACCACGGGCCCGCAGATGCTGACCGTGACCGACCTCAGCCGCACCGGACTCGCCGTGGGGATCCGCTCCACGCCCACGCTGCCGAACGACGTGGTGACGTTCTCCATTCCCGCGTCGGGCACCGTATCGACGGTGGCGCAGCGCACCGACGTCAACGCGTCGCTGCTCGCAGGCAAGCAGCTCGCCACGACCGAGGAGTTCTGGTACAAGTCGAAGGATGGGCTACGGATCCAGGGATGGATCGTGAAGCCGCCGGAGTTCGACCCGCACAAGAAGTATCCGCTCATCCTGCAGATCCACGGCGGGCCGCAGGGGATGTACAACGTCGCGTTCAACTTCGCGCGGCAGGACGAAGCGGCGAAGGGCTATGTGGTGGTGTACACCAATCCGCGCGGCAGCACCGGGTACGGCGAGACGTTCACCAACATGATCGACAACGACTATCCCGACCACGACTTCG
This sequence comes from Gemmatimonadaceae bacterium, assembly GCA_036393095.1. GTDB lineage: Bacteria > Gemmatimonadota > Gemmatimonadetes > Gemmatimonadales > Gemmatimonadaceae > JAGWRI01. The sequence goes on along the minus strand of DASVWS010000030.1, from coordinate 38,302 downwards.
ACGACCTGATGGCGGGCGTGGACACGGTGATCGGCCGCGGCTACATCGACACGAAGAACCTGTTCGTGTACGGCTGCTCGGGCGGCGGCGTGCTCACCGCCTGGACCGTGGGACACACCAACCGGTTCGCGGCCGCGGTGGTGCAGTGCCCGGTGATCGACTGGATGAGCTTCGTGGGCGTGACCGACGGCGCCGGCTGGTACGAGAACTTCGCGAAACCCTTCTGGGTGGATCCCAGCGAGTGGCTGCGGCGTTCGCCGATCACGTACGTGGGCAACGTGACCACGCCGACGATGCTCATGACGGGCGTGCTCGACCTGCGCACGCCGATTCCGCAGACCGAGGAGTTCTACCGCGCGCTGAAGCTGCGCGGCGTGCCGACGGCGATGCTGCGGATGAACAACGAGTACCACGGCACCTCCAGCACGCCCTCGAACTTCCTGCGCACGCAGCTGTACGTGGAGAGCTGGTTCCAGCGCTACGGCCACATGGCCACGGCGCGGGCGGCCGCGGAATCGTCGATGCAGCACTGACGGGCCGAACCGGCCGTACGGCGCCGCCGCTCCGGACTCCGGGGCGGCGGCGCTTCGTTTCGCCGTCCATCGTTGCGGGCGAGCCGCCTGTCAGGTTTCCTCCCACGCCCGACGCCCGCCCGCCCGACTGCCTCTGCCGCGCGGGTCCCGTAGGTTGCGATCAGACTCGGGCCGGGCGCCCGCGCCCGGCGAACACGCCGGAAGAGCGCCGGACGAGAGGAGCGCCGCGATGGGAAGCAGCACCGAGCGGACGACATCGCCCACGCACGAGCGCGCTACGTCGCGCGTTCTGCGCAAGACGCCCGGCGACCGGGGGTCGCCGCCGACGATGCCGGACTACGAGGCCGCATGCGCCGCCTTCTCGTGGACCGATGCCATGCAGGGTGAGCTGGACGGCCTGCCCGACGGCGCGGGGCTCAACATCGCGTACGAAGCCGTGGATCGACACGCCGCCGGCGCACGCGCCGGCCACGTCGCCATCCGATGGCTGGGCCGCAACGGCGAACGCCGCACCTTCACCTACGCCGAGCTGGCCGCGCAGACCAGCCGGTTCGCGAACGTGCTCGCCTCGCTCGGATTGACGAAAGGCGCCCGCGTGTTCGCGCTCGCCGACCGCGTGCCCGAGCTGTACGTGGCCGCGCTCGGCACGCTCAAGTTCGGCGGCGTGTTCTGCCCGCTCTTCTCGGCGTTCGGCCCCGAGCCGATCCGGGCGCGGCTGACCATCGGCGGCGGCGCGGTGCTCGTCACCACGCCGGCGCTGTACAAGCGCAAGGTCGCGGGCATTCGCGGCGCGCTCCCCGATCTGCGCCACGTCCTGCTGATCGCGCCGGCGGGCGACGCCGCCGCCGCGATTCCCGGGACGCAGAACCTGGCCGGCATGCTCGACCGCGCCAGCGACCGGTTCACGATCCCGCCGACGGACGCGGAGCAGATGGCGCTGCTCCACTTCACGAGCGGCACCACGGGCGTGCCCAAGGGCGCGGTGCACGTGCACGGCGCCGTGGTGGCGCACCACATGACCGGCAAGCTCGCGCTCGACTTCCACCGCGACGACGTGTTCTGGTGCACGGCGGATCCGGGGTGGGTCACCGGCACGTCGTACGGCATCATCGCGCCGCTCACCAACGGCATCACCAGCGTGGTGGATGAGGCGGAGTTCGATGCCGAGCGGTGGTACCACATCCTGCAGGACGAGCGGGTGACGGTGTGGTACACCGCGCCCACCGCCATCCGGATGCTCATGAAGGCGGGCGCGGAGCTGGCCCGGTCGTTCGATCTCAGCCACCTGCGCTTCATCGCCAGCGTGGGCGAGCCGCTCAACCCCGAGGCGGTGCTGTGGGGCGCCGAGGCGCTGGGGCTGCCGATCCACGACAACTGGTGGCAGACGGAGACGGGCGGGATCATGGTCGCCAACTTCCGCGCCATGGACATCCGCGTGGGCTCGATGGGCCGGCCGCTGCCCGGCATCGACGCCGCGATCGTGAACCACACGGACATCGGCGTCGAGGTGATCGACGCGCCCGACGTGGAAGGCGAGCTCGCGCTGAGGCCCGGCTGGCCGTCGATGTTCCGCGCGTACCTCGGCGATGATTCGCGATACCGCGCCTGCTTCGTGGACGGCTGGTACCTCACCGGCGATCTCGCCCGCCGCGACGCCGACGGCTACTACTGGTTCGTGGGGCGCGCCGACGACGTGATCAAGTCGTCGGGGCATCTCATCGGGCCGTTCGAAGTGGAGAGCACGCTCCTCGAGCACGAGGCCGTCGCCGAGGCGGCGGTGATCGGCAAGCCCGATCCGGTGGCCGGCGAGATCGTCAAGGCATTCGTTTCCCTGCGCGACGGCTTCGCGCCCAGCGACGAGCTGCGGCTCGACCTGCTCGGCTTCGCACGCCGGCAACTCGGGGCGGCCGTGGCGCCCAAGGAAATCGCCTTCCTCGACGTGCTCCCGCGCACGCGCAGCGGCAAGATCATGCGCCGGCTGCTGCGCGCCCGCGAACAGGGGCTGCCCGAGGGCGATCTTTCCACGCTCGAGGCACCGGCCCGATGACCGCCGTCGCCGTTCCGACGCCCGCGCCGTCCGCGTCCGCCGGCGCCGAGCACGCCCTCGCGTTGCTGCGCGACATGGTGCGCATTCGCCGCATGGAGGAGCGCTGCGCCGAGCTGTACCAGGCGGAGAAGATCCGCGGTTTCCTGCACCTCTACATCGGCGAGGAGGCGATCGCCGTGGGAGTGATGCAGGCGGTGACGCCCGACGACGCGATCGTGGCCACGTATCGCGAACACGGGCACGCGCTCGCCCGCGGCATCAGCGCGCGCAGCATCATGGCCGAGATGTTCGGCAAGAGCGCCGGGTGCAGCGGCGGGCGGGGCGGATCGATGCACCTGTTCGACGCCACCACCCGCTTCTACGGCGGCAACGCGATCGTCGCCGGCGGGCTGCCGCTGGCCGTGGGCCTCGCGCTCGCCGACCGGATGCAGGGGCGCACGCGCGTCACCGCGTGCTTCTTCGGCGACGGCGCGGTGGCGGAGGGCGAGTTCCACGAAGCGATGAACCTGGCGTCGCTCTGGCAGCTCCCGGTGCTGTTCTGCTTGGAGAACAACCTGTACGCGATGGGAACGGCGCTCGACCGTGCGCAGGCGGAAACGAACCTCGCGGCCAAGGCGGCGGGCTACCGCGTGCCCGCGTGGACGGTGGACGGTATGGACGTGGAGGCCGTGGAGCACGCGGCGCGCTCGGCAGCAGAAGCGGTGCGCGCCGGCCAGGGGCCGCACCTGCTGGAGCTGCGCACGTACCGGTTCCGCGCGCACTCGATGTTCGACCCCGAGCTCTATCGGAGCAAGGAAGAGATCGAGCGGTGGAAGGCGCGCTGCCCCATCGAGACCTTCTCGGCACGGCTGCGCAAGCGGGGCGCGCTCGACGACGCGCGCCTGCAGGAGATCGAGGCCGCCGCCGCGCAGGAGCTGGACGACGCCGTGGCGTTCGCCGACGCGGCAGCGCTCGAAGATCCGTCCACGCTCACGCGGCACGTGTACAGCGAGGGGACGCAGCCATGACGACCGTTGCGCCGGAGCTGGAGCTGCGCACGGCGCCGCGCGGGCGCGCCACGGTGCGCACCACGTATCGCGAGGCGGTGCGCGAAGCGATCCGCGAGGCGATGCGCGCCGACCCGCGCGTGTTCCTCATGGGCGAGGACGTGGGCCGCTACGGCGGATGCTACGCCGTGAGCAAGGGATTGCTCGAGGAGTTCGGGCCCGACCGCATTCGCGACACGCCGTTGTCGGAATCCGCGTTCGTGGGCGCCGGGATCGGCGCGGCGCTCGGCGGGATGCGCCCGATCGTCGAAGTCATGACGGTGAACTTCAGCCTGCTCGCGCTCGACCAGATCGTGAACACTGCCGCCACGCTGCTGCACATGTCGGGCGGACAGTTCAACGTGCCGCTCGTGATCCGCATGGCGAGCGGCGCCGGCCGCCAGCTCGCGGCGCAGCACTCGCACAGTTTCGAGGCGCTGTACGCGCACGTCCCGGGGCTCAAGGTCCTGGCGCCCGCCACGCTCGAGGACGCGCGCGGCATGCTCGGCCCGGCACTCGCCGATCCCGATCCGGTGATCATCTTCGAGCACGCCCTGCTCTACAACCTCGAGGGCGAGCTCGCCGCCGACGCCGGACCCGTGCCCATCGACCGCGCCGCGGTGCGCCGCGCCGGCAGCGACGCCACGCTCGTCACGTTCGGCGGCATGCTGGGGCGATCGCTCGACGCCGCGGAGCAGCTGGCGGCCGACGGCCTCGGCGTGGAGGTCGTCGACCTGCGCACGCTCCGCCCGCTCGACATGGACACCGTGCTGGCCTCGGTGCGCAAAACGCACCGCGCCGTGATCGTGGACGAGGAGTGGCGCAGCGGCAGCCTGTCGGCCGAGATCAGCGCACGCATCATGGAGGGCGCCTTCTACGATCTCGACGCGCCGGTGGGGCGCGTCTGCGGCGCCGAGGTGCCCGTGCCATACGCGCGACACATGGAGCAGGCGGCGCTGCCGCAGGTGGCGCAGATCGTCGAGGCGGTGCGCGCCTCGGCCCGCGGGTGAGAGGAGCGCGATGACGATGCCTTCGGTCGAGCAGCTTCCGCGCGGCGCCGGCTCCCGCGACTTCCGGATGCCGTCGTTGGGCGCCGACATGGAGTTCGGCACGCTGGTGAAGTGGCACACGGCGCCCGGCGTGCGCGTCGCGCGCGGCGAGGTGATCGCCGAGGTGGAGACGGAGAAGGGCGTGTTCTCGGTGGAGAGTCCCGCCGACGGAACGATCGCCGCGCTCGTGGTCGCCGAGGGCACGAAGGTTCCGGTGGGCACGGTGCTCGCGACGTTTGGTGCCGGCGCCGAGGAGGCGCAGCGCGAGCCCGCGCCCGCCGCGCCCGCCGCGCCCGCCGCGCCCGCGCTCACGCCGCGCTTGCGCGCGTCCCCGGCGGCCCGACGGCGCGCCGCGGAGCTGGGGGTTGACCTGGCTGCGGTGCGGCGCGACGGCGGTGAGCATGCGGTTACGCTCGCCGAGGTCGAGCGATTCGCAGCGCAGTCGACGCGCATGGAGGCTCCGGCGGCCGCGCCCGCGGCTCCGGCGCCCGGGCCAACGTCGTCCGCGGCTGCGCCCGGGGCTCCGGCGTCCGTCGCGGAAGCGCGCATGCCGGCCGCCGCGGAGCAGACCCGCGCCGCGATGCGGCGCGCCGTGGCCGCCGCGGTGACGCGCGCCAACCGCGAGATCCCGCACTACTATCTGAATACGATGATCTCTCTGCGCCGCGCCCTGGCGTGGCTGCAGGATCGCAACACGGGGCGCCCGGTGGAGCAGCGCCTGCTTCCCGCCGCGCTGCTGCTCCGGGCCACGGCGGCCGCGCTTCGCCGGCATCCCGCGCTCAACGGCTTCTGGACCGACGGCGCCTTTCACGGCAGTCAGGGCGTGCATCTCGGCGTGGTGATCGCGCTGCGCACGGGCGGCATCGTCGCGCCGGCGATTCACGATGCCGACGCGATGACGGTCGATGCGCTCATGGACGCGCTGCGCGACCTCGTGCGCCGGGCACGCGAGGGTGGGCTGCGCGGATCCGAGATGACCGACGCCACGGCCACCGTCACCAACCTTGGCGACGACGGCGCCGAATCGGTGCTTGGCGTGATCTACCCGCCGCAGGTGGCGCTCGTCGGGTTCGGGCGGATCGCCGAGCGGCCGTGGGCCGAAGGGGGCATGCTGGGCGTCCACCCGCTGGTCACCGCCACGCTGGCCGCCGACCACCGCGCCACCGACGGGCACGACGGCAGCCGCTTCCTGGCGACGCTGGACCGCCTGCTCCAGTCGCCGGAGGAGCTATGACGCGCGACGACGTGAAGGCCACGCTGCTCCGCGAACTCGCGAAGATCGCGCCGGAGGCCGCGCCGCAGGACCTCGATCCGGCGGCGCCCCTGCGCGACCAGGTGGACATCGACTCGATGGATTTTCTGAATTTCATGATTGCGCTGCGGCGCGCGCTCGGCGTGGACGTGCCCGAAGCTGATTACGGCAAGCTGCGCACGCTCGACGCGTGCGTCGACTACTTCGCGTCGCGCGCGCCTGCATCCGCGCCCGCGGCAACATCCTGAAGGGAGGCCGCATGACCGACCGGCAACGCCTGCCATCCGGCGGCGACGACACGGGCCAGGAGCCGCGCCCGGCCGGACGTCCGTGGATTCTCTGGCTGGCCATCCTCGCGCTGCTCCTCCTGCCGCCGATGTTCTCCAACACCTTCGGCGCGCCGCGCATGCCGTACAGCACCTTCGTGCAGAAGCTCGACTCCGGACTCGTGAAGAACGTGGAAGTGGGCGACAGCTACATCACCGGCACGCTCAAGACGCCCGATGCCAGCGGCGAGGACCGGTTCGTCACGACGCGCGTGGATCCCACGATCGCCGACCAACTCCGCGAGCACGGCGTGCCCTTCTCGGGGATCGCGAGCGGCGGCGTGCTCGACAACCTCATCATCTGGTTCATCCCTGCGATCCTGTTCATGGGCATCTGGTGGCTGCTCGCGCGGCGCACGCTGGGGCAGCAGCCCAGCGGGCTGTTCGGCGTCGGCAAGAGCCGCGCCCGCGTGTACGCCGAGAAGGACACGAAGGTCACCTTCGACGACGTGGCGGGCGTGGACGAGGCGAAGGAAGAGCTGCGCGAAGTCGTCGCCTTCCTCAAGGATCCCGCGCAGTTCGGCCGGCTGGGCGCGCACCTGCCCAAGGGCGTGCTCCTCGTCGGGCCGCCGGGGACCGGCAAGACGCTGCTCGCACGCGCCGTGGCCGGCGAGGCGGGGGTGCCCTTCTTCTCGATCAACGGCTCGGAGTTCGTGGAGCTGTTCGTGGGCGTGGGCGCGGCGCGGGTGCGCGACCTGTTCACGCAGGCCAGGCGCACGGCGCCGTGCATCATTTTCATCGACGAGATCGACGCGCTGGGCCGCGCGCGCGGCGCCAGCATCATCACCGGCTCCAACGACGAGAAGGAGCAGACGCTCAACCAGCTCCTCGCCGAAATGGACGGCTTCGATCCGCGCAGCGGCGTGGTGCTCCTCGCGGCCACCAACCGGCCGGAGATTCTCGACGCAGCGTTGCTGCGTGCCGGCCGCTTCGACCGCCAGGTGCTCGTGGACCGTCCCGACCGCAAGGGACGCACGCAGATCCTGGCCGTGCACGTGCGCAAGGTGCCGCTCGATCCGTCGGTCGACCTCGACCACGTGGCCGCGCTCACGCCCGGCTTCACCGGCGCCGACCTGGCCAACCTCGTGAACGAAGCGGCGCTCGCCGCCACCCGCCGCGGCGCGGCGACGGTGAGCTTCGACGACTTCCAGATCGCGGTGGAGCGGATCGTCGCCGGCCTCGCCAAGCGCAGCCGCGTGCTCAGCGCCCGCGAGCGCGAGATCACCGCGTACCACGAGAAGGGGCACGCGCTCGTGGCGCTCGCCACGCCGGGCAGCGATCCCGTGCAGAAGGTCTCCATCATTCCGCACGGGCTGGGCGCGCTGGGGTTCACGCTGCAGCGCCCGTCGGAGGAGCGCTACATCGCCACGCAGACGGAACTCGAAGCGAAGCTCACCGTGATGCTGGGCGGGCGGGCTGCGGAGCTGCTCGTGTTCGGCGAGCTGTCGACGGGCGCCGCGGACGACCTGGTGCGCGCCACCGAGATGGCGCGCGACATGGTGACGCGTTTCGGCATGGACGAGACGGTCGGGAACGTGGTCTACGGCCAGTCGTCGGCCGCCTACCTGCCGCAGCCGTCGTACACGCCGGCCGCGGCGCCGCCGTTCAGCAACGACACCGCCCGCGAGATCGAGGACGGCATTCGCACCCTGCTGCAGCAGGCGCTCGACCGCGCGGCCGACATCCTGACCGTGAACCGCAAGCCGCTCGACGAGGGCGCACACCGGCTCATCGAGAAGGAGACGCTCACCCACGAAGAGCTGCCAGCGCTCGTGCACGACGCCGCGCCATCCACCCGCAAGGACGCCGCCGCGAAGCGCGAACTGGCGCCGGCGCACGAACCATGACTGCCACCCGCGCGCCGGCGTCTCCCGGCTCGATCACCAACGACGAAATCGCGGACCGCTTCGACGAAGTGGCGGCGCTGCTCGAGTCACAGAACGCGAGCCAGTACCGCGTGCAGGCCTGGCGCGGGGGCGCGGCCACGCTGCGCCATACGCGCCGCTCGGCACGCGACATCCTGGATGCCGAGGGCGTGGACGGGCTCGAAGCGCTGCCGGGCATCGGCAGCGCGCTGGCCCGCGCCACGCGCGAGCTGGTGGACACGGGCGCGCTGGCCATGCTGCAGCGTTTGCGCGGCGAGAGCGATCCGGTCGCGCTGCTGGCGTCGGTGCCCGGCGTGGGCCGCACGTACGCGCAGCGGCTGCACGACGAGCTGGACGTCGACTCGCTCGAGGGGCTGGAAGCGGCGGCGAACGACGGGCGGCTGGAGGCGCTCAAGGGGTTCGGCCCCAAGCGCGTGGCGGGCATCCGCGACGCGCTCGCGACGCGTCTGCGCCGCCGGCGCGCCGCGGCGCCGGTGTCACCCGAGCCGGAGACGCCGCCGGTGGACGAGCTGCTCGACGTGGATCGCGAGTACCGCGACAAGGCCGACCGCGGCAAGCTGCCCCTCATCGCGCCGCGCCGGTTCAACCCCACCGGCGAGAAGTGGCTGCCGGTGCTGCACACGACGCGGGGCGAGCGGCACTACACGGCGCTCTATTCCAACACGGCCCGGGCCCACGAGCTGAAGCGGACGCACGACTGGCTGGTGCTGTACTTCGACGGGCAGGACGGCGAGCACCAGTGCACGATCGTGACGGCGCCGAAGGGGCCGCTCAAGGGAAAGCGCGTGGTGCGCGGGCGCGAGCGCGAGTGCATCACGCACTACCACGTCGGCGGCTGATGGCGCGCGCCGGGCGGGCATCAGGAACGCGGGTACTGCGGCAGTTCAGAATCTGCGATCCTGATGCCGGCTCGCCGCCGAAGAGTCCGCAGCCGGCTCGGGCGCCGTCCAGAACCCGCCGGTCCCGTGCGCCTTCGCCGGGAGCTGCCCGCCGAACAGCGCCGCGTTGAAGACCACGCGGAACGTCCCCTCGGGCTGCCCGCGCCACTGCGGCCGGAACCCGATGAGGATGACGTGCCCGTCGCCGTGCATCACGTCCAGCGCCGCCGCGTATCCCTGCAGGTACTTGTCGCCGAGCAGGTAGCCCGACAGCAGGGGTGAGCCGGTCTTCTGATACGTGGCGAGCGCGGCGCCGCGGAACCCGTCGAGCGTCGTGAACACCGGGCTGTCGTCGAAGAAGACGTTGGCCGCCGCCGGCATGCCCGCCATTACCGGATGCGCCGGATCCGTCGTCACGCGCAGGATCGACCCGCTGGCGAAGAAGTCGCGCCGCTGGAGCTCGCCCACCACGTTCTTCACGGGCAGATGCAACTGGTCGATGGCGAACTGGGTGCTCGCGTTCATGCACACCAGCGTGCCCCCCGCCTGCACGAACGCGTCCAGCGCGCGCACACCCTCGTCGCCCAGTCCGCCCTCGTACCGCGGCGGCACCGTGCCCCTGGTATAGCCGTCCATGATCGACCGCGGCGAGTCGGAGGCCATGAGAATCACGTCGTAGTGCGACGACAGATCGCCGGCCTGGATGTCGGCGTTCGTGAGCACGGTGTACTTGAAGTCGTATTGGTCGAGCAGCCACTGCGTCCACCCCTCGTCCATGCTCGCCGTCCACGGCTTGTAGATCGCGATGCGCGGGCGTACGGCCACGGCGCCGGCGCCCCCGGCCACGCGTTCGCCGCGCACGTACAGCTCGGCAGCGAGCGCGGCCGCCTTCGCCGGCGCGAGCCCCGACACCAGGTAGCGGCCGCCCTGCCCGTCGCGCCCGGCGGCGAACGACAGCGTGGCGCCGGCGGCGAGCGCGCGGTTCATGAACCGGTAGGCATTGGTCTGCGCGGGATCGAGCGCGATCGCGGGGCCGCTGCCGGTGATTCCCCCTGGCGGCGGCGTGATCCCCGCCGCCTCGGCGTTCGTCTCGAACGGCGCGTCGGGCGCCGTGCGCCAGTCCACGGGCTTGCCCTGCACCGGCGCGAGCGCCGCTGAGAAATCGGCGGAGAGCGGCTCGCGCGCCTCGACCACGCGCACGTTCATCTGGTACGGCAGCGTCCACCCCGCGGCGTCGTAGGGCTGCTCGGGCGGGCCGCCGGGAAATTCACGCAGGTCGGGATAGTCCTGCGGCTCCATGAGCTGCCGCACGAACTGCGCGAACTCCTGGTCCATGGGAATCACCCACGTGCCCGCCGGATAGGCGACGGCGTCGTACGTCGCGGGCTTCGACAGCCGCTCGATGCGCACGCCGTTGAACGCGAACCGCTTGAGCATGTTGGCCGCCGCCACCGGGTCGTGCTGCTGCTGCGGGACGATGTAGGCGTAGGGCGGGTTCTTCGTGTAGCGCTGGATGGTCTCGGTGCCCGCCTTGTAGCGGTTGTAGAGCACCTCCTCCTTGTACTTCGCGGCGTAGTCGAGCACGGCGATCGACGCCGTTTCCATGTAGTCCACCGCGTCGCGCAACCGCCACCAGCCGCCCTTCCAGGGGCTCGGGTACAGCGACTGCGGACGCAGGGCGCGGTACGCCGGCGGGAAGTCCTGGATCGTGTAGAAGTGCGGCGTCGCGTACCGGTAGAGCGCCGTCTCGGTCCAGAAGGCATCGATGTTCATCAGCATCGGCATATAATCGATGTAGCCGGGATACCAGGCGTCGAACCCGGTGCCCATGTGCGTGGCGCCGGGCATGTTGTTCGACTCCAGCTCCTGCGCGATCGTCATGCCGATGGTGTTCACCTCGCGGGACATCAGCGCCGGCACCTCGGGCGCGATCGGCTCGGCGAACGGCGGCAGCCAGATGCGCGTCGGGAAGGGCGCTGTCTGGTGCTGCACGTAGATGATGTCCGGCTCCCACTCGCGCCAGGTGCGCGCGATCACCCGCGACTCGGGCACGTTGAGCATGTACGCGTCGCGGTTGTTGTCGTGGCCGATGTACTTCTGGTAGAGCTCGTGCAGCGGCGACACCTCGTACGGCGTGCCCTCCACCTCGCGGTACCAGTGCACGACGATGTTCTGTCCGTCGGGGTTGATCGACGGCCAGAGGAAGAGCACGTCGTCGTCGAGGATCTCCTTCACTTCGGGATCGTCGTCGGCGCGCGAGAGCAGGTCGTAGGCGAGCTGGATCGTGTGCTGCGACCCGGCGATCTCGCTCGCGTGCAGGCCGCCGCTGATGTCCACGAACACGCGCCCCTCGCGCGCCAGCAGGTGCGCGTCGGCGGCGCTCAGCCCCACGGGGTGCGCCAGTTGCTGCGCGATGTCGCGGTAGTGGTCGAGCTTCGCGAGGTTCTCGGGCGACGAGATGATCGCCAGCGTCCACGGATGCCCGCTCGACGTCACGCCGACGTCCACGAGCCTGATGCGGTTGCTCGCCGCGGCCAGCTGGCGGAAATACGCGATCGACTGGTCGTAGTCGATGAGGTGGAAGTCGGCGCCGACGCGGAATCCGAACACCGACTCGGGCGTGGGAATCGCGGCGTGCTGCGCGCCGAGCGCACTCGGCGCGGCAACGACGGCGACCGCAGCGGCGGCCAGCAGATGGCGAGCGATACGCGTGGACATCGAGATCTCCCGATGGGCGGGACGATGGGGCGAGAGGGACGGCCGGAGCATGCGCACGGCCCGCGCCGCGTATACCTGGTGCGGGCCGCGCGAGGTTGATGCTACGTCCGGGACGGGCCACGGCAAGATTCGGCCCGTGCGCCCTTGCGTCAACCTCCACGCCGAGCCGATGATATGGGCATGGCCGCGCCGATCTACTACACCGCCGACATGGTGCGGGCGCTTCCCGACGACGGGAACCGCTACGAGACCGTGCACGGGGAGCTGCTCGTGACCACGCCGCCGCGCCTGCCGCACCAGCACCTGCTCGCGGACCTGCTCCCGCCGGCCTGACCGGCGCGGTCCCGTCGCGGGCGACCGCTACGGCCGCTGCGCGAACAGCAGGGAGTCCACCAGCGCGCGGCTCGCGGGCGACGCCCAGTCGCGGATGAACTGCGTGCCGACGATGCGCCCGGACGCCGAGATGAGGATGGTTTGCGGGACGCCGCGCGCCTGGTAGCGGTCCATGACGCGCGACCGCCGATCGTGGAGGACGTCGAAGGTGAGCCCATAGGCGCGCACGAAGTCCCGGATCTTCTCATCGGCGCCGGGATCGTCCACGCTCACCGCCAGAATGCGCAGCCCGCGCGGGCCGTCGTCCCGGTAGAGGCGCTCGAAGCTCGGCATTTCCTCGCGGCAGGGCTGGCACCAGGTGGCCCAGAAATTGAGGAGGATCGGGTGCCCGGCAAAGTCGGCCAGTGACCGCGACTCGCGCGGCGTGCCGACGGTGGACACGGTGAATGCGGGCGCGACGTCGCCCACGGCGACGGGCGGCGGCGCCGAGGCGATCCACCGCGGCGCGAGCAGGTACGCGGCGCCCGCCACGGCGGCGACGCCGGCGAGTGCCAGCCCCCACGGGCGTCGGGTGCGCGTCACGCGCGAAGCTCTCCCATGCCTGAACTAAAACCGGATGTGCGCCGGCGTGCCACTGCGCGGCCCGGCGCCGCTCAGTGTCCGCCGTCCCCGCACCCGTCGTCAGGGTTCGCCCCCTGCACCGGCCGCGCCGCTCGGGCGACTTTGTGATCCGGAGAGGGATCCACCCTCGCACCGTCACACGATCAGGAGGCCCATATGCGCCGTCCATTCATGGTTGCGGCCGCCGCCGCGGCGCTCGCGTTCGCGGGCGCGCAGTCCGCGGCCGCGCAAGGCCGCCGCGGCCCCGCGCGTTACGACGTCAACACCGTGCGGACCGTCGCCGGCCGGATCATGGCCGTCGACAGCCTGCCGTCGCCCCGCGGGCTCGGCGGCGGACTCCACGTGCAGCTCAAGGCGGGTGACACGACGTACGAAGTGCACCTCGGCCCGCAGTCGTATCTGCAGGGCAAGTCGATGCGGCTTGCCGTTGGTGACGAAGTGAAGGTCACCGGTTCGCTGATCACGTATCAGCAGCGCGAGGTGCTGCTCGCGGCGTCCGTCACGAAGGCGTCGCTCACCGTGATGCTCCGCGATTCCACGGGCGTGCCGCTGTGGGCCGGCCGGCGCGGCGGCATGCGGATGCGCTGAACCCGAGCTGGCGCGATTCACTCGACGGCCGTCCGCGCGACGCGCGGGCGGCCGTCGGGCGTTCGATCCCATACGAAACGCTTGCGATTGGTGCGTTCTCCAGAAATCGGATGCAGGGGTATCTTGAGGATGTCGGCAGACCGCTATCCCGCTGTCCGACTGTCCAACTGTCCGACTGTCTTCCGCCCACCTGCCAGGAGCCGCCGCATGTTCTCGACGCCTTCTTCCATTCCGACTTTCACCGCGCAGCGCACACGCGCGCGGCGGCTGGCGCGTGGGGTGATCGCGGGCGCCGCCGCGCTGGCGGCCGCCGCGGCCTGCAAGAACACCGCGACCAATCCCGGTGATCTGCTCGGCATCGCCGGGACGTATACGCTGGTCCAGGTGAATGCGGCGTCCCTGCCCTACCAGGACGGCGCCACCTTCGTCGTGCGCGGCTCGCTCACGATCCACAGCTCGCCGCGCTACGATCTCGTCGAAACCGACAGCAGCGCCGGCGCGACGACCAACGTCACGTCCAGCGGCCAGTGGAACGTCTCGAGCAACGCGCTCACGCTGAAGGACGACAACGGCAACTTCTACTTCGGCAACCTCACTGGGGGCCGCGACACGGTGCGCGTGCAGCTCGGCACGCATCTGGGGACGTATGTCAGACAGTAGACAGTCGACAGTGGCCAGTAATCAGTAGGCGGTAAGCAGCAGGCAGTTTGCAGTCGGCGGTGGGCAGATCCGCACGCCCGGCCACCCATCCAACCGCCTTGCGCCCGGCCGGCCGCGCGCGACAGCTTATCCCGCGTCCCGTCCCGTTCCCCCGCCCCCCTCGCTGTCTCACTGTCGTGCTGCCCGACTGTCTGACTGCCCTGGTGTCCGGCTGTCTGCTTCCGACTGTCCTCCTGTCCACCTGTCCGACTCCCCCATGCCTCCCCTCCGCGCCCTCCTCGCCGCCGCGCTCGTCGCCGCCGCACTCCCCGCTGCGCTCGCCGCCCAGGAAACCGACACCGAACGCGCCGCCGCCCGCGACGTCGTCCACACCCTCGATTCGCTCGAACAGTCGCTGCACATCGCGGCCATGGTGGCCCGGCTCACCGGCCCCGACGCCGCGCGCGACGCGGTGACGGCGCGCGCGAAGGAGCTGATGGAAACCGAACTGCTGCCGATGGCCGACGACATCACGCGCCATCCCGAGATCGGCTTCACCGAGCACCGGTCGGTGAAGATTCTCGCCGACTGGCTCACGACGCACGGCTTCGACGTGACGGTGGGCGTGGCCGGCCTTCCCACCGCCTTCGTGGCGCGCTACAAGCAGAACAATGGCGCTCCCAACCTCGGCGTGATCGTCGAGTACGACGCGCTGCGCGGCACCAAGGGCGCCTTCCACGGCGACCAGCACAGCACGCAGGGCCCTATCGGCCTCGCCGCCGCGGTGGCGATCGCCGAATACCTCACGCGCACCCACACGCCCGGCAGCGTCACCGTGTTCGGCACGCCCGGCGAGGAGATGATGCCGCCGGTCGCCAAGACCGTGATGAACGACTCGGGCGTGTTCAAGGGAATGGACGTGATCGTGCGCAGCCACTCGAGCATGGGCACCAGCCGCCCGGCCGCCGGCTTCGGCACCTGCTGCATGAACATCAACGGCACGAAGTACGTGTTCAGCGGCGCGCCGGCGCACCAGCTCGCGGCCTGGAACGGCCGCAATGCGCTCACCGCCGTGATTCACTTTTTCGACAACGTGGATGGCATCCGCAGCAACCTGCGTCCCGAGGCGCGCATCCAGGGCGTGATCGTGGAGGGCGGCGCGGCGCCCAACGTCGTGCCTGACCGCACCGTGGCCGACTTCTACATTCGCTATCCCGACCCCGTGTATCTGGCGCAGGAAACCGAGATGGTGGACAACGCCGCCCGCGCCGCGGCGCTCGCCACCGGCACGAAAGTCCGGATCGACCACTACGGTCAGCTGCGCGACGGCATCAGCGTCGGAACGCTCGGCGAGCTCGGCTTCGCCTACATGAAGAAATTCGGCGCCACGAACGTGCAGCCGGAGGCGGGCAAGCCGCAGGGCTTCGAGGAGACCGGCAGCGTGTCGAGCGAGATCCCCGGACTCGGCTTCACGTCGCAGACCTCGTCGGCGCCCAACCACACGTACGAGATGCTCGCCGACGCCACGGCGCCGATCGGGCACCACGGGTTCGTGGTCGACGCGCAGGCGATGAGCGCCCTGCTCTACGACTTCGCCACGCACGCCGACTATCGGGCGGCGGTGAAGACGGAGTTCGACGCGATCCGCGGCCTCAAGACGCGCTACCTCGAGGAGTTGAAGAAGGCGTACCCGGTCCCCACGGTCCCCGACCCACAATAGCCCGCTGTCGGACTGTCGGACTGTCGGACTGTCCTCCTGTTCGACTGTCCTGCTGTCCGACTGTCCGACTCCCTTCCTGTCCGGCTCCCATGGAACTTTCCGCGGTCCTCGTGCATTGAACCATTGCACGAGGCAGGACCCCATCTCCCCGCCCTCCGGGGGATGACCGATGACGGGACCGCGCCCCGGCTCGCTACGTACGGGTACCGCCGCATCGGAGACCTCGCCATGAAGCGCCGGCTGACCAGAGGATTCATCCTTCTCGGAGTGACCGTTCCCATGCTCAGTTCCATCTCGTGCCGCGCCGCCAGCGCGGCCGTCACCATCCCCGATCCCGTGGTCGACGCCCCGCTCGCGCCGGCGCCGGGCCAGCAGATGGCCGTCTTCGCCGGCGGCTGCTTCTGGGGCATCCAGGCCGTGTTCGAGCACGTGAAGGGGGTCACGAGCGCCACCTCGGGCTACTCCGGCGGCGACGTGCCCAACCCGGGGTACGAGCTGGTGAGCACCGGCACCACGGGCCACGCCGAGTCGGTGAAGGTCGTCTACGACCCATCCAGGATCACGTATGGGCAGCTCCTCAAGGTCTTCTTCTCGGTGGCCCACGATCCCACGGAGCTCGACCGCCAGGGGCCCGACGTCGGCACGCAGTACCGGTCGGCCGTGTTCTACCTGAACGCGGAGCAGGAGCGGATCGCCGACGCCTATATCCGCCAGCTCGACCAGGCGGGGGTCTACCCGCATCCCATCGTCACCCGCGTCACGCCCTTCAAGACGTTCTACGACGCGGAAGCGTACCACCAGGACTACGCCGACAAGCACCCCGACAATCCGTACATCGTGGTCAACGACGCGCCCAAGGTGGCCAACCTCAAGGCCGAGCTGCCCGCGCTCTACACGGCTACGCCCGCACACCCGCAGCCGTAGCGGCGTCGGGCGCCGCCGGCGGGCGCATCACCGTGGGGTTCTCGTTGGCCAGCTCCGCCTGCCGGCGGCCCAGCCAGAGCCCCAGCATCAGCCAGACCGCGGCCATCGGCACCGCCGCGAACGCGATCCCGGTGAGCCCCAGCCCCAGCGCGGCCAGGCCCGCGTACGTCCACGCCGCGATCTGGTCGCCGCCGCGATAGACGAACGTCTCGATGAAGCTCTTCGCCTTGTACTTGTCTTCGCGCGACACCACGGTGAACAGCACTTCCATGGCGGGATTCGTGAGCGCGAAGTTCCCCGAGCGGCGGAGCACGATGAACACCGCCAGCGTCGCGAACACCGGCATCGCCCCCAGCGCGCCGAAGCCGATCATCGTCAGCGCCGGCAGGAACGCCAGCGTCGCCGTGAGCCCGACCCACCGGATCACCCGCCCCGTGAAGAAGAGCTGGATCAGCACCGTCAGCGTCTGGCCGATGAGATCGATCTGCGCCAGCACCGTCGTCCGCGCGTCGCTCGTGGCGTAGAACCGCCCCACGATGTCGGCCTGCTCGAAGTACAGGATCGTGCTCCCGATCGTGTAGAGAATCAGGAACACCGCGATGCCGGCCAGGTAGGGCGACGACGCCACGCGCGTGAACCCCGCCCACACGCTGCCGCCGATCGGCGCCCGGTTCACTTCCTCCGCGCTCACCGCGATCGCATCGTGCGACTCGGGCACCGGGAAGAACAGCACCATCACCACGGCGCACTCGAGCAGCGCCGCGGACACGAGCAGCAGGTCGACCGTCCCGATGCGGTGCGCGAGCAGCGCCGTCATCCCCGACCCGGCGATCGCGCCAAGCGTCCCGCCCACCCCGATGAAGCCGAACAGCCGCTTGCCCTGCCCGCTGCGGAAGATGTCGGCCATGAAGCACCAGAACACCGACACCACGAACAGGTTGAACACGCTCGTCCAGACGAAGAACGAACGCCCCACCCACACCGTGCCGATCGAGCCGCGCACCGGCGGCGACATCCGCATCACGACGTAGAACACCAGCAGGTTCGCGATGAAGAAGTGGTACGTGATCGGGATGAACCGCCGCACCGGAAAACGCACCACGAGCGCCGAGAAGAAGGGCTGGCACACGAGCATGGCGGCGAGCGTCCCGGCGAACAGCCAGGGCAGCTGGCTCACCCCCGATGCCGCCGCCACCGTGTCCCGAATCGGGCGCAGGATGAAGTACCCGCTGAGCACGAAGAAGAAGTACGCGAACGCCATCAGCGTCGCGCGCACCTCGCCCGGCCGCACGTCCACGACGCGCGCCAGCAGCGCGTGCACCGCGCCGCCATCCTCCGGCCCGGAAGCCGGCGCCTCGCGACCGGCGCTCACGTGCCGCCGCGACTGGCCTTCCACGCGGCGAGCACCTGCGCCTCGCGCTCGGCAGAAATGCCGGCCACGGCGCCCGCCGCCAGCGCCTTCCGCTGCTCCTCGGGGCGCGTGTTGTTGTACTCCAGCGTGTCACGCGCCGTCGTCGCCAGCGGACGGAACGTCAGGCCGGCCGCGATCGCCCGCGCGTTGCTGCGCTGCATGAAGCCGAGCGTCGGACCCGAGTCGGGCACCCACACCGGCATGTCGCGCCACGCCGAGATCTTCTGGTCGTGCAGGAAGTCCGCCGGGACCCACGTGAACTGCGCGCCCGCCGTGGTGACCGCCTTGATGCCGTACAGCAGCTCGGCCATCGTCAGCGGCCCGTTGGGGCCCACCCCATTGTAGATCCCGAATGTCCGGTTCTCCGCCATGCGGATCGTCCACTCGGCCAGGTCGCGCGCGTCGATGTACTGCGCCGGTTCGTCGGGGTGGCCCGGCGCCAGCACCTCGCCGCCGCGGTCGATGCGCACGGGCCAGTACGTGAACCGGTCGCTCCGGTCCAGCGGCCCCACGATCAGCCCCGGCCGGATGACCGTGCTGATGCCGGGGTACGTCCGCTGCACGAATCCTTCGCAGAACGTCTTCAGGGCGCCGTAATACTTGCGCGCCTCCGCGATGGGAACGCCGAACGGGTCGAGCCCCGCCGGCATCGGCGTCAGCGCGTCGGTCTCGTCGGCCCACGGCCGGCTGTTGTCCACGTACACCGACTCGGTCGAGATGAAGATGTAGTGCTTCGTATGGCCGGCCATGTACTTCGCCACGTTGCGCACCCACACCGGCGACGTGGTCGGGTTGTCGATCACGACGTCGAAGTCATGCCCCGCGAGCGCGCTGGTGTCGCTGTTGAGATCGCCGATCAGCTCGGTCACCCGCCCCTTGAAGAAATCGGGGCGCGTCTTGTTCCGGTTGAACAGCGTGACGCGATGTCCGCGGGCCAGCGCGTAGTTCACCTGCTCGGGGCCGGTGAACCCGGTGCCGCCGATGATCAGCATGTCGAGCGGCGTGGCGGCGCGCTCCACCGGCGGTGCAACCGTGCGCGGCGCCGCGCCCGGCACAGCGCCGAGCGCGAGGTCGGGCAGCGCGCCGAAGCTCAGCGCTCCGCCCGCGGCGGCGGACCATTTCAGGAAATTCCGGCGGCTCGTGGACATGCGGGCGGCTCCTCGGGGAGGGAATGGGCAGGGTGCGGCGCCGGAAAACATGGCGCCCGCACCCGCCGCCCGACAGGGCGCCGCCGGCTGGCCGCGGCCGCCGGCGGGTCCGCTACCGGGGCTTCGGCGTCGAGGCGAGGATCGACTTCCTGCTCGGCGCCATCTGCTGGAGGTTCCAGTCCTCCATCGTGTACACGGTGGCCCCCGTGTCGGCGCGTACGAGCACGTTCGTGGCCGTCGAGTCGAACAGCAGGTCGGCCATCGGGGTCTTGCCGGCGCCGA
Source organism: Gemmatimonadaceae bacterium (assembly GCA_036393095.1). GTDB lineage: Bacteria > Gemmatimonadota > Gemmatimonadetes > Gemmatimonadales > Gemmatimonadaceae > JAGWRI01. Next base: position 18,922 of record DASVWS010000030.1, on the reverse strand, counting down.
AGACGCGCACACGCGCCGTGGGCCGCGTGAAGTTCGCCGAGTCCGCGGCGCCCGCCGTCGCGAAGCCCAGCGCCATCGCCGGATGGAGCTGGTTGAGCAGGCTCTGCACGGCGCCGGAATCCGCCGCGGCGGAACCCACCTTCCACGTCTTGCCCGCGCGCGCGAGCGTGAACGAATCGCGCCCGTGCACCACCTCCACCCGCTGCACGCTGTCCGGCGGCACCGAGACGATGGTCTTGTCGCGCCATCCGTCGAGGCCGCGGCCCAGCTCCTCGGCGAGCGGTCCATGCAGCGCGTACACCGCGCTGTCGGCCGCCGGCCGCACGTACATGCCCGAGTAGTCGCTGGTCGAGTGGCCCGTGACGAGACTCAGTCCCTTCCCGCCTTTCACCACCAGGCGCACGTGCCGCCCGCTGTCGGCCGACACGCCCATCGAGGCCTGCGAGCTGCGCGCCTCAGCGGCCAGCTCGCTCCAGTTCGTCGTGTCGTCCAGCGCCTGCAGCAGCTCGTTCACGGTCGTGGTCGTGGCCGGGAATCCGTTCACCCGCCATCCCTGCGGCGTGCGCGCGAGCACCGCCGAGTCGCCCTTCTGGTGGAATGCGATCGTGTCCACCGCCGCCGTGTCGACCTTCGGCAGCACGAAGCCCTCCGCCCGGTCGCGGCGCGCGTGCCGCGCGAACGCGAATCCGCCCCAGAGCACCAGCGCCGCCACGAGCACGCCGGCCAGCCGCATCAGTTGCTTGTTGCTCACGCCGTTCCCCCCGTGGCCGCGGCCAGCGGCCGGTACGGTTCCCGCGTCCGGCGCCGCCGGGCGGCGAGCGCCAGCAGCCCCACGATGATCAGTGCCGCCGGCACGCCGATCACGTTGAAGTACTTCACGCCGTCGCGCGTCGCCGCGCTGGTGAACGCCAGCTCGGGCGGGTTGCGGTTCTTCGAGCGGATCGAGATCAGCGCGTCGTCCTGTGAGAGCCAGTCCACCGCATTGAGCGCGAAGTCGAGGTTCGCCGGCGCGTGGCTCGCGATGCGGTCGGTCACGAAGTCGGAGTTGCCCACCACGATCACGCGGCCGCGCGCCGAATCCGCGCCCGCCGCCGGCGCCACCTGCACCGCCAGCAGCCGCGGCGCCAGGCTGTCCTGCGGAAAGTCGCGCGTCGGCTCGATGGAGGTCTCTCCCGTGAGCAGCCCGCCGCCCCGCGTGGTCACGAGCAGCGGCGTGAACGTGTATCCCTTCGCCTTGGTCGTGTCGATGTTGCTGGCCCACGGCAGGAGGACGTCGTTCACCTGCTGGTCCACCACCGAAGCGCCGGTGCTCTGCGCGTGCATGAACAGCGGATAGCGTGTGAGCACCTGCCCCATCGCCGACGGAATCGGCACGATCTCGTTGGCCGCCAGGTCGTACGCCAGGTCGCTCGGGATCGACACGCCGAACCGCGCCAGCATCGGGTTCCACGCCACCGGATGCGGCATCGCCATCGGCACCCGCGCGTCGGGCTGCATGCCGCTCGTCATCACCAGCGCGCTGCCGCCGCGGTTGAAGAACGCCGTGAACCGCGCCCGCGCCGCCATTGGCAGCGTGTCGGGCGCGCCCACGAGCACGAGCGTCTGCATGCCCGGCCCCGGCTGCGCCGTGTCGCTCAGCGTGAACGGCACGACGTCATACGACTTCTCCAACTGGCGTTCCAGCTCCCCCGTCTGCGACGGCGCCTGCGGGCCCGACCCGGCGCTGAACAGCCCGATCACGGGCTTCTTCGCCTCCGTCAGCTCGCGAATCGCCGAGGCGAGCTGGTACTCCAGGTCGTCGGTCTCGTTCACGAACGGAATCGTCTGCGACTTCCCGCGGTACTGGATCGCCAGCCCAAGATAGCCCTGCTTCACCTGCAATGACGCGTTGCCCACGACGTTGAATTGCACGGGCTGGATGCCGAGCGCGCGCGCATCGCTCGCCGCGGTCGCGTCGCCGGACGGATCGCGCTCCAGGATGCGGACCTTGCCGCGGCTCGCCGAGCGGACGTCGCTGAGCAGATCGTCCACGTCGCGCTTGAGCAGCGACACGCCGGTGGGCAGTGCGCTCGACGCGAACTCCTTGATCGTCACGATGTCGTCGAGGTGGCCCACGATCTGCTTCGTGCCCTTCGACAGCGTGTACGCGTGGTCCGGCGTGAGATCGAGCCGGCCGTCGATGTAGCTGCCGAGCAGATTCACCACGATCAGGATCGCGGTGGCCAGCGCCACGCCCAGCCGCAGCCGCTGCCGCGCCTGGCCGCCGCGCGCCAGCTTGCGCCCCAGCACGGCGCCGTAGGCGAGCGCCAGGAACACGCCGGCGAGCGAGAAGAAGTAGACCGCGTCGCGCAGGTCGATCACGCCGCGCCCGATGTTCTGGAAGTGTGACAGCACGCCCAGCCGCGCCGCGATCGCGCCGAGCGTCGGCGGCAGCCCCACCAGCAGCGGATCGAGCCCGAACAGGATGAGCACGAACATCACGGCCACGGCGAGAATGAACGCCGTGATCTGGCTGCGCGTGAGGCTCGACGCCCACACGCCCACTCCCGCCAGCCCCATCGCCAGCATCGCGGCCCCGGCGTACTGCGCGATCACCGGCCCCCACTGCATCTTCGCGCCGAGCGCCAGTCCCAGCGGAATGGGGAGCGTGAGCGCCAGCCCGATCCACAGGAAGCACACCGCGCCCACGAACTTGCCGAGCAGCAGCTCCAGCTCGGTGATCGGCTGCGCGAGCACCAGCTCCAGCACACCGCTCCGGCTGTCCTCGGCGAGCGTGCGCATCGCCACCGCGGGCACGAAGAACAGGAACATCCACGGCAGCATGTCGAGCATCGGCCGCAGCGATGCCTGGTCCACGAGGAACGCTTCGCGGAAGAAGAGGAACGCGTTGACGGCGACGAATACCACGAGCAGCACGTACGCGGTGGGGTGGTCGAACATCGCCTTGACCTCGCGCCGCGCCACCGTCCAGACGCGCCCGATCATGCCGCCACCTCCGCCGACTCGGCGGGCGCCGCCGCGGCCTCGCCCGGCGCCGTGAGCTGCCGGAACAGGTCCTCCAGGCTCGCCGTCTCCTGGTGCAGCTCGTACAGCGTCCAGCCCTCCCCCTTCGCCATCTCGAAGATCCGCGGCCGCAGGTCCGAGTCGCCCGAGGCCGACACGGTGGCCCGAACGCGGCCGTCCACCAGCCCCTGCACCTCCACGTCGCGTACGCCGTCGAGCTGTGCGAGCCGCGACTCCACGTTCGCGCCCGCCACCTCCACGTCCACGCGCACCCCCGCCGTCGCCCGCGTCACCAGCGCGTCCACCGATCCGTCGGCCACTAGCCTGCCGCGATTGATGATCAGCAGCCGCGAGCAGGTGTGCTGCACTTCGGGCAGCACGTGGGTGGACAGCATCACCGTGCGCTCGCGCCCCAGCCGTTCGATGAGGTGCCGGATCTCCACGCGCTGGTTGGGATCGAGCCCCTCCGTGGGCTCGTCGAGGATCAGCAGGTCGGGGCGGTGCAGGATCGCCGCCGCCAGTCCGACGCGCTGCTTGTAGCCCTTGGACAACTCGGCGATCGGGCGGTTGAACACGGGCTCGATGCCGGTGGACGCCACCGCTTCGTCGATCGCGCGCGCCCGCTCGCCGCCCGCGAGCTCGCGAAGCCGCGCCATGAACTCGAGATACTCGGTCACGAGCATCTCCCCGTACAGCGGATTGTTCTCGGGCAGGAAGCCGATGCGCCGCTTCGCCTCGCGCCCCGCGTCGGCAATGGGCACGCCGTCGAAGCGGATGGCGCCTTCGTCGGGCTCGAAGTTCTGGGTGATCATGCGCATGGTGGTGGACTTGCCGGCGCCGTTGGGGCCGAGAAATCCCACCACCTGGCCGCGGTCGACGTCGAACGAGACGCCGTCCACGGCCACGATGCCGTCGAAGCGCTTGGTCACGCGCTCCAGCGAAAGCAGCGACATGGGAGATGCGGGACGTGAGTCGTAGTGCGCCCGGTACCTACACGGGCCGACCGGCGGCCGGTCTGGGGGTCCCGCACACCGCCAGTGGAACATTCACACTAAAGAAACTCGCCCGGCGCCTGTCAACCGGCGCCGGGCGCTAGGATTTCTTTAGCCGCGGCGCTTCATGCGCCGGCACGCGGTGCTCAATCGCCGCTTGCGGGCGCCTGCCGCTCGCGTTCCGCCTTCGCGCCCAACCATGCCCGAAAGTCGGCATCCAGCGCGTCGAGAGTCATCGGGCCCGCGTGCTGCGCCGCCAGCACGTCCACGAGCGGCTGGTTGTGGAGCGCCGCGTCCACCAGCTTCCCGATCGTCGGCGCGCCCTGCCGCACCAGCAGGTAGTGCCCGAACACGGTGGCCTCGGCGTCGTACAGCGCCGCGCCGCGCAGCGGCATCGCGCGCCGCGCGCCGTCGGGGCGGCGTTCGTACCCGCCGCGCCGCGCGCCGCCGCGGTCGCCGCCGAATCCACCGTACCCTCCGTAGCCGCCGCCGAAGCCGCCGCGCCCGCCGAACCCGCCCATTCCGCCAAACCCGCCCCGGCCGCCGCCGAATCCGCCCTCGCCCCCTTCGCCCCCTTCGCCACCGTCGCCGCCTTCGCGGCCGCGCGCCGTGCGTGGCTCCGCGGAATCTCCGCCTGCTTGCATGCCTTCTCCGGCCGCGTACATCGGCTGCGGCGCCGGCATGGTCATGAAATCCGCCACCGGGTAGAGCACGACGTTCGTCGATGCGAGCGCCGCAGCCAGCCGGTCCACCGTGCCGTCATCGGCGGTGAGTCGCGGAAGCATCGCTTCGGCCCACGCGGGCACGCGCGGATCGTCGATCGATCCCGTGGCGCCCTCGGGGGCGGCGTGTCCGAGCACCTGGCTGGCGTGCGCGGAGAGCCAGGCGCGCATCACGCGCTGCGTCGGATCGCCCATGCCGCCGAATCCGCCGCCGTCGTACGCGCGCGCGTCGTCATTCCCGTTGCGGCGCGGCGAGTGCGTGAACAGCGGAATCTCCACGACGGTTTCGAGATCGCCGGCGGGCAGCGGCGGTCCCGGCGCGAACGACTGCGAGCTGGAGTCGAACTGGCGGTGGTACACGCTCACGACCACCGGGAGCGGTGCGGCGCCGAACATCTGCGCATAGAGCGCGCTCTCGTGCGCCACGGCGGAATCGACGGCGGCGATGTCGCGCCGGTTGAACGCCACGATGTCGTAGCCCGGACCGCGCGTCACCCACGTCGTCTCGCCCTGCACGACGCGCGGGGCCGCCTGCACGGCTGCGACGATGGCGGGATTCTCGTCGGGCATCTTCGGCCCGCTCGACGCGCATCCCGCCATCACGGCGCCCGCCGCGACCAGCGCCGCGACGCGCCGTCCTGCTTCGGCCTTCATCGGAGTCCCCTGAACCCGGAAGTCCTGGTACCCGGCCGCGGGGGAACCGGTTCCGTTTCTATTCATCCGTCGCCGCTTCCACCCCCAGCTCCCCCGTCTCCAGACACCGCTCCGCGATCGCATTCACGCGGTCGTCCTGGTTCCGCCGCAGCGCGCGGATATTGCGGCGCGCCCGCCGGTACGCCATTGGCACGAAGATCCGCGCGATATCCAGGTGCGGTCGCACCGCCTCCGCCTCGGGATCGCCGCCCGCGCGCTCGATCTCCCACGTCGTCCGCGACAGCACCGCCGTCGCCAGGTAGATATCGATCGCCGCATTGGCCATCCGCTCCTGCAGATATTGCCGGTCGATCACCTTCTTGCCGTGCCGCATGATCACGCTCTCCACTGCGAGCGCGAGGTTGTGCACCGCCTCGGCCACGAGATCGGCTTCCTCGGCCAGCGCCGGATGGACCTTCGTGAAGCTCGGCTTCGTGATCTGCCGCTTGGCCCGGTCGCCGAGGTAGTGGCTGATCGCCCCGATCGAGTGGATCGGATCCTTGAACGCCTTGCCCAGCGCCTTGAGCTTCTCCCCCGGCTCCTGCAATCCCATGAGCGCGATCAGCGCCCGCATGATCTCGTTCGTCCCCTCGAAGATCAGGTTGATGCGCGAATCGCGCACCGCCTGCTCATACGGGAACTCCTTCGAGTAGCCGATCCCGCCGGCGATCTGCATCGCGTCGTTCGAGGCGCGGAACGCGAGCTCGCTCGCATACACCTTGCACGCCGCGGTCTCCAGCGAGAAGTCGATCCCGCCGCGGTCCATCATGCCGCTCGTGAGCAGCACCGCCGAGTCGGCGGCGTAGGTCTCCACCGCGTTCGTCGCGATCTTCTTCCGGATCATCTCGAACGAGCCGATCGACTTGCCGAACTGCTTCCGCTCGTTCGCGTATTTGATCGCCTCGCGCATGATCCGCCGCGCCCCGCGCGCCGAGCCCGCCGCCAGCCCCAGCCGCCCGGAGTTGAGGACCTCGAGCGCCACGTGGAATCCCTGTCCCTCCTCGCCCAGCCGGTCCTCCACCGGCACCTTCACGTTCTCGAAGAACACGCCGCGCGTGTCGCTCGCCTTGATCCCCATCTTCTCTTCGAGCTTGCCCAGCCGGACGCCGGGCGCGTGCGCGTCCACGATGAACGCCGTCACCCGGTCCTTCCGCTTCCCGTCGATCTCCATCGCCACCTGCGCGAACACCGTGAAGATGTCCGCGTACCCGGCGTTCGAGATCCACATCTTCTGCCCGTTCAGCACGTAGGACTTGCCGTCGGCGCTCAGCTCGGCGCGCGACTTCATCGCCTGCGCGTCGGACCCCGACCCCGGCTCGGTGAGGCAGAAGCCGGCGATCATCTCGCCCGTGGCGCACTTGGGCAGATACTTCTGCTTCTGCGCCTCGCTCCCGAACAGCACGATCCCCTTGCACCCGATGGACTGGTGCGCGCCGAAGTAGACGGCCAGCGCCGGATCGGTGCCGCCCATCTCGCCGAAGATGCGCGTATACACCTTGGCCGAGGCGCCGAATCCGCCGTACGCCTCGGGGATGCTCACTCCCATGATCCCCAGCTCGTGCATCCCCGCGCGCACCTCGTCGGGGAACCGCCCGTCGTGATCGAACTTCGCCGAGTCGATGTGGTCGGCCGCGAACGCGCGGAACGCATCGAGGATCGCGCTCAGCGACTCGTGCTCGTCGGCGCTCAGCGCCGGAAATGGGAATACGAGATCCTCCAGGATCTCGCCAAGAAACATGCCGCGCGTGAACGAGGGATTGACGTCCGGCGCGGCGAGATGGGGTGCGGTCGAATGCGCGGCTTTGGCGGCGGCGGGTTCCGTGGTGGCGGTCATGCGTTTCTCCCCGTGAATGGCGATCAGTGCGTCCCCTGTACCATCGCTGGACGAGGCCGTTCCGCGCAATCGGAGATTCCTGCTGAAACGGGCCGCGCGGCCCTCGCTCGACCGGGCGCCGCGGGCGTCCCGTCCCCTGGCCGCGCCCGGCGGGCGGCGATATCCTAGGTTTCAGTCCTCTCTCGTGACGCCGAGGCGCCATCTGCACGTCGCCCCCAACCCCGAGCCGGTCCTCAGTCGCCTCCTCGCTGCCGCGTTGTGCTGCACCCTCGCCGGCGCGGCCGGCGCGCAGATTCCGTCGAACAATCGCAGCCTCCCCTCGGCGCGCGACCAGGGCCCGGTCCACGAGGCGTGGTACCAGCGCGACCTCAAGCCCGGCGCGCAGATCCTCGGCGCTGTGCAGGGCGACGACGGCTACCTCTGGCTCGCCACCACGTCGGGGCTGCTGCGCTTCGACGGCGCGCGGGCCACGAAGGTGCGGGGGCCGGCGCTCGATTCGCTCACCGGGCCGTACGTGCTGCGCGTGATCAAGGCCCGCGATGGAGCCATCTGGGCGGGCACGCTCCGGCGCGGCCTCTTCCGCATCGCCGGCGACTCGGTCACCCACTGGACCACCGACAACGGACTCCCGGGCCAGCAGGTGAACGCGCTGTTCCAGGACACGACGGGCATCATGTGGGTCGGCACCGAGAACGGCATCTGTTGGATCCATGGATCGGGATGCGTGCCGGTGGGACCGGCGGGATTCCGGGCCCTCGCCCTCGGCGCGGGATGGGACGGCAGCCTCCTCGTCGGCAGCTACGGACTGTTCCAGCTGCGCGGCGACTCCCTGTCGCCGATCCCGGTGCTCAATCCCGCGCTCTATCGCGTCACCCGCATCACCCGCGGCGTCGGGCACACCGTGTGGGTCTCCACCGTAGCCGGACTGGTGGAGCTGCTCCCGCCGTCAACGCCGGGCGGGCTGCCCCGCACGCACATCCTCACGACGCGCGACGGGCTCCCGTCCAACTACGTGCTCACCACCCTCGCGGGACCCGGCGACACCCTGTGGGTCGGCACGCTCGGCGGCGGAATCGCCGTACGCACCGGCCGTCGCTTTCTCGTCGTCGACAGCCGCGACGGGCTTACCGACGATCGCGTCAACGCCCTGACTCGCGACCGCGACGGCAACATCTGGGCGTCGACGAGCGGGGGACTCGACCGCTTCCATGCGCGCGCCATCACCACCTACACGCGCGCCGACGGGCTCCCCGATCCGCTCGTCTGGGGCGTGGCCGGCGACGCCGGCGGCACGGTGTGGCTCACGACGAACGCCGGCGGCATCACGCGGTTCGCGGACGGAAGATTCACGACCTGGCGCGACAACCCGCTCATCGCCAACAGCCAGATCAGCGTCATCGCTCCCGTGGCCGACGGCTCCATCTGGCTCGGCATCCGCCCCGCCACGGTGGCGCGCTTCCGCGATGGCCGCGTCGACGACTGGACCCATCGCCCCGGCGCCCCCGTGCGGGGCGTCGTCGCGATCACGCAGACGCCGAACGGCGACATCTACTTTGCGGGACCGGGCGGGCTCGTGCGCCTGCGATCGGGCGAGTTCTCGACCATCGCCCTCCCCGGCGATTCGGCGGCGCGCGTGCTGCGCGTGCTCGGTCACGATCCCGATGGCACCGTCTGGGCGGCGGGGAATTCGCTGTACCGCGTGCGCGGCGGCCGCGCCGAGCTGGTGAGCGCGCCGAACGCCTTTGCCGCCGCGATGGTCGCGGCGCTGCTCGCCGACAGCGGACGCGTTTGGCTGAGCACCGATGGCGGCGGCCTGTACCTCTTCCAGGGCGGGCAGGTGAATCCCGTGGGGCGTCCCGGCAGCGCCCTGCTCAACGATGCCTTCACGCTCCTCGACGACGGACGGGGCGGCATCTGGCTCGCCTCGTCGTTCGGCCTCGAGCGCGCCGAGAAGAACGAGCTCATCGCGGCAGCCGAGGGGCAGGTGGTCAATCCGCCGGTGCGCCGGTTCGACAAGACCGACGGGCTGCTGAGTACGGAGTTCAACAGCGCCGGCGGGTCGTCGGGGTGGCGCGGGCCCGACGGGCGGCTCTGGTTGCCCGGTGCCGACGGCCTCGTCGCGGTGCGGCCCGCGGTGGTGCGCGCGCCGTCCACGCCGCCGCCGGTGAGCATCGAGTCGGTGGTCGCCGACGGCCGGCCGCTGCCGATCACCAGCGAAGTGGTCCTGCCCAAGAGCACGCGCCAGATCGCCATCGACTTCACGTCGCTGCGCTTCCGCGCGCCACGGCAAATCGAGTTCCGCTACCGTCTGGTCGGACTCGACAGCGTGTGGCAGGACGTCGGCACCAGGCGCCAGGCCTTCTATTCGAGCCTTCCCGGGGGTAGCTATACCTTTCAGGTGTCGGCCCGCGACGAAGCGGGCAACTGGAATCCGGATCCGGCCGTGGTCATCCTGCGCGCCGTGCCGCCCATTCAGCGCTCGCCCTGGTTCATCGCGCTGGTGGCGCTGGCGCTCGCGGGCGCCACGGGCGGCGCCGTTTCGCTGCGGGGCCGCGCGGTGCGCCGGCAGGCCCGGCGCCTCGAAGCCCAGGTGGCCGACCGGACGCATGACTTGAAGGAGGAAGTGGCCATTCGCCAACGTGCCGAAACCCAGCTCCGCGAGGCGCACGACCACCTGGAGCGCCGCGTCATCGAGCGCACCGCCGACCTCGAGCGCGCGAACGAACAATTGCGCCTGAACCAGGAACGTCTCGGCCTCCTCCTGCGCCAGCTTCCGGCCGTGGTGTGGTCCAGCGACCAGGACCAGCAGATCACCACCGCGGTGGGCTCGGGCATCGGCGTCATCGGCCTCACCCCCGACGAGCTCATCGGCCGCCGGTTCGACGAAGCCTTCGACGACCGCGACCTGAGCCGCGGACTGCAGCTCGCGCACCATCGGGCCATGCGCGGCGAGCCCACGCAGGATCGCGGCGAGTACCGCGACCGCACGTTCGAGTGGCGCGTCGAGCCCGTGCGCGACGCCGGCGGGCGCATCTCGGGCACCGTCGGTCTCGCGCTCGACATCACCGACCAGGCGCACCTGCGCGAACAGATGCTGCAGTCGCAGAAGATGGACAGCATCGGCCGCATGGCCGGCGGCATCGCCCACGACCTCAACAATCTGCTCACCGCCGTGCTGGGGTTCGTCGATCTCAGCGAGCGGTCGCCCTCCCACGACGACCTGATGCGGAATCTCGAGGAAATTCGCTTCGCCTCCGACCGCGCCGCCTCGCTCACGCGGCAGCTCCTCACCTTCGCCCGGCGCCAGAAGACGAGCGTGCGGGCGGTGTCGCTCAACGACGTCGTCCACTCGATGGAGGGGCTGCTGCGCCGCCTCCTCGGCCACGACGTCCGCCTGGCCACCGAGGGGGCGCCCGATCTTCCCACGGTGCTCGCCGACCCCAATCAGATCGAGCAGGTGATCGTCAATCTCGCCGTCAATGCACGCGACGCGATGCCCGACGGCGGCACGCTCACCATCGCCACGGGCACGCAGCTGGTCGCGCGCCAGCGCGGCGACCTCGCGCCGGGCACGTACGTCCGCCTGAGCGTGCGCGACTCCGGCATCGGCATGACCGACGAGGTGAAGGCGCGCGTCTTCGAGCCCTTCTTCACCACCAAGGAGCTCGGCAAGGGCACCGGCCTCGGGCTCGCCACCAGCTTCGGCATCGTGCGCGAGTTCCACGGCGCCATTGAGATCGACAGCGCGCCCGGCGAGGGCACGACGGTGAACGTGTATCTGCCCGCGCACGCCGCCGCGGCGCCCGAGCCGGCGGCCGCGGGCGCCCCGCGGCAGCCCCCGGCCGGCTCCGAAACCATCCTGCTCGTGGACGACGAGACGCAGGTGCGCGTGGTGACCGAGCGCGCGCTCGCGTCGTTCGGCTACCGCGTGCTCTCGGCGGCCGACGGCGTCGATGCGCTGGACGTCGCCGCCGCGTACGACGGCCCCATCCACCTGCTGCTCACCGACGTGCGGATGCCCCGCATGGGCGGGCTCGAGCTGGCGGCGCGCCTCATGTCCCTCCGCCCCGAGATGCGCATCCTGCTGATGTCGGGGTACGTGGACGTGAAGGCGCCGCCCGACGCGCCGCAGCTCGACGAGGCGCCGCGCCTCATGAAGCCGTTCCGCGTGAACGAGCTGGCGCAGCGCGTGCGCCAGATGCTCGACGGGCGGCCACCGTTCGGAAGTTGAACGGCGGCCGCCCGCCGGCGGCCTGCATCAGACGCGGCCGATCAGTTGCGGCCGTGCCCACCGCGCGGATGCGCCGACCGCGACTCGGCGTGCCCCGACGGACGCGAATACCCGCCCGACGGCGCCGACCGCGCCTGCGGCTGCGGTGCGCTGTAGCGCGGCTCGGCGCGCGGCGCTGAATACCGCGGCTCGGCCCGCGGCGCCGAGTAGCTGGGCTGCGCGCGCGGCGCACTGTAGCGCGGCGCGTTGTAGCGCGGCTCGGCGCGTGCGGGCGCCGTGTAGCGGGGCTCCACGCGGGGCGGAGCGGAATACCGCGGCTGCGCGGTCGGCTCGCTGCGCGGCGCCACGTAACGGGGCTGCGCGCCCGGTTCACTGCGCGGCGCGGCGTAGCGAGGCTGCGCGCGCGCCGGACGCTGCTGCGGCCCATAGTACGTCGAGCCGCCGCGCTTCCAGTTCACCGCCGGCGACGGCTCGCTGCGCGGCGCCACGTAGCGCGGCTGCGCGCTGCGCGTCCACGCCTGCGACGGCGCCGACGATGCCGGCATCCGCCGCGCGCCCGGCCCGTTCTGCGGCATCACGCGCACGTGCGGATCGGCCTGCCCCTGCCGCGGCTGCTGCCGGTATCCGCTGCCGGCCGTCACCACGCCGTGCCCGTCGCGCGGCACGGCATAGCGGCCCGCGTTGTGATCCATGTGGTTCACGTAGTCCACGCGGTGGGCGCCGATCCCGCTGTACACGCGGATGTGCCCGTAGTCGGGATGACGGTAGATCACGTCATGCCCGTACCGCACGTTCCGATAGCCGGCGTTGATGTACACCCCCGACATCCGGATGTACGGACGCGACCGCCGCCGCCATCCGTCGCCGTCCCAACTGGTGTACACGATCCGCCACGACGGCCAGTCCCAATCGTAGATCAACCACGAGCCGATCGGATAGCCGACGCCGAAGCTGAAGTACGCGCCGAACCCCGGCTGCCCGAACACGGGCTGGCAGTAGATCACCGACGGATCGTACACCGGCACGTACATGTACTGCGGCTGCGCCGGCCAGATGCGGATGTACCCCGCGTCGGCCACCACCTGCTGCTGCGGCGTCGACTCCAGGTTGCCCTGCGCCTGCGCCAGCTCGCGCATGTGCTGCACCGCCTGCATCACGTCGGTGGACTGCTGCGCGTACGCCTGCCCCAGCGACGTGGTCCAGTCGAGTTGCGAGTTCATCATGTTGAGCACCGTGGGATAGTGCGCCACGGCTTTCACGCTCACGTCCCAGTACTGCTCGTCGATCCCATTCGTGCCGTTGGCGCGCACGTACTGCTCGGCGTCGCTGATCTGATCGGGGAACGTGGCCGCCAGGAGCACCTGCGCGAGCAGGGGATCCGGGTACAGCGCCACGGGCGCCACCAGATTGTCGAGCTGGTCGGCGGTGAACGGAACGACCGAAGCGGCCGCCATCGGCTGCTGAGGATCCTGCAGCATCAGGGCGGAGGCCGCCGGCGCCGCAACAGCCGTCAGCGTCAGCGCCAGGGCGGCGCTGATCCCGAACGAAACTGCGAAGGTTTTGCGCATATTGACCTCCTCCCACTGTTCATCTGAACCCTACGCTCCGTGACCCCCGCTGTCCAGATGGGCCACGGATTTGTATACACCGTTCCAACTGAAAGTTTCACTGTCAGTTAGGTGACAGCTTAAGAGTTCACAAACCGGGGGCGGATCGAGTTAACGCCGCGAGCGCAACGTCTGCGCGCGTGGCGTCGGCGCAGCGGCTACCGGTGGCTCACCGAATACACGTACGCGGCCACCGCGCACACCTGCGCGCCGGAAATCGCGGCGCCGCCAAGCGGCGGCATCGGGGTGGGATACCGCCTGGGCGCCGGCACCCCCGAGCGCAGCAGCTTCACGATCGCCGCGTACGAGCCGTCGATGTCGAGCCACGTCGAGTCGGTGAGATCGGGCGCCAGCGCCGTGCCCGCCGCGTTCGGACCGTGGCACACGTGGCAGTTGCCCGTCGTGCCGAACAGCGTGCGGCCCCGATCGGCGAGCGCCTGCGTCACCCCCGGACATCCCGCGGCGGAGTCGGCGCGATCGGCGCGCGCCGTGGGCGCGGCGCTGGTGTCGGCCGGAGCGCCGGCTGCCATCGCGCCCATCATCCCGGTCCCGGCCATCATCCCTCCGCGCGGCATCATCCCGCCCCTGGCACCGCGGCTTGCACTCGCGCTCGTCGTTCCCCCCGGCGCCCGCGGCGCCGCGTTCGTGCACGCCGCCGCCAGCATCGTCACCAGCATCGCCCATCGTCTCATGACGCGGTCCTCCATTCCCAACCTATACCTTCATCCGCTCGAATGCGCGCGTCCCCACCGCGATCACCAGCAGCGTGAACGCGGCCATCACGCCCACGTCGAACGCCACGTGAAAGTGCGACGCGCCGAGCAGCACCCCGCGCAGCGCGTCCACGGCGTATGTCAGCGGGTCGAGGAAGGTGAACGGCGCCAGCCAGAGCGGCAGCTTTCCGATCGGGAACAGGGCCCCCGACAGGAAGAAGAGCGGAAACACCACGAAGCTCGACACGAGCTGGAACCCCTCGGGACTTTCCATCACCGATCCGATGATCAGCCCCACGCTCACGAACGCCACCGTCGTGAGCGCCAGGATCACGAGCGCCGCCAGCAGCGCAGCCGCGCCCACGTGCAGATCGCGGATCGTGCCCGCCGCGCTCAGGACCACGCCGAGCACGAGCAGGATCGCCGCCTGGATGAGCGAGTCCGTGGCGCCGCCCACGACCTTGCCCACGAAGATCGCCGTGCGCGACACCGGCGCCACCAGCACTTCCTTCAGGAAGTCCACCTTGCGGTCCCACACGATGTACACGCCGAAGAAGATCGACGAGAAGAGCACCGACTGGGCGAGGATCCCGGGGAAGATGAACGCCTGATAGTTCGTGCCCGGAATCGACACGCTGCTCCCCAGCCCGCCGCCGAAGATGAACAGCCAGAGCACCGGCGTCACGATCGACGCGACGATCCGCGACTTCTCGCGCAGGAACACCTTGTACTCGCGGTACCAGATGGCGAACACGCCGTGCACGTCGTTCATCGCGTCACCGATGGTGCATCATGCGTTCGGCCCAGCCGCCTTCCGCCGACCCTTCCCGGATCTCCCGCCCCGTGAAGTGCAGGAACACGTCGTCCAGCGTCGGCGAGCGCACCTCCACCGCGTCCACCGCTCCCGCCGCGCGGAGCAGCTCCGGCAGGTGCTCGCTCGCATTCGTGACCGTGAGCGTGAGCGCGCCGTCGGCCGGCTCCACCGCCTGCACGAACGGAAGGCGGCGCAGCGCCTCCACGTCGGGCGCGCGCACGCGCAGCTTCACGATGTCGCCGCCGATCACGCGCTTGAGGGCGGCCGGCGTGTCCAGCGCGCGGATCCGTCCCTCGTCCATGATCGCCATGCGGTCGCACAGGCGGTCCACCTCTTCCATATAGTGCGTGGTGATGATCACCGTGATCCGCTTGGTGCGCGCCAGGTCGTCGATGTACTGCCAGAGCCGCTCCCGCGACTGCGGATCGAGCCCCAGCGTCGGCTCGTCGAGGAACAGCACCTTCGGGTCGTGCATCAGCCCCCGCGCCAGTTCCAGCCGCCGGCGCATCCCGCCCGAGTAGCGCTTCACGAGGTCGTCCTTGCGCCCCGTCAGCTCCACCAGCTCCAGCACCTCGGCGATGCGCGCCTCGCGCCGCGCCGGCGGCATGTGGTACAGCATCCCGTGTACTTTCAGGTTCTCGTATCCGGTCAGGATGTCGTCCGAGCTGGGATCCTGGAACACGATGCCGATCGACTGCCGCACGCGCCCCGGCTCGCGCACGATGTCGAAGCCGTTGATCGTCGCCGACCCGCCGGTGGGGCGGAGCAGCGTCGTCAGCATCATGAGCGTGGTGGTCTTGCCCGCGCCGTTCGGCCCGAGCAGTCCGAAGATCTCCCCCTCCTCCACGCGCAGGCTGAGCGCGTCCACCGCGGTGAGGGCGTCGAAACGTTTGGTGAGCTGCTGGGTCTCGATGATCGACACGATCGCTCGGCGAATCCTGGTCGCTTCAAATGTATGGCGCGGACCGCCGATCCGGCGTGAGGAAAGCCGCCACACGAGATGAGGAGTTCCACCGGACCAGCGGCTCCCGCCGCCGCGCGTATTGTGGACACGACAGGACGGCGGCGGCGAGGCGTGGACCGGGCGCGCGAGCCGGCGCCACGACGCGGGAGGCGGGATGATCAGGGGGAACGTTCTCATCGTGTACGGCACGAAGTACGGGCAGACGGCGCGCATCGCGGCGCGCATCCGGAACGTGCTCAACGAGCGCGACTACGACGTCACCCTGCGCGCCGCGGACGAATTGCCCGTCGGCCTCTGCCCTTCGCAGTTCGACGCCACCATCGTCGGCGCCTCGATGATCGCCGGCAAGTATCAGAAGAGCGTCCGCAAGTTCGTGGCGCGCCACCGCTGGGTGCTGAACCGCGTCCCCAGCGCGTTCTTCGCCGTGAGCGGCGCCGCCGGCAGCACGAACCCGCTGGAGCGCGAGGAAGCGCACCACCGCATGGAGCAGTTCTGCCGCGACGCGGGCTGGCACCCGAAGCTCGCCCTCTCGGTGGCCGGCGCCATCGCCTACACGAAGTACGGCATCGTCACCCGATGGGTCATGACGCGCGTGAGCCGCAAGGAAGGCCGGTCCACCGACACCTCCCGCGATCACGAGTACACCGACTGGGTGCAGGTGGAGCAGTTCGCCGACCGCTTTGCCGACCGCATGGACGAATGGCTGCGGCGGAACGCGGTCGCGCTGCCGGCCGCCGCACAGGCTGCGGCCGCCGCACCAACCGCGCTCGCCACGCCGGAACCGTTGGCCCCCGCGTTCGCGAACCACGAATCCGAGCGCGAGCCCGTGCACGCGTAGGCTCGCATCCGGAGGGACCATCCACCAGACTTCAGGCGGGGCGGACGCGCAGCGCCCGCCCCGCCCTGCGTTGCACGCAGCGAACCGGTCGCTGCCGGCCACCACCTTTCAGATCAGCCTCCCGATGATCCATACCATAATCGAGCCCTTCCGCATCAAGACCGTGGAGCCCATTCGCATGAGCACCCGCGGCGAGCGGCGGCAGTGGCTCGACGACGCGAAGCTCAACGTCTTCCTGCTCCCCGCGGACCACGTGCTCCTCGACTTCCTCACCGACAGCGGCACGGGAGCCATGAGCGGGAAGCAGTGGGGCGCCATCATGGAGGGCGACGAGAGCTACGCCGGCTCCCGATCGTTCTTTCGCCTCGAAGCCGTGCTCAAGGACCTCACCGGCTACCGGCACATCATCCCCACCCATCAGGGACGCGCCGCCGAGCGCATCCTGTTCAGCGTCGCCGCCAAGCGCGGCGACCTCATTCCCAACAACACGCACTTCGACACCACGCGCGCCAACATCGAGTACCAGGGCGCCGAAGCCGTGGACCTCGTCATCCCCGAAGGGTTGCAGCCGCGCACACAGCACCCGTTCAAGGGCAACATCGACCTCGACCGCGTGGAAGCGCTGCTGAAGCGCGAGGCGCACCGCATCCCCTTCGGGATGATGACCCTCACCAACAACAGCGGCGGCGGGCAGCCGGTGAGCCTCGCCAACCTGCGCGCCTACCGCGAGCTCCTGAACCGCTACGGCAAGCCGCTCATTCTCGACGTGTGCCGGTACGCGGAGAACTCGATGTTCGTCAAGCTCCGCGAGCCCGGCATGCAGGACCGGACCGTGAAGTCCATCGCCCAGGAAATGTTCAGCCTCGCCGACGGCTGCATGATGAGCGCCAAGAAGGACGGCATGGTGAACATCGGCGGATTCCTCGCCCTGAACGACGCGGCATGGGTGGAGGCCGCGAAGACGCTGCTCATCCTCACCGAGGGCTTCCCGACCTACGGCGGGCTCGCCGGCCGCGACCTCGAGGCCCTCGCGGTGGGAATGGAGGAGGGGCTGAGCGAGGATTACCTGCGCTACCGCCTGCGCACGGTGGAGTACATGGGCGAGAAAATGAAGGCCGGCGGCGTCGCCATCGTCGAGCCCACGGGCGGCCACGCCGTCTATCTCGATGCCCGCGACTTCCTGCCCCACCTCCCGCCGGAACAGTATCCCGCCTGGAGCCTGTGCAACGCCCTCTATCTCGAAGCCGGCATCCGCGGCGTCGAGATCGGGTCGGTGATGTTCGGCAAGCGGGGCGACGACGGCACCGAGAGCTACCACTCCATGGAGCTGGTGCGCCTCGCCTTCCCCCGCCGCATGTACACGCAGAGCCACTTCGACTACGCCGCCGAGGCGATCTGCGAGCTCAAGGCCCGCGCGCACGAGGTGCGCGGGGTGACGATGGTGAAGCAGGCGAAGTACCTGCGCCACTTCACGGCCGAGTTCGCATGGGCGGGGGGCGGCCGGTCTTCATGACGCCCGGCGGCGGGGCGGACCCTCGGGGCGTTGGCAGCGGTCGCGAACTCTCGACATATTGGGTGACGCAGCATACGCCGTCACCCTGAATTCCGTCTCCGTTGCCAGACACCTGTCCGAACTGCGGGACCGCGCTCGCCGCCGACGCGATCTTCTGCCATCGCTGCGGACGGAACTTCACCGTCGAGGTGAGCGCGCGGAGCACGCCCGCGGCGTCCGACGTGTCCGACGTGTCCGACGAATCCGACACGATCGCCCGCCTCCGGCGCTCGCTCGGCGACCGCTACCAGATCGAGCGCGAGCTCGGCCGCGGCGGCATGGCCACCGTGTTCCTCGCCCGGGACATCAAGCACGATCGCGAAGTGGCGATCAAGGTTCTGCACCCGGACCTCTCGGCGTCGGTGGGCGCCGAGCGGTTCGAGCGTGAGATCCGCCTCGCCGCCAAGCTGCAGCACCCGAACATCCTCGGGCTATACGATTCGGGCGAGGCCGACGGGCTGCTCTATTATGTGATGCCGTTCGTGAAGGGCGAGTCGCTGCGCGACCGCCTCGAGCGCGAGCACATGCTCCCCGTGGACGACGCCGTGGCCATCACGCTCCAGGTGGCCGAGGCGCTCGGCTACGCCCACGAGCAGGGCATCGTGCACCGCGACATCAAACCCGAAAACGTGCTGCTCAGCGGCGGACACGCGCTCGTCGCCGACTTCGGCATCGCGCGCGCGGTCTCCACCGGCCCCGACCGGAAGCTGACCGCGACCGGCATGTCCATGGGCACGCCGTACTACATGGCGCCCGAGCAGGCGAGTGGCGAGACCGTGGGGCCGACCGCCGACCTTTACAGCCTCGGCTGCATGCTCTACGAGATGCTGGCCGGCGAGCCGCCGTTCACCGGGCAGAATTCGATGCAGATCATGGCGCGGCACGCCATGGAACAGGTGCCCAGCGTTCGCATCGTGCGGAACGCCGTGCCGGAGGAAATCGAAGAGACGATCTTCGCC
>DASVWS010000029.1:0-20818 GCA_036393095.1 Gemmatimonadaceae bacterium | reverse complement strand
ATCCCGCTCCGGGCACGGCCCCAACTAGCCACCTGTTGACGCGGCAACCAGCGCGGGATACCGTATTCTACATCTCCCAGATGCACAGATGGCATCAAACGCCCGCCGCTCTTCACGGCGGGCGTTCGCATTGATGGTTGCGCCGCGGCGCACTGCCTTGCCGCGCTGCGTTCCGCGGGATAGCGTTGCGAGAACCGGTATATCGCCGGTCCACGCCCACTCGCCAACGCGATGTCCGAACGCCCACCCGCCGGTTGGTACTCCAGCCTCACCGACTTCACCGGCACGCCGCCGCGCCGCATCCGCGAACGCCTGTCGGCCTTCGTCCCCGACGCGTCGCCCGAGCAGGTCCGCGCCTGGGACGACTCCATCCCGCGCCTGCAATTCGAGGTCGTCCAGTCCGAGATCCGCGCCGACCTGGCCGAGCGGTACTCGGCGATTCTCGAGTACGAGCTGCCCATGGAGTCGCGGCGCCCCGACGCGGTGCTGCTGGTCGGCGCCAACATCATGGTCATCGAGCTCAAGGGCAAGCGCTACCCGTCCCAGGCCGACCACGATCAGGCGGCCGCCTATGCGCGCGATCTGCGGAACTATCACAGAGAATGCGTGGGGCACGACGTGACGCCGGTGCTCGTGCCGACGCTCGCGTCGGGCTACCTGCAGGAGGTCGAGGGCGTTCACGTCACCGGCCCCGACGCGCTGGACAGCCTCGTCTCCGAGCTCATGCGGCGGACGCCCGAGCCCGTGGTCGACCGCGACGCGTTCCTGGCGGACAGCGCGTACTGTCCGCTCCCCACGATCGTCGAGGCGGCGCGCGAGCTGCTGCGGTCGGGCTCGCTGCGCCGGATCCACAAGGCGCACGCGGCCACCGGTCCGGCGCTGGATGAAATCACCCGCGTCGTGCACACGGCGGCCGCGACTCGGTCCCGTCACCTCATTCTCGTGACCGGCGTGCCCGGGGCGGGGAAGACGCTGGTGGGCCTCCAGACGGTGCACGCGAAGTACCTCGACGACCTCGCGGTGGAGCGCCCCGACGGCAAGCCCACGGCGCCCGCGGTGTTCCTGAGCGGCAACGGCCCGCTGGTGGAGGTGCTGCAGTACGAGATGCGATCGGTGGGCGACGGCAAGACGTTCGTTCGCGGCGTGAAAGACTACGTCAAACGGTATTCGTCGAGGCGCGCGCTCGTGCCGCCCCAGCACGTGCTCGTGTTCGACGAGGCGCAGCGGGCCTTCGACGCTGATCAAGTACGCGTGAAGCACGACCGGGCGGACGCTCGCTCAGAGCCCGAGGAATTCATCGGCTTCGCCGACCGCATCCCGGAATGGTGCGTGGTGGTGGGACTCATCGGGAGCGGCCAGGAAATCCACGTTGGCGAGGAAGCCGGGCTCGGGCAGTGGCGCGCCGCCGTCGAAGGATCGAGCCGGAGCACTGAGTGGAGCGTGCACGCGCCGCCGTCTGTGGCGAGCGTCTTCAGCGGCAGCCCAGTGCCTTTCGAGGCCAAGCAGACGCTCGCCCTCGACACCGAGTTGCGATTCCACCAGGCGCGCGACCTGCACGAGTTCGTCGACAAGCTTCTCGCCGGCGAAGATGCCGGCCTCCTCGCACTGCTCGGGGCTCGACTCAACGCCGACGGGATGCACCTGCGTATCACGCGTTCCCTGGACATGGCGAAGGCGTACCTGCGCGAGCGCTACGCGGACGATCGGGATGCGCGATACGGGATCATCGCGTCGTCCAAGGATCGGGACCTCGTGAGGTTCGGCATCCCGAATGACTACCAGTCCACCAAGCGCATGCGGGTCGGCCCCTGGTATGGCGACGCTGAGGATGACTACGGCGGGCTGAGCTGTCGCCGGCTCACGACGTGCGTCACGGAGTTCGGCGCACAGGGGCTGGAGCTGGATGCAGCGCTGCTGGCCTGGGGGACGGATCTAGTGTGGGAGGACGGCCGGTGGTCGAACGCGCGGGCGGGCGGCTACAAGCGGGGCGCAAAGGTGAAGGACGCGCGCCAGTTGAGGCTCAACGCGTACCGGGTGCTGCTGACGCGGGGGAGGGACGGCACGGTGATCTTTGTGCCGCCAGTTCCGGTGCTAGATGGGACGTACGAGTACCTGTGCGGCGCTGGCGTCGTATCCATTGACGATCATCTGGTGACACCTGCAGAGCGCGGGAGTTAGCAGGGCATCGCGTGTGGAGTGGCCTGGCTTTCTCCTGCCGGCCCTCATCCCCGGAGCCCTGGCCTACGCTACATATTGGGCACGCCCGCAGGCCGCCGCGGACTTCGTCCAGCGGATGCCGTCCGGGTGCGGGCGGCCCATCTCGTTGACTCGCTGATGCGAGTGCCGCCGTCCTGACACACCTGCCGGACGCGAGACGGCGATTGTCCACCACCCACCCTCTTCCGTCATTCCCGGTCACCGATATCTTCCCTCGCACTCTTGCCGCGTATCGTCGAGTTCGCGAAGTCGAGTATCTCCCTGACCGTCGAGGCTCGGTGACACAAACAGGAATGCCGCGATGGGCAGTCGACGCGAATATCGGCACCTTCGCGGCGCTCACGCTTGACTACGGCGAGCACCTGACGGCGGAGATTCGCGGCTTCGACAAGAATGGTCGCGAGGTCATCGTCGATCCGATCGTCTCGGATCGCACGCCTCGAACGAGCTTTCGCAGCCGTGCCATTCCGGTCAGTCGTATTGTCTCCTTCGAGCCTCGACCACGAACGGAGCTTCCGTGGCCGTATTCCGATCCATGCCGCAGCAAGTCGTTCTCAGCGGAGCGGCTTGCCCTGATGGCGACGCTCTTGATCGGGCTGTTCGCTGGGGCTGGGGCGCTTTCCCTCCTCAGCGACACGACCTACGGGCTGGGCATTTCGACGGTGCTCGCGTACACCCTGTTCGTAGTGTTCATCACATTTGCCCATTCCGGCGGGTATGGTGGCGGCCTCCCGCCCTACCTTTTTACCTGTCCCGCGGTTCGGCCCCAACTGCCTCGATTGCTCCGCCGCCACGCGGGGTTTCTGAGTGGCCTTGTCGCGTTCGAGGCACTTGCGCTTGCAGTGCGTCCGAGCCTGCCGGCATGGTGGAACAGAGATAACGCTGGGCTCCGCGGGAGGCCGTTCACCGTCGCGTGGGTAGGGCTGTGTGCCGTCCTCGCGCTTGCCGAGATCTTGTCCAATAGAAGGATTCTCAGTGAGGCGCATGAGGAATTCTTAAATGGCTGACGCAACGGGCGGGCAGTCTGGCGGAGCTGGCGTGTCTGAGAAGCGTCTGGAGGGCGCGAGCCCCTGAAGGGATCGCACCCACTGCGCTTCCCCTTCTCCCTTGCGCCGGGCGCTGCCTGGGACCACCGTTTGGCAATGGGCCGGTTGAGAGTCCTATCGCGACATGACGGGACCACCCTCGTGACGCGGGCACGCCACGTGCAGCTACGGCGCTCGTTCGTCGCGGCGCTCCCCATTCTCGCGACGTTGCTCGCCGCCACGACAGGGTGCATCCCGGTCCACCAGGTCGAGCCGGCCTCTCCGAACATCTACGGCACCTTCGTCGACGACTCCGCGCGTCCGCTTGCCGGTGCCGAGGTCGCAATCGCCGGTGGCGCCTGGGACCATCCATGCAGCAATTCGAGCTACCACGGTACCACCGATTCGGCTGGCATCTTCCGCCTTCATGCGACGACGCTCGTCCGGAGATGGGACCTTCTCTTCCCGGCCATGGAGCGTTGGGGGAACGGGTATGGCCTCTGCGTTCCGCTGGTCGCGGGCGGTCTGCCAACGACCGTTGCTTACGCGGGTGTCGCGTATTTCTCGCGTCAGTTTCGGACGCACGTCGACACGCTCTCGTGTCTCCGCTTCACTGCCGACGGCAGGCCGCACGTGCTTTGCCGCTCGACGGAGGATGCGCCGATGCAATCGGGCGGCCACTGGGCAGACGGCGTTTCGGAGGGAACGTTTCGACTCATCATCGACCCGTCGCATGACTCACCGGGTGTGTATCTGGAGTGGCTCGATAGGCATGGCGTGGCGCGCTCTACCCGCTCGTTCGACTTCCCCCCGGGGAAACACCCGACGATCGTGATTGCCACGCTCTTCCCCAACGCGATGCGCGCGCCATGCCTGCACGTGCGCACGGAGAACTTGCCGCACTGGTACGATTGGAGCCGGGCTGCCCTGGACTCGACCTTCGAACTCGGCCCACCCGGCGTGATGCATCCGGTGCGCGCGTGCGGGGCGCCGTAGTCGCCGATGACGCGCACGCCGCTGCCGCAGTGGACGCATCGAGCGAAGGTAGGCAGGGTGGGCGTCCTGACGCTGAAGGATGGAGAGTGTCTTACAGTCGATGTGCGCCGGATCGGCGGCCAAGGGGACCGACTGGTTGTCGATGTCGTGCCTCCGACGCCTGGGCCAACGAGCGGCGATCAGCAAGGCCGCGAAATTCCCGTCGCCAGCGTCGTCGACTTTCAGCCAGGGCGTCGAGCGGAATTACCGTGGCCCTATAGCGATCCGTGCCGGGGCCGGCCATTCTCGCCGGGGCGACTCGCGCTAATGGGATCGCTCTTCCTCGGTTTCACCGCCGGCCCCGTGGCGATGATTCCGCTGATAGACGTGCCGTACGGACTGCAGATAGTCACTGGAGTAGCCTATACGCTCTTGGTGACTTTCCTCACGTTCGCCAGAGTGAGAAGCAACACGAGCACGCCCCTCCCGTCGTACCTGTTCACCTGTCCGGCGGTGCGCCAGCGACTGGCCCGTTTGGTACTACGCCACGCCGGCTTTCTCGTCGTACTCTTTGCACTCGAAGCCCTGGGTCTGGCGATCGGTCCGAGGCTGCCTGCATGGTGGACGAGCTGGTCCGGAGGACGCGGCGTGCCACCGCTCTTCACGGCGCTGTCGTTTCTCGGTCTTGCGCTCGCTTGGGCCGAGATCGGTACCAACCGATGGCTCATCGATCGGGCGCACAGGGAGTTCTCGACGGGTTGACCAACAAGGGTCACGTCATTGGGTTACCCGCGTATCCGGGCCACACGCCTACTCGCCGCGCAGCGCCTCCACCGGATCCGTCCGCGCCGCACGCCACGCCGGGGCGAAGCTCGCCGCCACCGCGACGATCAGCGACAACACGACCAGACCGCCAACGGTGAGCGGGTCGGCCGGGCTCGCCTCGAAGAGTAACACTCTCAGAACGCGCGCCGCGCCGGCGTAGGCCACGAGCCCCAGCGCCAGTCCGGCAACGGCCAGCAGCACGCCGTCCCGCAACACGACCGCCAGCAGCGTCGTCGGCTTGGCGCCGAGCGCCAGCCGAACGCCCATTTCGCGCCGCCGGAACGTGACCGAATAGGCAATCACGCCGTACAACCCGACCATGCCCAGCAGCACCGTGATGAGGGCGGCGGCCACGAGGGCCAACAGTACGAAACGCGTACGGGCCGTCGTCTGCGAGACGATGGCGTCGACGGGCTGGAGACCATACACGGGCACGCTCGCGTCGAGGGCATGGATCGCGCGGCGAACGCCGTTCGCCAGCGCGGAGGGAACGCCGCTCGCGCGCACGACGACGGTCGCAACTCGCGGCGTCGGCGCCGCCAGCGTATCGGGAGCACCGGGCATCACGACGCGGAGCGGAAGGTACACCTCGGCGACGGGTGCAGCCGTGAGCGACGTGTCGCGCACGCTCTGGACCACGCCGACGATCGTCTGCCAGGGGCCCAGGGTTTCCATCCGCAGCCGGTGGCCTATGGCCTGCGCCGGAGAGCTCCAGTAGCGTTCCGCGAACGCCCGGCTGACCACGACGTCGTGCGCCCCTTCGGCATCACCGGGATCCCGGAATAAGCGTCCGCCAATGAGCCCGATCCGCATGGCGCGGAAGTACCCCGCGTTCACCACCGGCGTCGGGAAGACGGGAGGCACGGCGTTCGCCTTCACCGGAACACCCTCCACGTAGATCCCCCCGAGCGTCTCGCCTCCGACGAGCGGCAGTTTCGACGTGATCCCCGCATCGGTGACTCCCGGCAAGGTCTGGATCGCGGCCAGCGCCTGCGTATAGAATCGCGCGACGTCGCCGTCGGTGCGATACTGGCCGGCCGGCAGCGATATCGTGAACGCAAGCACCCCGTTGGGGTCGAAGCCGGGTGCGACCGCCGCGATGCGCTTCACCGAGCGCGCGAGTAGCGCTGCCCCACCCAGGAGCACGACGGCCAGTGCCACCTGCACGACGGTCAGCGCGCGTTGTGCCCGCTGCTGTCCCCGTCCCATGCTCGCCGTCCGCCCGCCGGCACCGAGCAGCTCTCTCGCCGAGACCGCCCCGAACCGCAGCGCCGGAAGCGCACCGCAGACGACGGCGACGCCGATGGCCAGCGCCACGGCGAACACGACGGTGCGGAGGTCGAAGTGCACGAACCGGAGGTACGGGAAATCGCTCGGCCCGTAATGCACGAATAGACTCGTCAGAACGGCCGCGACGCCCAGCCCGAGCGCGCACGCCGCGCCCGTGAGGAGGGCGGACTCGGCGAACCAGCGGCCGGCGAGCCGGCGCCGGCTGCTGCCGAGCGCCGTCCGCACGGCGAACTCGTGCACGCGTCCCTGCGCCCGCACGAGCATGAGCGTGCCGACGTTCGTGACCGCGGCGAGCACCAGCAGGCCCACGGTGCCGAACACGATCCACAGCGGCCGCGCGTACCCCGCCACGGCGGCCTCTCGCATGGGGCGGACCACCGCCGCCAGCTTCGACTGCTCGAGAAACTGCGGCATGGGATAAACCGGATAGACGTCGGGATAGGCCGACGGGAGCCGCGGCAGCAGCCGGTTCAGCTCCGCCTGCGCGGACGTTGCCGTGGCACCCGGCGCCAGACGCGCCAGCCCGCCGATGTTGAAGCCGCCCGCGTGCGGTGTGAGGGAGTCGAGCAGCAATGGCCGCCACATCGACGTGGTGGCATACGGATAGTGGAAGCCATCCGGCATCACGCCGATGATCGTGTAGCGGACGCCGTCCACCCGCACGTCGCTTCCGACCGCCGCCGGGTTCCCCCCGAACCGGCGTGCCCAGAGGTCGTGAGCGATCACCACCACGTGCGCGCTGTCCCGTTCGTCGGCCGCCGCGAACACCCGCCCGCGCTCCGGCGCGACCCCCAGTGTAGAAAAGAGATTGACCGAGACGCTCGCACCATCGACTCGTTCGGCGTCGGCGCGCCCTTCGGCGTCCGCGAGATTCACCGCCGCCGCCCGCCAGCCCGCAACGCCGGCGAGCGTGCGGCTCGTGTGTCGGTAGAAATAGTACGTGCCGAGCGACTGGCCGGCGTCGGGTATGCCGAGTCCGTTGAGGGAGTGCCGAAGCACGACGAGGCGGGAGGCGTCGCGGTAGGGGAGGGGCCGGAGCAGCACGCCGTCCAGGATGCTGAACGTGGCGGCAGCGGCGCCGATGCCGAGGGCCAGCGTGAGCACCGCGCCCCCCGTGAACAGCGGCGCACGGAGCAGGGAGCGGAGCGTCTGGCGCAGGGCGGCCCGTACCATGGGTCAAATATGCGGTCGGCATGCCCCGCGGCAACAAGAACAGACGCGGCCTCTCGCGCCCTCCGTGCAGGTCGGCCTCCGGAGCGGCGACTGGACGCTAACTGCCGGAGGTCTGGTCCACCCAGCCGAACTGGACGTCGCTCCGCATACGCGCCCCATCCGCGACGGTGAGCGATGCGGCCGTGAGGGAACCGATGAACGTGCCTGAGCTGAGCAGTTTCACACTCGTCGCATCTTCCACGGACCCCTCGAGCTCCCCGCCGACGGTGACCACATGAGCGCTGACGTCGCCGACGACCTTCCCGCCCGCCTCGATCACCAGATCGCCGTCGATCGTGACATCGCCTGTGAGCCGGCCGACGATTCGAATGTGGCCAACGCCGGCGATCGTTCCCTCGATCTCGAGGCCTCGGTCGAGAATGAATTCACCCGCAGCGGATCCCTGTATGGCCATGGTCGCAGAGGTGCGTTGGTGTGAGCCGGCGTGCATGTCGACCGGCCTTCCGAACGAAGCGGGAGCTTCTGACCGTACCCGCGCGAAACCCGGTGGTGCCAAAGGACGCCATCGCGGCTTTAAGTCGCGGATCACACGTGGACCAGCGATGCGCCGTGGTATCGGGGCCGGGCATCCGCCTGCCAATCACCGCGGTCGAATGTCGCTGGCTCTCCGGCCAATCCGGGATGCGCATCCGGTCGTGCGTGTGTCGCCGCGCGGACGCATGACTTGACGCCGCGCCGAGGTGACGGATCGGGTGCTTGGGAACAGGTCGCCGCCGCGCGTGTAGCTCGCGAGGTGCGCGGCTTCCCGTTGAAACGCCCCCGCGGATAGAGCTTCGACGCTGGCAGCTCCCAACGCGGCGTGATACCTGCGACGGAGGACAGACTGATGACGTCGAGACGAATGGTTGGACTGACAGGGCTGGTCGCTGCGATCCTGACGACCCTGGTTGCCTGTAGCAGTTCATCGAGCGGAACGGGCATGACGAGCCCGAAGTATGGAGCGCTGAAGCTGGCGCTCACCGACGCGCCGTTCCCCACCGACTCCGTAGCCAGCGCGAACGTATTCGTGGTTCGGGTGGACGGCCGGATGGCCGCCGCGGACTCGGCGGCCGCCGATTCCGGGACGACGGGTGACAGCGCGTCGGCCGATGGCTGGACGACGCTTGCCATGCCCGACTCGGCGGTGGACTTGATCGCGTATCAGAATGGCGCCACGCTGCCGCTGGGCACCGCGCGCTTGGCCGCCGGATCGTACAGCGGATTCCGTATGGTCATCGACCCGACCCGGAGCAACGTCGTGCTCATCAACGGCGATACGCTCACGGGCACCAGCGCGCCCGGGATCGTATTCCCGAGCGGCGATCGGTCGGGGATCAAGATCAATCTCTTGTCGCCCGTCACCGTCGCCGCGAACGACACGACGGCGATGCTGCTCGACTTCAACGTCGGGAACAGTTTCGTCGTCCGGGGCAAGTCGATCCTGCAACTCGGGCTGCTCTTCGAGCCGGTCATCCAGGCGACGGTCCAGTAGCCCGCGTCTGGACGCGGCGCCGGCGGGCCGGCGGACACCCTGAAGATCCGGTACTCGGGACGGGGGAGAGGTCAATCCCAGGTCCTGAGTTCCGGATTTTCGGGGTTTGGCGCGCCAAGGGGGGGGGCCGACCCGCGCGATCGTTAGAGAGCTCTAATCGCCTTGCCAATCCCCAGAGGTGGTCGCAATATCTGCTCAGGCAGGGCACGCAGCAATGAGACCTAACGAAGGGGGCCCCCATGATATGCCCATCGTCCATCGACTCCACGCCGCAGACGTCTCCCGAGTCGTTCACCAACTGGGCCCGCGCCGTAAGCTTCACGGCCGCCACCGGCTTCCGCCCCAAGACGCGCGGCGAAATCGTCGAAATCATTCGCCAGGCCGAAGCCGCCGACAAGCGGGTCAAGTGGACGGGGAGCCTCTGGTCCTTCATGGGCAATTACATCTCGAGCGACTTCGAGATCCAGAGCGACGATATCACCGGCGTCATCGATCGGGCGCTCATCCTCGACCGCCTGAGCCTCGCCGATCCCACACTGAGCGACAGCCTCGTTCACATCAGGGGCGGCACGAAAGTGTTCAACGTCAACCGCCTCCTCCACGGGCTCGATCCGGTCACCTCCGGCGACCCATACGACGGGCTGGACGGCCTCGAATGCAAGAAGGATGGTGTGACCGGCCGGGCGCTGCCGACACTCGGCGGGAGCGGCGGACAGTCCATCGCCGGCGTCACCGCCACCGGCTCCCACGGCGCGGACATCCACCTGCCGCCCATCGCCGACGCGATCGCGGCCATTCACCTGATAGGCCCCGGGGGGCAGGAGTGGTGGATCGAGCCGTCCGCCGGCCTCACCGCCGGCAGCGAGGCCGATACCCAGGCGGCGCTGCAGCACATCGCGACCACCGTTCCCGGCGCCGCCGACGAGATGTGCAGTGGCATCATCGTCAAGAAGGACGACGCCTTCTTCCGCTCCGCGCTCGTGTCCGTGGGCCGCATGGGCTTCGTCTACTCCCTGGTCATCAAAACGGTCCCCGCCTTCAAGTTGACCGAAACTCGCGCGGAAGACGTCTGGGAGAAGCTGAAGAACAGACTCACGGCGTCCACGTTCTTCGACACCGTGCGCGACCTGCGTTTCATTCAGATTCTGATCGATCCCTTCGGAAACGGCACACACGATTGCAGAATCGCGAAACGGGTCGACGTCACGTGCGATACGCCCAACCACCTCGCCTCCAGTGGCACCGGCTTCGACTTTCAATCCCTCCTCTGCAAGCAGCAGGACGTCCGGGTCTTCATACCGCTGCTCCTCGTGGCACTCGGAGCGATTCTCGCCGCCATCTACGGCTTGACGGTGCTCGCCTCCGCTGAGTTTGCCGCCGCCTCCGCTCTGGCCGCGATTCCGTTCGTGGGATGGGCGCTGGCCGCGGCGATGTACGCCATCTGGGCGGCCACCCTGGTCGCCATCGCCGGCCTCACCGCCACCGCGGTGGCCCTGACCGCCCTGATTGCGTTTCTCACGCTCTCCGGCAGCCTCACCGCCGGCGACCTCATCGCCGCGATTGCCAACTTCGCGTACGGAGCCGGGCTCAAGAGCCTCATGAAGTCGGTGATGGTGATGCTCTTCAATTCCAACTACCCGGTGACCGACAACGGACAACCCTGGACCGAAACGCGCCTGGGCTGGCTCATCATGGACACGTACGGGTACAAGTTCGAGGATTTCTGCCAGAAGGTCGATTCAATGGAGATCGCCTTCGATCTCGCGGGCGCGACGTCCGTCAACGAGGGGTACATCGCATTCGTCGATGACGTGCTCTCCATCTTCGCCGACCTTTACGACCGCAACATCGCCGTCGCCGGCATCATGTCGCTGCGCTACACCTCGAAGACCACCGCGCTCATCGGCATGACCAGGTTTCCCACCACCTGCCACATCGAAATCCCCATCCTCCGGAAGTTCTCCGGCAACGCGGAATTCATCGCCCGCGTTCAGCAGTCCGCGATCCAGCACGGGGGAGTTCCGCACTGGGGCCAACTCATGGCGACCTACACTGGGACCGACATCGACCACCTCCACGGCGCCGATCTCACCACGTGGCGCAACACGCTCACCTCCCTCATCCAGGTCGGGGGAGGTTCCAGTAATCTCACCTTCAGCAATGATTTCACCGTCACCTATCACCTCGAACCCTTCGGCCTGCCTGCCAATTGCGCGCCCCGCAAGCCGTTCCCACCCGTGAACCTGGGCGTCTTCAGCGGACCCAACACCGCGGTCAAGTCCACCGATGGAGACGCGATCGTCGACAACGTCGACAGCGGCTTCACCCTGGAACTCACCAGTCAGCACGGCGCCATCACCATCCAGCACAAGGTCGACCAGCATTCAGCCGCAACGCTCACTGCCTGCGGCAGTGTCACCATCGGTGAGAAGATCGACCAGCACTCGCAGGCCACCATCCTCGCTCACGGCGACGTGACCATCGGGCAGAAGATCGACCAGTGGTCCACCGGCATCATCACGTCCACCAGGGGCGGCATCCACATCGGCCAGAAGATCGATGAACACAGCCAGGCGACCTTGAAGGCCGAACGGGAAATTCGTATCGATCAGAAGGTCGACCAGCATTCCCGCGCTACCATTACCACGCAACGCTCGATCGAGATCGGCGAGAAGGTCGACCAGCACAGCGTGGCCACGATGACCGCCGGCACCACTGTGCACATCGGCCAGAAGATCGACCAACACTCCGTCGTCACGATCGTCGCCCACGGCGACGTTCATATCGACCAGGGCATCGATCAGCACGCCGTAGCCGACATCACCTCCTTGAATGGAAACATCATCATCGGCGAAGCCGTCGATGGCCAGGCCCAGGCGACCCTGCGCGCGCCCAACGGACACATCACCATCGGACAGAAAGTCGCCGGTGGCGCCTCCGTCCAGTGGTCGGCGCTGAGCTTCACCTGCCCGGATACCGGCGGCGGATTCGTCACTCCCATCTGATGCGCGTCACGCTCCACGGTTTGGCGCGGCCGCGCGGCCTGCAGTTCGCGTCGACGACGACCGTCCGCCCGTGTACGCCGCCCGCCAATCAGCGTTCGCCTAAGTCACGCTTGCGCGAACCGACCGGCGATCTTAGCGTCGAACCGTGCACCGGCGGTCAAGCCGCAAGGCAGCGGATTGCCGCCGGACCGCGCACCGGAGGGGCTGAGCGATGAAATCGCGCCATGCGCATGTTGCCGGAGTCGTGCTCGGCTTGGTGGTTGCGACTACCGCGGCCTGGGCGGAGCGGGTACCTCCTGCGCGTGTGCCGGCGGACACCAGCACGATCGCGAAGTTGGCCAAGGTGGCGCCCAAGGAAGCCGACGACCCGCACTGCGCCGACATCGGGGCGCCGACGCGCGCCGGCAGCCCCGTGGACACGGATACCGATCTCCTGAAGAACCGGATCGACACGGGAAACTACACCGACGTGTCGTTCGGCTCGGTGCTCGCCTTGCCCTGGAAGCACCTGCCGCGCCGCCGGTACGACTGGTCGGCCGCCGAGTCCGCGTCGGTAGCGAAGTACGAACGGGCGGCGGTCAGGGTCACCGGGTACCTGATCGCCGTGAAGCAGGAGGGGCCGGAGGCCACCAACTGCGAGTCGCAGGCCGCGGCTTGGCATGATTGGCACCTGTGGCTGGTGTCCACGGAGGCGGAGGCCGCGGCCCGCGACAAGGCGCAGGCGATCGTCATCGAGATCACCCCGCGCGTGCGCGCGCTGCAACAGCAGTCCTGGGACATCCATCAGCTCGCGGCGTGGGCGCATGCGGGCCAACGCGTGCAGGTGAGCGGGTGGCTGCTGCTCGATCCGGACCACCCCGACCAGGTCGGGAAGTCGCGCGGCACCATCTGGGAAATCCATCCCGTCATGCGCATCGGGCCGGCGCAGTAGGCGGAGGCCCGGGAGGCGTTCCGGGTGACCTATGCTTGATCGCGCAGGCGGCGCACCTGGTCGGGCATCCCTTCGCGTCCCGGAACGGCGGCGAATTCTGCAGCCCATCGGGCGAGGTACTCCCAGTCTATCGTCTGGCGATTGCGCCGGGCCACGCCGATGGCGTCTTCGAGGTCCCGCGGCCGACCCGCGAACAGCTTGTGGATCAACAGATCCTCGGCGGTCGCGAACGGCACGGGAACGCCACTGACCGGCACGCGCAAGGCGTGCGCGATGGCCTGGCGTTCGTAAGCGGTCGTCGAGAAGATCAGGTCGACGCGGACGCCCGTCGACGCGTGGCGCAACGGCAGCACGAACGTATCCCGGACGAAGGATTCGACGTCGGCCGGCAATGGCTCGAGGTCCAGGGCATCGCATGCCTCGCGATGAACTCCCCGAAATCAGGCGGCTGGGGAGAGGCCATTGAGCGCGCGGCCGACCGCAATCGCCGCTTCGACATCTTCCGTCCACTCCGCGCCGAGCGCGGGATTGATCTCGCGCGCGTACACCCACAGGGCCGTGAAGCGGGCCAGCGCATCCGCATAGGAACGCCCGATGTGCGCTTCACGGGCCTGCCGGGCCTCGAACTCTTCCAGTGCGGGATGCGGTGCGATCATGCAGGAAATATACCGCTCGCCGGCGTCCGAGTCGAATCCGCCCGCGGGGCGCGTCATGGGCAGGTCCGGATCAGGTTGGGGCAGAAGCCGTGGATTCCGACGCCGAGCAAGGGGGTCAATTCTCCTTGCCGCCGCGCGGCCGGGGCACTCGTTGGTCCGGGCTCCGGTTCTGGCCTCGTGACAGAGCTCGATATCCTCCGATTCGGCGCATGTTCGCGACACACCCCTTGCCGGGGGCTGTGGGGTGGGCCGCGGGGGTTCGGCACCCGCGGAGCCGAATCGGTCCCCCCGCATGCCCTCGCACGGGCCACATTGAGGTGCCGGCGCAGAGTTCGAGCGTTTGAAGTCACATGCTGTGACTTCGACCCGCGGAGGAACCGGTGCCGCGAATAGACGCCTCCCGTTATAATACATACCGTGATACGCAGCTTTTCCGACGCCGCCACCGAGGACCTCTTCAACGGTCTCGACAGCCGGAGAGCGCGGGCGGCGTGCCCCGCCGCATTGTGGGCCGTCGTTCGGCGCAAGCTGACGCAGATCAACCGCGTGCGCGATCTTCGCGAACTTGCCGTCCCGCCGGGCAACCGGTTGGAGCGACTCGGCGGGTCGCGCCGTGGTCAATACAGCATTCGAATCAACCAGCAGTATCGGGTCTGTTTCCGATGGGAGGACGGCTATGCGGACGAAGTCGAAGTCACCGACTACCACTAAGCGCGCGAAAGCGGTATCGCGCGCCGCACGCCCACTCGTGCGCCGCCGTCTGCCCACGGAGCTTCCCCCCGTACACCCCGGCGAGATGCTGCTCGAAGAGTTTCTCAAGCCCCTCGGCGTTTCGCAGTCGGCCTTCGCGGTGCGGCTCGGGGTGTCGTTTCCCCGCCTGAATGAGGTGGTGCGCGGCAAGCGCGCGGTCACGCCCGACACCGCGCTGCGCCTTGCGCAAGTCACCGGGATGAGCGCGGATTTCTGGTTGGGGCTGCAGTCCGACTGGGACCTCTGGCACGCGCTTCGGTCCGACGACGCCGGTCAGATCGCGAAGCTCACGCCGCTGCCGCGCGCCGGGTAAGCAGGCCCGTTCCCGACGTGGACCGCGCAGTCGGCGTTGAACCGCCCCGACATTCCCGGAGGCGCCATTCGGTGAGAGATTGGAGCCATGAGCAGGCCGCGCCGTCCTCCTGATCACCTGGACCGAATCGTCCAACGCCTCCGCCTCGCCGCGCGCTCCCTCCGCCGCGCCCCGGGCTTCTTCGTCGCCGCGGCCCTGACGCTGGCCCTGGGCATCGGCCTCGCCACCGCCGTCTTCACCGTGGCCGACGCGATGGCGCTGCGGCGCCTTCCGGTGCACGACCAGAACCGCATCGTCGTGCTCTGGGCCAGGAGCCTCGACGGCCGCTACGACAATTACCCGGTGTACGACGCCGCGAACTTCGCGCGACAGTCCCGCGCCCTCCGCCAGGCCGCCTACTTCGCCTGGTTCGGCTCGGCGCCGATCGCCATCCACGACGGCGGCCGCGTGTCCCGCCTGCGCCGCGCCCTCGTCTCGGGCAACTTCTTCAGCGTGCTCGGCGCCCGCGCCGCGCTGGGCCGGGCCCTGCGGCCCGCCGACGACTCGCCCGGCGCCGCCCCGGTGGCCGTGCTGAGCTACGACGCCTGGCAACAGCGCTACGGCGGCGATCCGCACGTCCTGGGCCGCCCGCTCGCGCTCTACGACGGCGTCCATACGTATACCATTATCGGCGTGATGCCGCCGGGGCTGGACTACCCGGCGGGCACCGAGTTCTGGGCGTCCATCGCGCCGTCGCTGCCGCGCTCGGCCATGAAGTACCTGGGCTTCGACATCGTCGGCCGGCTCGCCCCCGGCGCATCCCCGGCCGACGCGGCGGACCAGCTCTCGGCGTTCTTCACCCGGCCCCACGCGCCCGTTACGCAGCACGATTTCCGCGGCGTCGCCCACACGCTGCCGAACCTCGTGCTCGGCAACACCAAACCGGCGTTGGTCGCCTTCGCCGTCGCCGCGGCGCTGCTGCTGCTCATCACCTGCGTGAACGTCGCCAACCTGCTGCTCGTGCGCGGACTCGGACGCGTGCGCGAGATCGCCGTCCGCCTCGCCCTCGGCGCCGGCCGGCGAACGATCACCGGCCAGCTGCTCACGGAGAACCTCCTGCTGGCCGCCGCAGGCGGAGTGCTCGGCGTGGCGGTCGCCACGGGCGCCGTGCGGCTGTTCGTCGCCTTTGCCCCCGCCGGCACGCCGCGTCTTGACGAAATCGGTATGAGTGCGGCGGCGCTGGCCGCCGCGGTCGCGATCACCACGCTCGCCGTACTCGTGTTCGGGCTCGGGCCGGCGGTGATCGCGTCGCGCGTGGACCTGCAGGACGCGCTGCGGTCTGGCACCCGGCAAACGGGCTCGCGGCGCAGCCGGCTGGCGGCGGGCGCCCTCGTGGCGGCACAGGTCGCCCTCGCCGTGGTCGTGCTGTCGGCGGCGGCGCTCATCGCCCGGAGCCTGGTGAATCTCGAGCGCGCCCCGCTGGGCTTCGACTCGTCGCATCTCCTCGTGGCCGACCTCGCGATGCCGGCCAACGAGTTCGACAGCCCGGCCACGACGGACGCGATGCTCGAAGCGCTCACCCCGAAGCTGCAGGCCATTCCCGGCGTGCTCGGCGTCTCCCCCGTGGTCGCCGCGCCCTTCTCGGGATCGGCCGCGTGGAGCGGACGACCCGCCGCCGAGGGGCAGTCGGCGGAGCAGGCGAGCCTGAACCCGATCCTCAACATCGAGCTCGTCGGGCCCGACTACTTCGCGACCATGGGACTGCCCGTGTTGCGGGGGCGCGCATTCACGAGCGACGACCGCGCCGGCGCGGCGCGCGTGATCATGGTCAGCCGGTCGGCCGCGGCATACTACTGGCCCGATGAAGATCCCATCGGCAAGCGGCTGGCCATGGGCACCAACGGCGAGCACATGGCCACCGTCGTCGGCGTCGTGCACGACACGCGCTACCACGCGCTGCGCGAGGCGGTGCCGAGCGTCTACTACCCGCTGGCGCAGTCGGTCTTCGCGGCGGCGCCGACGATGGTCGTGGTGCGCACCAGCGGCCCACCGGCGGACGTCGTGCCCGCGCTGCGCCGCGAGATCGCACGGTTGGTGCCGGGCCTCGCGCTGGCCAGCGCCTCTCCCTTCCATACGTATCTCGATGAGCCGCTGGCCGAGCCCCGGCTCAACGCGTTCCTGCTCGCCCTGTTCGCCGCCGCCGCCGTGGCGCTGTGCGCGATCGGATTGTTCGGGACCATGGCCGCCATGGTGCGGCAGCGGACGCGCGAGATCGGCGTGCGCATGGCGCTGGGCGCCACGCCGGCCAATCTCACGGCGATGGTCCTGCGGCGCGGGCTGGCCATTGCCGCGGCCGGCGTCGCGCTCGGGCTGCTCGGTGCGTACGCCGCCAACCACCTGCTCGGCGCCCTGCTCTACGGCGTGAGCCCCACCGACGGCGTGACGCTCGCGGCGGTGGCCGCGGCGATGCTCGGCGTCGGGTTGTTGGCCACGTTGGTTCCGGCGCGGGCCACGACGCGCGTGGATGCCGTGGTGGCGCTCCGGGCGGAGGAGTAGGGGCTGGGTTCCTCCCGTGCGAGATGCCGCTGCCCTGGCAAGGCAAACCGCACGCGGCCACGAAGGCTGCGGGCGTTCTCTTTTTCGGCCCCCGCTCCGCGGGGACCCGGGCGCTACGGCGCGATCAACTCCAGGGTCGGGAAGTACGTGCGATAACGGGTCGCGTCGCGGGTCAGGAGCGCGTGACCACGGATCGCGGCGTGGGCGCCGACGTAGAAGTCGGGGAGCGGCGAGCGGCGCGGCCCCCCGGCGCGGCGATAACGCCGAAAGCACTTCCCGGCCAGGAACCCCGCCTCCCACGGCAGATCGTCGCGACGAAAGAATTCCGGCGGCAGCGCGGCATCGAGGTCCTCGATGCGCGCGAAGCGAACCGACACTTCCGCATATACGAGCGGGTTGATGATCAGAAGCTCGGATTCCGCCGCTCGCTCGAGGGCGCTCGCCGACCAGGCGTACCACTTCGGATCCTCGGTCAGGACGTCCAGCAGGACGTTGCTGTCCACCAGGACCCCCGGCACGCCGCTACTCGCCCCGAGTCAACGCCAGGATTTCATCGGTGGTCATCGGGACCGTGCCCCGGCCTCGCAGGTGCGCCACCACCCTGGCGCCGCGGCGCTTGCTTCGCCGCTGTTTGCGAAGCACGGCGTGTGTCCCCTGCACGACGAATTCCACCTCGGTGTTCGGCAGGAGGCCGAGGCGCTCGCGCACCTCCACCGGAATGGTGACCTGTCCCTTCGTCGTGATCTTCATCGGCGGCTCCGCGGTGTATTACCTGATCAAGTAATACTATCGCCCGCCGCCGGGAACATCAACTCCCCCTACCTGGGTGCGAGCTTCATCGCCGTGGGGTGATCGGAGTTGGCGATGAAGTTGCGGATGTCGCGCGCCAGCGCCTCGCGCGCCGTCGCGTCCTGGTAGATCATGTGGCCCACCTCGTAATGCTCCACCGTGATGTTCTTCTGGACGTCCGGCGGCAGGAAGAGGTGGTGCATGCTGTACTCCGCCTCGAAGAACGGACAGGCGAAGTCGTAGTAGCCGGTGGCCAGCAGCAGCTTCATATACGGATTCTTGGCGAACGCGCTCTCCAGCAGCTGGCTCATGTTGTTGCCGTAACCGTCGTAGTTCCAGCCCGCGATGCCGCCGCCGTACACGTCGTCGGTCTTGTAGCCCAGGTCGTCGCGCACGTACTGCGTGAACATCTGCGTGTACACCGGGCGCTGCACCCAGCTGGGGTCGAAATCGTTGCGCTCGGCGCCGGGCGTGCGATTGAAGCTCGCCATGCGGCCGTCCAGCCGCCCGATGGACTCCTTCTGGCCCTGCAGCAGCGTGGCGTCGAACAGCGACGAGCTGATGCGCAGGTTGTAGTCGTCGATCAGCTGCGCCGGCAACCCGGTGTAGCGCGCCATCTGGGCAATGGCCTGCTGCCTTTCCGCGCCCTGCAGCGCGTCGCCCTCGTAGAGGTCGTGCATGTACTCCGTGGTCGCCCAGTGCTCCGACTGCGCCACCGCCTCCTTGAGCGTCAGCTTCTGCAGGTCGGCCGGCAGCTTCTTGTGGTACCAGGCGGTGGCCGTGTACGTGGGCAGGAACAGCACGTTCGGCAGGTCGTTGTCGGTGGATTCGTCGAGCGTCTGCGTGTCGAGCACGCTCGACAGCAGCACCACGCCGTTCAGCGCGATGCCGCGCTGCGCCAGGTATCCCGCCAGCCCCGCCGAGCGGAACGTGCCGTAGCTCTCCCCCGCGAGGTAGAGCGGCGAGCTGTAGCGATCGTACCTGGTGAGGTACAGGCGGATGAACTCGCCCAGCGACTGCAGGTCGCCCGCCACTCCCGACGTCGCGGCCAGCGCCTTCTCCGACACCGCGCGGCTGTAGCCCGTGCCGTCGGGGTCGATGAACACCATGTCGGTGAACGGCAGCCAGGTCTGCTGGTTGTCCACCATCCGGTAGGGCGGGGGCGGCAGCGAGCCGTCGTCCTGCAGCACGATCCGCTTGGGGCCGAACCCGCCGACGTGCACCCAGATGGCCGGCTCGCCCGGCCCGCCATTGTAAATGAAGGAGAGCGGACGCTGGCTCTCGTCCTTCTGGCCGTCCAGCGTATACGCCACGAAGAAGATGTGGGCCTCGGTCTTCCCCTCCGCATCCGGCACCGGAAGACGTCCCGCCGTGGCCGTGTACGAGTAGGTCTGGCCGCCCACCTGAATCGAATGGTGCGTCACCACCGGCGGCGCATCGATGGGGCTCGGATCGTAGGGGTGCCCTTGCGGGCCGAAGCCGCCGCGGCCGCGCCCCTGCGCGGCCAGCGGCATCGCCGCCAGCAACAGCATCGCAATCGACGCCGTGGGCGGACGCATCCAGTGGCGAATGGGAGTATGCATGGGCGGGATGATGGAGCCTGGACACCCGAACGGCAAGGCCGCCTCGGTTGCCCGCCGTGTTGTACGGGTCCGGTATCGCCTCGCGCAGACGCTGGCGGCGCCCACCCGCCGCCGCTACCGTCTCTGCGCACCGTCGCGGAGCGATCGTCCCGTGAACCGAACGCAGCAGCTCGCCCGGATCTTGTTTGCCACCGGCATCGTCAGCGTCGGCGTGCTGGTGCTCGTGTACGGGTACCAGGTGCTCCTCTTCCTGCCCGCCCCGCCCGCGTGGACCGTGTGGCTCCGGCCCGTCGGCGTCGCGTCGGGCATCCTCATGCTCGGAACCGGCGCCGGCCTGCTGTTCGAACGCTCGGCCCCGGCGGCCACGCGCATCCTGCTTCCGTTCCTGCTGCTCTGGACGCTCACCCGGGTGCCGGTGGTGATAGTGGACCCCATACGGGAAATCAGCTGGTTCGCGATCGGCGAGGTCGGCGTGCTCGCCGCGGGCGCGCTGGTGCTGTTCGCGACGCTCGAAGGAGCGAGTGTGCGTTCCGGATTGAAAGCGTTCACGATCGAGCGCGGCCCGGCCGTCGCGCGCGTCCTGCTCGGACTCTCCGTGGTGACGTTCGGGCTCTCGCACTTCTTCGAGTTCCACGCGCGCACGGTGTCGCTGGTGCCGCACTGGCTCCCCTATCCGACGTTCTGGACCGCCGTCATGGGCGGCGCGCAGGTCGCGGCCGGCCTGGGCGCGACACTCGCCATCTACCCGCGACTGTCGGCGGGCGCGGAAGCCGCCATGCTGACCGTGTTCGCCATGCTGGTCTGGGTGCCGGCGGTGATCGCCAAGCCGGGGCTGCCGTCGAACTGGGTGGAGTTCCTCGTCACGTGGGCGCTGGCGGGCGCGTGCTGGGTGGTGGCGGCGGGGGTGGCGGCGAGGGCGGCGCTGGACTGACGGAAACGGCGCGCCGCTTCTCGCGGCGGGCGTTCTCGTTACCGGTATCCTCGCCCATTGGAATGGTTGGTTCGGCGTTCTTTGGGTGAAGGGCCGGCCCGGGAACATCGCTACTCTTTCCGCGAGGGGTAGCGAAGAGAGATTTGCCGGGTGGCTCGACCAGTTTCCGCCATCTTCGTTCACGTGCCCGGATGGTGGAACTGGTAGACACGTGCACCTGACAGATGCATGCTCGAAAGAGCGTGCGGGTTCAAGTCCCGCTCCGGGCACGGCCCTCTCGCCGAAATTG
>DASVWS010000028.1:0-26257 GCA_036393095.1 Gemmatimonadaceae bacterium | reverse complement strand
GCGAGCCGGTACGCCGGGCTCAGCGTCAAGCGTGTCACCCTCGGCGTGTTCGTGCTCTCGGGGCTGACGGCCGGCATCGCCGCCTTCCTCGGCGCCGGGTACTACGGCTCCGCGACCTCGTCCGACGCCAGCGGCTACGAGTTGTACGTCATCGCGTCGGCCGTGGTCGGCGGGGCGAGCCTGGTCGGCGGAAAGGGAAGCGCCGTGAGCGCCATGCTCGGCGCCATGCTCATCGTCGTCATCCGCCAGGCCATTCGCACGCTGCACCTCGATCAGAACTACGAGTGGATCATCGTCGGTACGGCGATGATTCTCGCCGTCGTCATCGACCAGGGCGGGTCGCGGCTGCTGTCGCGGCGCGCCGGTCGAGAACCATCGCGGCCCGCGTAGCCGCGTCAACCTCCGGAGTTTCCGATGTCCCGTTGCTCTCGATTCCTCCGGCTCGCGCCCGCGAGCGCCCTCGCGTGGGCGGCGGCGTGCGGCGGTTCCGGCAAGCCCGCCGCCGGCGGCGGCAGCGCCACCGCCACCGCAGCGGCCGGCTCGCTGCCCAACACGTTCACGATCGCGATGATCGCCAAGAGCTCCACCAATCCCGTGTTCCTCTCGGGGCGCGTCGGCGCCGAGGCGGCGGCCGCCGAACAGAGCAGGAAGCTCGGCATCACGATCAAGATCGACTGGCTGACGCCGCCCGAGGAGGACGCGCAGGTCCAGGCGCAGCGCGTGGCGCAGGCGGTGGACGCGGGCGACAACGCGATCCTCATGTCCACCAGCGACGCCAACAAGGTCACCGATGCGATCAACGCCGCCGTGGCCCGCGGCGTCCCGGTGATGATGTTCGACAGCGACGCGCCCGATTCCAAACGCTTCTCGTTCTACGGCGGCGACGACGTCGCGATCGGACGCCAGGTGATGGACGAGCTCGCCGTGCAGATGGACAGCGCGGGCAACATCGCCATCCTCGCCGGCAACCAGAACGCGCCCAACCTGCAGAAGCGCGTGCAGGGCGTGAAGGACGCGGCGAAGCAGTATCCCAAAATCCATATCCTCAACACGTTCTACCACCGCGAGACGCCGCAGGACGCGGCCGCCGAAGTCATGCGCGCAATGAACGCGTATCCGAACATCCAGGGCTGGGCGATGATCGGCGGATGGGCGCTCTGGACCAAGGCCCTCCTCACCTCGCTCGATCCCGCCAAGGTGAAGGTGGTGTCGGTGGACGCGCTGCCACAGCAGCTCGCGTACATCCAGAAGGGGATCTCTCCGGTGCTGCTCGCGCAGCCGACCTACGACTGGGGCTACGTGTCGGTGAACACGATCGTGGACCACGTCCTGCTGCACCAGGCCGTGCCCGAGCACGTGCAGATGAATCTCATCCGGGTGAGCAAGGCGAACCTCGGCGCGTACGCGCGGCAGCTGAAGGCCTGGGGCTTCACGGACGTCGATTCGTCGTACCTCGCCCTGCCGAACTGACCGCCGATGCCCGCGCCCGCCGTCCGCTTTGCCGGGATCACGAAGCGATTTCCCGGCGTCGTCGCCCTCGACGACGTGTCGTTCGACGTGCAGGCCGGCTCGTGCCACGCCATCTGCGGCGAGAACGGCGCGGGGAAGAGCACGCTCGGCAAGATTCTCTCCGGGTTGATCGCGCCCGATGAGGGGCGCATCCTCCTCGGCGGCGAGCCGGTGCGGTTCGCCGGTCCGCGCGACGCACTGCAGGCGGGCGTGGCCATGGTGCACCAGGAACTCGCGCTGTGCGAGAACATGTCGGTGGCCGAGAACCTCTGCCTGGGCGCGCTGCCGGCGCGCCACCGGTTCGTCTCGCGGCGCGCCCTGCGCGCGCGGGCCCGCGAGCTGCTGGCGGCCGTCGGCGCCGCCACCGACCCCTCCACGCGCGTCGCCGATCTGACGGTCGCCGAGCAGCAGCGCGTGCAGATCGCGGCGGCCGTGGGCAGCGGCGCCCGCGTGATCGTGTTCGACGAGCCCACGAGCAGCCTCGCCGAGGCCGATGCGCTCCGATTGTACGAGCTGATCGGGCAGCTCCGCGCGCGCGGCGTGACGATCCTCTACGTGTCGCACCGCATGCACGAGATCTTCCACCTGTGCGACGCGGTCACCGTGCTGCGCGACGGGCGCCACGTGGCCACGCAGCCCACGGCGTCGCTCACCGAGGACGGGCTCGTGCAGCTCATGATCGGGCGGAAACTGGATCAGTACTTCCCGAGCCACGTGCGGCGCGAGCCGGGCGCGGAGCTGCTGCGCGTCGAGGGGCTCTCGCATCCGGGCCGGTTCGACGGCGTGTCGTTCCGCGTTCGCGCCGGCGAGGTCGTGGGGCTGGCGGGGCTCGTGGGCGCGGGCCGGTCGGAGGTGGCGCAGGCGCTGTTCGGGCTGGACCCCGACGCGAAGGGGCGCGTGTTCGTCGAGGGGCGGCCGGTCGCCGTGCGGTCGCCGCGGCACGCGATGGCGCTCGGCCTGGGATTCGTGCCCGAGGACCGGAAGCGGCAGGGGCTGGTGTTGTCGCTCGTCTGCCGGGAGAACACGACGCTGCCGACGCTCGAGCGGCTGTCGCGCTACGGCTGGGTGCAGCGGCAGCGCGAACGCGACGTGGCGCTCGAGTATTTCGGCCGCCTCGGCGTTCGGGCCAATCTCGTCGACACCGGGACCTCCGCCCTCTCGGGCGGCAATCAGCAGAAGCTGGTGCTTGCCAAGTGGCTCGCGGCGGAATCGCGCGTGCTGATCCTGGACGAGCCGACCCGCGGCGTGGACGTGGGCACCAAGGCCGAGCTGCACGCCTGGATCGACCGCCTGGCGTCGAACGGCACGGGGATCATCCTCATCTCGAGCGAGCTGCCCGAGCTGCTCAACCTCTCGTCGCGCATTCTCGTGCTGCGGGCCGGGCGCATCATGGGCGAGGTGCCGCGCGATCGCGCCGACCAGGACCTGCTGCTCCGCATGATGACCGGACTCGGGAACTCGGAGGCGGTGGCATGAGCGATTCGATGTCGCGCCGCGACGCGCTGAAGCTGCTGGGCGCGGCCGGCGCATCGGGAATGATTCCGCCGGGCGCGCTGGACGCCGCGGGTCCGGGCCGCGGCCAGGCGAGCATCCGTCAGCCGGCCGGCGCCGGCGCGCCCGTGCCGGTGCTGCCGCTGGTGTCGACGAGCGAGGTGTACATCCCGCCGCGCGGGCGCGGATACGACAAGTTCAGCTTCGACTTTCCCGAGCCGTCGGTGCCGTTCGCCGGGCTGCGGTTCGGCTTCATCGTGTTCACGCGGGAGAACGCCTACGCGCTCGATCCGGCGGCGATCCGCGCCGAGTCGTCGGGCGACGCGCTGACGCTGACGTGCCGCCGGTTCACCTGGGCGGGCGGCCAGGTGCTGGCGGAGGGGACGCTCACGGCGCGGCTCCAGCGCGACGGCGACGCCGTGACCGTGGACGTGACGGTCGACATGGGGCAGCCGATCAAGACCGTGTCCACCATCGTGCGCGGCGTGCCGCGCGGCCGCGTGTCCACGGGCTATTCGTTCTTCGATCCGCGCGACGACGAGCTGCTGTTCGGCTATCCGTTCAGCGGCGGCGACCTGTTCGGGCCCGGCGGCGCCGGCGGCCTGACGACGCCGCTGGCCCTCGTGCGCAAGAGCGAAGACGAGTTCTTCTATCTGCAGTCGCTCGACGACCAGGTGCGCACCAAGCGGTTCTACTTCCAGCCCGGGCCGGACGGCTATCGCGTCGAGGCGATCTTCGAAGAGGACGGCTGGCGCAACGAGACGAAGCTCGTCGTCCCCACGTGGCGCTTCGGGCGGAGCGCGGATGCCGCGGGCGTCGTCGCCGCGCACTACGCGCATCTCGCGCGGGCGTACCGCCTGCGGCCCTTCGACACGCGCCCGGACGTTCCGGACTGGCTGCGCGACACGGCGCTCGTGCTGACGCTCC
Organism: Gemmatimonadaceae bacterium; assembly: GCA_036393095.1. Lineage (GTDB taxonomy): Bacteria > Gemmatimonadota > Gemmatimonadetes > Gemmatimonadales > Gemmatimonadaceae > JAGWRI01. Next base: position 22,330 of record DASVWS010000028.1, on the reverse strand, counting down.
ACGGCCAGCACTACACGGGCTACGTGTTCAACGACTACGCGCGCATGCTCGAGATCCTGCGCTGGACGGCGGCGCAGATGCCCGCTGGCCGCGTGCTCGTGTTCATCTCGGCGTGGGACGGCCGGTACTACTGGGACTATCCGCTGTACCGGGCGTCGGACCGCATGGGCGGCGAGGCGGGATTCCGCACGCTGATCCGTGACGCGCAGGCGATGGGCTTCCGGATGATGCCGATGTTCGGCGCCAACGCCGCCAACAAGAAGCTCGCGATGTACGGGCAGATCGCCGACGGCCTGACGGCGAAGATCGACGGTGACGAGCTCGATCTGAACTGGGTCGATTGGGACAACGACCGCCACCAGGAGGGATGGCTCGCCTACATGAACCTCGGCGTCGATTCCTGGCGGGAGTGGCTCACCGGGCGCATCGCCGACTGCATCGATCGCTACGGCGTGGACGCGTACTTCCTGGACATCGCCGGGGGATGGGTGAACAATCCCAGGGCCGACATGCACGCCGGAATGCGCCGCATGGTCGGCGAACTGCGGCGGCGGTATCCCACGGTGCTCGCCTGCGGCGAGATGCACTACGACGGACTGCTGGAGTTCATCCCGCTCTACCAATCGGGCGGTGGAGGACTGTTCAAGGATGCCGTTCAACGCTACGCGCGGTTCTTCCAGCATCTCAGCCACCCCGCGCCGGGGCGGGGCTCCAGCGGCGTGCACGAGTCGGGGTTCGGCCGGTTCGATCCCGCCAGACTGTCGCTCTCGCCAGACGCCATTCCCACGCTCAACATTGTGGACGACACTTTTTCGAAGCACCGCGACGTCATGGCCGCCGTCATCGCTGCGGCCCGGGCGCGCGCGGGCATCGGTTGAGGACCGACGCATGATCCCAACGCGCGCGGGCCACACGGCCGCGTCACCCCGCTCGGCGGGTCGCATCTTCCGGTCGGCGCTGCTCGGCGCCCTCATTCTCCAGGCGGGCTGCATGTCCAGGACTCCCGAATCCGCCCGTGCCCTCAGCGTCCGGCGCGAACCCTTCGGGGTGCTCGCCAACGGCGACTCGGTGCACGTGTTCACGCTCAGCAACGCCAACGGCGTCGAGGTGCGCGTGCTCGACTACGGCGGCATCATCCAGTCCATCCGGACCCCCGACCGCGACGGCAAGTTCGCCGACATCGTGCTCGGCTTCGACACGCTGTCCAAGTATGTGAAGGACTCGCCCTACTTCGGCGCGATCGTGGGGCGGTTCGCCAACCGGATCGCCAGGGGGCGCTTCACCCTCGACGGCAAGACCTACACGCTGGCGATCAACAATGGCGTGAACGCGCTGCACGGCGGACTCGTCGGCTTCGACAAGGTGATCTGGAACGTCGAGCCGCTCACGGACCCGTCCAGCGTCGGCCTGCTGCTCACCCACACCAGCCCCGACGGCGACCAGGGCTATCCCGGCACGCTCGCGCTGCGTGTGACGTACACGCTGAACAACAAGAACGAGCTGGTGATCGGCTACGAGGCGACGACCGACAAGCCCACGATCATCAATCTCACGAACCACAGCTACTTCAATCTGGCCGGCGCCGGCAACGGCGACATCCTCAAGCACATCGTGACCATCAACGCCGACTCGATGACGCCCATCGACTCGACGATGATTCCCACGGGCAAGATCGTGCCGGTGGCCGGGACGCCCTTCGACTTCCGCGCGCCGATGGCCATCGGCCTCCACATCGACGACGACAACCCGCAGCTCCGGTTCGCCGGCGGGTACGACCACAACTTCGTGCTGAACCGGAAGGATTCCACCAGCATCGTGCACGCGGCGCGCGTCGTCGAACCGACCACCGGACGCACGCTCGACGTGTACACCACGGAGCCCGGCCTGCAGTTCTACACCGGCAACTTCCTCGACGGCTCGTTCGCGGGGATCGGCGGCGTGTACAAGAACCGCTATGGCTTCACGCTCGAGACCCAGCACTACCCCGACTCGCCCAACCATCCGATCTTTCCGAGCGTGGTGCTCCGGCCCGGGCAGAGCTTCCACTCGGAAACGGTGTTCAGGTTCGGTGCCGAGAAGTAGCGAGGGCCGCACGGGCCGGCCGCTTCCCGCGCGGGAGACGGCCGGCCCGGAACGGCGGAACGCGCTACTGGCCGGCCGGCGTCACGCGGAGCATCACGACCCCGTGTGACGGCACGTTGGCGGTGTAGTGGTTCTCGATCACGCCCAGGTCCTTGTGCGCCCAGAGGTCACGCACCGTGGCCCTGGTGGTCGCAAGGCCCACTCGCCGCCAGTTGGCGGTGATCTCCGACGGCACCGACGCGCGGTTGAACAGCACGACGGCCTTCGAGCCGTCCGCGAGCGGCTTCACCCACACCTGCAGCTCGGGCGGATAGTCCTGCACGACCATGCCCTGCACGCCCAGCGAGTCCTGGTCGACGGCGATCACTTCGCGGTTGAGCAGGATGCTGCGCGTGATCCGCGCCTGCCGCGACGTCGTGTCGACCATCGCCCGCACGTCGTTGCCCGCGATCAGCGGTGCCGCCATGACCGCCCAGAGGCTGAAGTGCGCCCGATACTCGTCCGGGGTCATCCCGCCGTTGCCCACCTCCAGCATGTCGGGGTCGTTCCAGTGCCCCGGCCCCGCCGCGTGCCAGTACTGCATGGAGAGGTCGACGTTGGCCACCATGCTCTGATAGCTGTCCCAGATGTCGCCCGTGGTGCGCCAGAGGTTGCCCGTGGTGTCGGCCCACTCCCACGGCCGGTTGCTCCCCCATTCGCAAATGCTGAAGACGATGGGACGCCCCGCGTGCAGCAGCGCGTCGCGGATCTTCGCGTACTGCGCCGGCGCATCGATCCCCTCGGCGTTGCACCAGTCCACCTTCACGTAGTCCACCCCCCACGCGGCGTACGTCTTCGCGTCCTGCACCTCGTGGCCGTACGACCCGGGGCGGTGCTGGCAGGTGAAGCGGCCGGCGTCGGTGTAGATCCCGAACTTCAGCCCCTTGCCGTGCACGTAGTCGGCCAGCGCCTTGATCCCGTGGGGGAAGCGCGCCGGATCGGCGACGATCGTGCCGTCGGCGTCGCGTGACACCTGCCAGCAGTCGTCGATCGTGATGTACTGGTAGCCGGCGTCGCGCATTCCGCTCGCCACGATCGCGTCGGCCATGCCGCGGATCAGGCTGTCGCTCACGTTGCAGCCGAACCGGTTCCAGCTGTTCCACCCCATGGGGGGCGTGAGGGCGAGTCCGTTGCGGGCCGGCGGCGCCGGCGTCGCGGAAGGAGCGGCGGCGGCGCCGCTCCATGCGGCGGCCGATCCGGCGACCGCGAGGGCGGAGAGGAGCGAAACGAAGCTGTTCATCGAGTCTCCCTATGGTTCGCGGACGATGGCGTCCGTGTATTGCGGTTCCACGTTCTCGAAGAAGAGACCCTGGAACTGCCCGGGTCGCAAGGCGGGGAGCTGCAGCGTCACCGTGTGCCGCACGTCCGTGCTGAGCAGCGAGACGTCGGCGTAATAGCCCACGAGGTCGTAGCGCACCGGGCGCACCGACGAGTACGCCTTCTGCAGCGCTACCTCCGTGCCGTCGATCGTCATCCGCGGCTCCCAGCTGGAGTCGGGCTGCGCGATGTCCACGAACAACAGCAGCCGCTGCGGCGCCAGCCAGGTGGTTTCGAAATCCTCGGTGGTCCACGGAATCGGCCACGCGCGCTGCCGTGCCTGCAGCTGGTCGAAGATCCGCTGCGGGATGGTGAACGCGCCGCGGAACGTCCCGCCCGTGAACGTCGAATCGTACCGGCCCACCTGTTGCAGCTTCCCGAATTCGGTGCCGGCGAAGGCCACGTCGAGCGTCACGCGATCCGGAGCGATGCGGCGCACCGGCACCGGCACGCCGTTCACGGTGGCCGAGTCGGGCGCCGGCACCGCGCCGGCGGGGAGCGTCACCAGCACGTGTGCCGTCGTCCCCGGCTCGCCCGTGACGTCGCGCAGCGTGATGCCGGAGGCGGTCGCCGACGCGCGTCCGGGGGCGCCGTAGAGCATCGTCTGCCCCATCGCGGCGTCGAAGGGACGCACCTCCAGCACCACTGCCGACGCGCCGTCCATCGGGAGCGACACGCGGTCGCCGTAGCGCCAGAGCCCGGCGCCCGGCTTTCCGATGCGCACTCCCTCGCGCGGGTACACCTCACGCAGCTCCAGTGCCGGCGCGTGACCCGGCGCGAGGCCGAGGGACGAGTCGAGCGCGAACTGCGCGGTCAGGCGCCGTGCATTGGGATTGAACAGGAACACGTACCCGCTGTCGTCCATCGCCGCCGCGGTGCCGTCCACCCGTCCCACGGCCGGCTGTCCGATGATCGTGCGCGTCCGCCTCAGCAGCTCGCGGTGCGCCGCCGTCCAGTCGAGCCAGCGGCGGAAGAACGCCGCGTCGTCGGGCGAGAAATCGGCGTACTCCGCCGAGTCGCGCGCGGGAATCATGTCGATCACGTTGTTCCAGCCGGCGATCGCGATCGAGGAGATCAGCGAGTACCGCCAGCCCAGGTAGTCCCAGTCGCGGGCGCGGAAGCGCACGAGCTGCGGGCCGCTGTCGGTGCGTACGAACGGCATGTCGCCCGTGCCGTCGCTGCGCGAAGTCTGGTGCGTGATGTAGCCGGGCACGATCTCGCTGGGCGCGAATTCATAGTTGCGGTAGCGGTACGCCGTGTACCGCTCGCGGTCGGCCGACACGCGGCCGAAGTGGAGGTCCGGGAAGGGGACGAAGCTCTCGGGTTGCTCGTCGGTGGAAGTCGGATGCGGATAGGAGCCCGCCAGCCAGCTCCACGGGCCGTACTCCTGGTACGCCTGCCGGCCGTCGATCACCAGGTCGGGGCGTTCGCGCTTGATGGTCTCCATCACTCGGCGCCACCCGTACCACTGCGCGTACACGCTCGTGCCGGGGTACGTGAGGAACGTGTGGTCGAAGGAATAGCCCGCGATGCCCGTGCGGTCGTGGAACTGCACGAGCGCGTGGATCAGCCAGTCCTGCCATGTGCGGACGCCCAGGCTCGCCCACTGCTTTCCCCGCGAGGTGACCAGCCACGCGCTGTCCTGCGCGAACGGGAGCACCGGGTACACGTACGCGAGCAGCCTGATGTGCTGCGTTTTCGCGTAGTCGAGCATCGTCCGCACCGACGGCGGAATCGGGCTCGACGCGATCTGCCACTCGTTCTTCCGGATCTTCTGGCCGAGGCCCAGCCAGAGCACGTGCTCCCAGCTCCAGTCGTCGACGCTGGAGTCGCGCCGCGAGAGCGCCGAGTTCGACGGCGCGTACAGCGCGTACTCGGCGCCCATCTGTGCCGCGCGGTGCAGCAGCCGTTCGTACTCGGCGCGTCCCGAGTCGGTGGCCACGTCGATCTGATAGTCGTTGGCCGTCCAGCCGACGAACACGTTGATCGGCCGCGACGGCGGGTCGATCAGAAACGCGCGGACCATTCCCGTGAATGCGTCCCGTTCCGCCTCGTCCAGGCCCGGCGCGACCGCGGTGCTGTCCAGCGCCCATTCCGGGCGCATGCGGTCGGGCAGCCGTCGGCCGGTGAGCCGGTACGTGCCGACGAGCCCGCGGTCGCTCATGAACGGCCCGTAGCCGGAGCGCCAGTCCATGTCCGGCGCGTAGGAAATCGAGAATCGACTGCCGGCGGAAGAGACGTGCAGGAACGGATTCTGCACGACGGCCAGCAGCCCGCGCGCGCCGTCGAAGCGAAGCGCGGCGGCATAGTCGCGGGGGCCGAGCCGCTGGTGTGTGGACCGGACGACGTACACGTCCGAAGGCGCGCGGGTCAGGCTGTCGCTCCAGACGGCCACACTGTCGACGTGGAATCCGTCACCGCTCGAGGTGATCGAGAGCCGTTTGCTGAGGAAGCGCCAGCCGGGCCGCAGCTCGTACGTCACGCGGATGCGGTACGGGCCGGCAGTCCAGGCGAACGCCACGCTGTCGGGCGTGGCCTCTCGCGCCGGGGCTTCGAGCGTCCGGCTGTCGTACGTGCGTCGGTCGATCGTGACGCGGAAGTCATCGCGCGCGAAGTCGCGGACGTCGTGCAGCGGCCGGTTCAGGAGGCGCGTGAGCCCTCGCGCGCCGAAGTCGGCCTCGAGGAACGCGTTCGCGAGCGACGGCGCCGCGGTGGAGGCCGGTCGCGGGGTGTGCGGCGCCGGCGGCGCCGCCCAGAGCAGCAGGGCGAGCAGAGTGAACGGCACGAACGGATCCTGGTGAGGTCGACTTGGCGCGGTAAGGCCCGCGCCGCGGGGGGCGCGAGGAAGCTCGCGAATCCACGGCTGCAGGGCCAGCGCTCAGAATGCATGGGCTCGCCGGCTAACGTGATTCTGTCTCTGGACAGGGGGCCCGTTTGTCGTACAATGGAGCTCCCACCCCACCCCTGCCGGAATCCGGCGCCCCTATCCAAGAGAGTGCACCATGTCACGAAGCCAGTGGTCCATCATCGCTGCGTCGGCGCTGCTGCTGGTGGCCGTTTCGTGCTCCGACTCGCCCACCCCGCTCACCTCGCCCCGGGCCGACTCACCTGCGTTCGACATCGGGGGCGCTCCCAACGGTGCGGCGCAGGGCAACCCGTACCGGCACTTCTTCGCGATTCGCGGCGCTGGCGCGGCCAAGGGAAGCCACGGCGGTGGTGGCGGCGGCACCAGCACGAACACGGGCATCTCCTATCACGGCGGTCCGGTGATCGCGGCGCCGCAAGTGGCGGCCATCTACTGGTCGGCGACGACCATTTACAACGGCGGTCCCACGCCGGGCACGAGCGGGCCCGGAAGTTCCGATGGGTCGCTGGTCGGCCTCTTCATGCGTGCGCTGGGCGGGAGTCCATACTGGAACATCAACTCGACCTACACCGACGGTTCCGGCGCGTCAGTCGGAAACACGCTGGCGTATCCGGCATTCTGGGCGGACGGCAACAACGCGCCGGTGTCGGGTCAGAACGTCACCGATGCCGAAGTGATGAATGAAGTCACCGCGAGCTTCACCGCGAACGGCGGTCCGCTGGCATACGATCCGTCCACGCTGTACATCGTGTTCAGCGGGCCCGGTGTGAATCTGGGCGGCGGGTTCGGCTCGTCGTACTGCGCGTACCACGGTCGCTTCACCTGGAACGGGAACGACGTGAAGTACGCGGTGATGCCGTACACGGCCTCCTATCCGAGCGCCTGCACCGCCGGCACCGGCATCTCGCCCTCGAGCGACTTCGCCGCTGCCGCCGAGGTGAACGTCGTGGCGCACGAGACGGAGGAAACCGCGACCGACGAGGATCTGAACGCCTGGTACGACCGGCGCGGGTACGAGAACGCGGACAAGTGCGCCTGGAAATTCGGGACTACGCAGTCCGGAGCGACCGGTACGTACAACCAGACCGTCGGTGGCGTGAACTGGCTGATCCAGATGAACTGGGTCAATGCCGGGAGCGGCGGGTGCCTGCAGCACTGGCCGTAGTGCCTGCGCGGTAGGCGCGGGCACTGGCGCGCCGCGGGATGCGTCGTAGGCCGCCGCGACGGCGGGGGCCGATGCCAGGGGGGAGCCGGACGATGTGGTTCGAGGCGGCGGCGAACGTCGTACTGCTCGCGCACTTCGGGTTCGTGCTGTTCGTCGTGGGCGGCGGATTGCTCGCGCTGCGGTGGCGGCGGCTCGCCTGGGTTCACGTGCCGGTGGCGCTCTATGGGGCGGTCATCGAGTACGTGGGATTCATCTGCCCGCTCACGCCGCTCGAGAACTGGCTGCGCGCGCGCGGCGGCGGGGCCGGATACTCGGGCGGGTTCGTCGCCCACTACATCACGGCGGTGATGTATCCGGCCGGACTCACACGGCGGGCGCAGTTCGTGCTCGGGAGCGCGGTGCTGATCGTGAACGGCGTCGTCTACGCGATGTGGATGCGGCGGGGCGCGTCGGCATCGGCGCCCAAATAATACGAGCCCCTGCATGGCAGGGGCTCGTGATCAGTCGGGGCGACTGGATTCGAACCAGCGACCTCCTGCTCCCGAAGCAGGCGCTCTACCGGGCTAAGCTACGCCCCGTCGACTGTTTGATGCCGTGCGTCCGCGTTACGCGCCCGGAGGGACTCGAACCCCCAACCTTCTGATCCGTAGTCAGATGCTCTATCCAATTGAGCTACGGGCGCAACGCAGTCGCTTGTGCTGCAACCACCTACGCCGGAACGGCGTAGTCGTCAAAATTACCCGGGCGCGAGAGGCAGGGCAACGGGTTGATCCGCGAAGCGTTGCGGTGCGTCGACGCCTCGTCGAAATCCGTTGCTGCTTCGCGGCCACGAAAAACCCCATGCTCCTGATCGGATGCATGGGGCATGGGCGGTACAAGACTCGAACTTGTGACCTCCACGATGTCAACGTGGCGCTCTAACCAACTGAGCTAACCGCCCGTACCGCTCTTGGGAACTTCCCGGTCCGTGGAGCGGTTCATCACATGTATCGAAAACAGAGAGCGGGAAACGGGACTCGAACCCGCGACCCCAACCTTGGCAAGGTTGTGCTCTACCAACTGAGCTATTCCCGCGATATCCGGGTCGTGTTGCGGATGTCGTCGTTCGACCCGGCCGTCAGCGCCGATGATCCGGCGCCGATGGAGGCGAGGGGAATCGAACCCCTGACCTCTTGAATGCCATTCAAGCGCTCTCCCAACTGAGCTACGCCCCCGGGGACATCCCGCAAAGAATGCGGGTTGTCAGGAACCGCGAAGTATATCCAAGCGTATAATACGTGTCAACGAAGGGGACTGGCGATTCCCCGTTAAAGCGGTATTTTTTGTCGCCTCCCATCGTGTCTATAGATGGGGACTCGTGCGCCGTTCGCCGCGCACACTCCGGCAGTCCAGCTTCGCGACGCACCGCGCCGCAGCTCATAGATCATTCAACACGCAGTCCGTTCGAGGCATTACATGACCGAAGTCAAGCGCCGCCGCCGGCGTGCCGCGCCGGCAGGCATCGCGCCAAGCGAGCCCGAGCGCGACATCCTGGATCAATACCTCTACGAGGTCAGCACGTATCCCCTGCTCAAGGGCATGGAGGAGATCGAGCTGGCGCGGAAGATCCGCGCGGGCGACCAGGACGCGCTGCAGGAACTCGTGAAGCGCAACCTGCGCTTCGTGATTTCCGTGGCCAAGAAGTACCAGAACCGCGGCCTTCCCCTCATCGACCTCATCGGCGAGGGAAACGTGGGTTTGCTCACGGCCGCCCGGAAATTCGATCCCGATCAGGGCGTCAAGTTCATCTCGTACGCGGTCTGGTGGATCCGGCAGGCCATCCTCTCGGCGCTGGCGCGCCAGGGGCGCACCGTGCGCGTGCCCCTCAACCGCACCGCCGACCTTTCGAGAATCATCAAGGCCTCGGAAATCCTCCGGCAGAAGCTCAACCGCGAGCCGAGCCCCGAGGAGCTCTCGCACCTCACGGGCCTCTCGGTGGACGTGGTCCAGTCGCTCGCCGCGCTCAACACCAGCGACGTCCGGCTCGATGCGCCCATGGATCCGGAAGGCGACCGCTCGCTCATCGAGCGCTTCGTGGCCGACGAGATGCCCGACACCGAGGAGGAAGCGATGAACCGCTTCCTCACCGACGAGATCGAGCAGGCGCTCGGCACGCTGCCGCCGCGCGACGCCAAGGTGCTGCGCCTCTACTTCGGCCTCGAAGGCGGGCGCGAGCACACGCTCGAGGAGATCGGCTCCATGCTCGGCGTCACCCGCGAGCGGGTGCGCCAGCTCCGTGACCGCGCGCTCAAGCGGCTCCGCGAGGGCGACGTCGGCCGCGCGCTCGGCAGCTTCGCCGCCTGAAGTCTCTGACGCGGCGGGGGACTGCCCCCGCCGCGCTGCACCCACGACCGGGACACGTCTCGAACGCATGAGACGTGTCCCGGTTTGCGTCAATCCCGGACTTTGATCACATTTCTTACCCCCGCCTCCACTCCGCCTCATGATCCGCCTCATCGACGTCCACAAGTCCTTCGGGTCGAAGACCGTCCTCGACGGATTCACCCTCGACGTCCCCGAGGGCGAGACCGTCGTCATCATCGGCTACTCGGGCAGCGGAAAGTCCGTGGCCATCAAGCACATCGTCGGCCTCCTGGAGCCGGATTCGGGCGAGGTGTGGGTGGACGGCCTCGAGGTGCCGAAGCTCGCGCGCAAGGAGTTGTACAAGCTGCGCGCCCGCGTCGGCTACGTCTTCCAGTTCGCCGCGTTGTTCGACTCGTTCAACGTGGCCGACAACGTCGCCATGGGCCTGCGCAAGCAGGGCGAGCTCACCGATCGCGAGATCGCGGAGCGCGTGCACGAAGCGCTGGACCTCGTTGACCTGGCCGACGTGCCCGACAAGTTCCCCGCCGAGCTCTCCGGCGGCATGCGCAAGCGGGTCGGCATCGCGCGCGCCATCGCCACGCGTCCCAAGTACATCCTGTACGACGAGCCGACGACCGGGCTCGACCCGGTCACCAGCGCCGTGATCGACCAGCTCATGGTCCGCCTGCGCGAGCGGCTGGGAGTGACCGGCGTCGTGATCACGCACGACATGCGCAGCGCCTACTCGGTGGGCACCCGCATCGCGATGCTCTACGAGGGGAAGGTGCGGCAGTGCGGCACCGTCGAGGAGATCAAGCACACCGAGGACCCGGTCGTCCGCCAGTTCATCGAGGGGCGTCCCACGCTCGAGGCCGACGCGCACATCATGGCCGAGGCGGCGCGGTGAGCCGTCCCCGCGGCCAGGCGACGCTCGAGACCTCGGCAGGCGGCGTCGTCTACCGCCTCCAGGACGGACGTCCGCTCTATCTCCTCATCCGCGACAGCTACCGGAACTGGGGGTTCCCGAAGGGCCACATCGAAGAGGGCGAGCGTCCGGCCAGTGCCGCCGTGCGTGAGGTGGCCGAAGAGACGGGTCTTGACGAGCTCGAAGTGCGCGGCGACATCGAAACCATCGACTGGTACTTCCGCTTCCGCGGCCGGCTGATCCACAAGGTCTGCCACTTCTTCCTGATGGAAACGTCGGCCACGCGCACTTGCCCGCAGCGCGCCGAGGGAATCAGCGCCTGCAAGTGGCTGCCGTTCGCGGAAGCCGAAACTCGAATCTCCTACGGAAATGCGCGCGAGGTCCTGCGGCGCGCGAACGAACAGGTCTCAGCGCGCCTTGCCGGCGTCTGACTCATGCGCCAACGCGTCGCGCCGGCAGGGCCCCCGCCTACCGTCCTCGTCTTCGCCCCCCGCGAACGCACCCGTACGCTCGCGCGCGACAGCTTTCCGCGCCGGCGCTGGCGGCTCATCGTGCGCCGGACGGTCGCCGATTTCGGGCGCAGCTTCCACGAGGAGCTGATCGATGCGGCGGTCGTCGATCTCGGCGCCGCGCAGGAGGAGAACTGGCAGGCCGCCGCGCTGGCCCGCGAGTACCCGAGCGTCCCCTTCTTCGCGCTCACCACGCTGCGCGCGGCCGACGGCCCGGTGCTCGCCCAGTGCGCGTCGCTCGACTTCGCCGACGTGCTGCTGGAGGACGTGGACGAAGAGGCGATGCGGGAACTCGTGATGCGCCAGGCGTACAGCACGCGCTTCATGCGCGCGCTGAACCGTCCGCCGAAGTCGCTCGCGCTGAGCACGGAGCTTCAGGTGGGCGCCTGGCAGTACGTGGTGGGGCACGCCGGCCGTCCCGTGCGCACGGCCGCGCTGGCCGACGCCCTCGGCGTCACGCGGGAGCACCTGAGCCGCACCTTCGCCGCCGAAGGCGCGCCGAATCTGAAGCGGATCATCGACCTCGTGCGGCTCATCGGCGCCGCCGAGCTGGCCAAGAATCCCGGCTACGACGTGCGCGACGTGGCCCGGGTGCTCGGCTTCGCCTCGTCGTCGCACCTGTCCAGCACGGCCCAGCGGATCGCCGCCACCAAGCCGGCATCGCTCGCGCGGCTCAGGACCGTGGACCTGATCGAACGCTTCAGACGCGGACACGCCCGGAGTCGCGGCTAGGTTTCGGGGGGTCGGAGAGTTGCCGGTCGAGGTACACGAGGTAGCCGCCGAGGAGCCGCGACACGAGTTCGGCGCGGTGCGAGAGCTGCGCGAGATGCGCGGCGGAAACCAGATCCGCCTGGCGCGCGATGGTGAGCTCGGTCTCGAGGCGCAGCAGGTCCCGCCGGGCGGCCCGGTAGCACTGCCGCTGCTCGGGTGCCGAATAGCGGCCGAAGCCCTCGGCGATGTGGTCGGCCATGGCGAGGCCGGTGGTCATCAGCGCCTCCGCTACCACCTTGATTTCGCGGCGGTTGGCGTGGCGTGCGGCGCGAATGACGTCGGCGGCGAGACCGACGGCTTCCTGCCAGACTTTGAGGTCCTTGAGACTCGCTCCCATGCCGGCCAAGGTGGTGGCGCGGGGCTGGCGGACCGGCATCGAATTGCTCCCGGGTGGAGCGATCGCCGCCGGCGGCGAATAGCTTCCGGTTGCGGCCACGTTGCTTGCAAGCCGCTCGGCCTTGTGATAATTTTCACAAGCTCCCCATCAACTTTTCCGACGCCCCTTTTCGCCCATCCCGTATGGCTACCGAGACGACGCTTCGCCCCGGCGAGATCAAGGACATCCTGCTCCGTGAGATCGAGGCTGCTGATCTCCATTCGCTCGATGTCGAAGAGGTCGGTTCCGTTCTCGAAGTGAAGGACGGCATCGCCCGCATCTACGGCCTCCAGAAGGCCATGGCCGGCGAGATGCTCGAGATCACCTCGTCCGAAACCGGCAACAAGATCACCGCGCTCGCGCTGAACCTCGAAGAGGACAACATCGGCGCCGTCATCCTCGGTGACTTCCTGCAGCTCAAGGAGGGCGACGAGGTGCGCCGCACGGCGCGCGTGCTCGACGTCCCGGTGGGGCCGCAGCTCATCGGCCGCGTCGTCGACGCGCTGGGACGCCCGATCGACGGCCGCGGCGAGATCAAGGGCACGACCACCCGCAAAGTCGAATCGCCGGCGCCGGGCATCATCGTCCGCCAGCCGGTCAAGGAGCCGCTGCAGACCGGCATCAAGGCCATCGACTCGATGATCCCGATCGGCCGCGGCCAGCGCGAGCTGATCATCGGCGACCGCGGCACCGGCAAGACGGCCATCGCGATCGACACGATCATCAACCAGAAGGGCACCGGCGTCATCTGCGTGTACGTGGCCATCGGCCAGAAGGCCTCCACGGTCGCCTCGGTGCTCGAGCGCCTCAAGCAAGCGGGCGCGATGGAGTACACGATCATCGTCGTCGCCTCCGCATCCGACCCGGCGCCGATGCAGTACATCGCGCCGTATTCCGGCTGCGCGATGGCCGAGTACTTCATGTACAACGAAGGCAAGCCGACGCTGTGCGTGTACGACGACCTCTCCAAGCAGGCCGCCGCGTACCGCCAGCTGTCGCTGGTGCTCCGCCGCCCGCCGGGCCGCGAAGCGTACCCCGGCGACGTGTTCTATCTCCACAGCCGCCTGCTCGAGCGCGCCGCCAAGCTGCGCGAGGACGAGGGCGTGGTGGACGGCAAGCACATCATCAAGCCGGGCGGCTCGCTCACCGCGCTCCCGGTCATCGAGACGCAGGCCGGCGACGTGTCGGCCTACATCCCGACGAACGTCATCTCGATCACCGACGGCCAGATCTTCCTCGAGGCCGACCTGTTCTTCGCGGGCGTGCGCCCCGCCATCAACGTCGGCATCTCGGTGTCGCGCGTCGGCGGCTCGGCGCAGATCAAGGCGATGAAGTCGGTGGCCGGCCGCCTGCGCCTCGACCTCGCCCAGTACCGCGAGCTCGAAGCCTTCGCGTCGTTCGCCTCCGACCTCGACGCCGCCACCAAGCGGCAGCTCGAGCGCGGCGCGCGCACGGTGGAGGTCCTCAAGCAGGGCCAGTACCAGCCGATGCCCGTGGAACAGCAGGTGATGATCATCTACGCCGTGACCAACGGCTTCCTCGACGACGTCGAGACCTCGCACATCCGCGAGTGGGAGCGCGGCTTCCACGAGTTCATGTCGGCCGGCCATCCGCAGGTGGGCGAGAAGATCCGCACGCAGAAGGCGCTGTCCAAGGAAGTCGAGGCCGAGCTGAAGGCGGCGATCGCCGCCTACAAGCAGACGGCGGCGACGGGCACGCCCAAGTTCACCGCCGCGAGCCTCTAGCCCATGGCCAAGGGTCGCGAGCTCAAAGGCCGCATCAAATCGGTCGAGAACACGCGGAAGATCACGCGCACGCTGGAGATGGTCGCCACCTCCAAGATGAAGCGGGCGCAGGACCGCGTGCACGCGGCGCGGCCGTACGCCACCGCACTCGGCGCCGTGCTGGCCGACCTGTATTCCCCCGATCTCGCCGATCGCTTTCCGCTGCTCCGCCAGCCGGCCGACATGAAGCGGGCCGCGGTGCTCCTCGTCACCTCGAACCGCGGCCTCGCCGGCGCGTTCAACTCGAACCTGATCAAGGAAGCGCGCGCGCTCGTGGCCGAGCTCGAGGGCAAGGGAGTCGAGGTGGAGCTGCACGTGGTGGGACGCAAGGGCGTGGGCTACTTCAAGTACGTGGGACGCAAGCTGGCGTCCACGCGCACCGACATCGGCGACCGGCCGACCCCGGTGAATGCCGCCGAGCTGGTGGACGGCATCCGCGCCGGCTTCGGCGAGGGACGGCTCGACGCCGTGTACCTCGTCTACACGAAGTTCAATTCGGTGCTCTCCACGCCGGCCGTGCACGAGCGCCTGTTCCCGGTGGCGCCGCCCAGGCGCGAAGGCGCGTCGCTGGACTACCTGCTCTTTCCCACGGCCGACGAGATTCTCGGGCAGCTGCTTCCCGCGTACGCGCGCAACGCCGTGTATCGGGCCCTGGTCGAGAGCGAAGCCGCCTTCCAGAGCGCGCAGCGCACGGCCATGAAGAACGCCACGGACAACGCGTCCGACATGATCAATATTCTCCGCCGTACCTACAACCGCGCCCGCCAGGCGCAGATCACGCAGGAGATCGCCGAAATCGTCGGCGGCGCTGCGGCCCTCCAGGGATAGCCATGTCCGCCACTACTACTGCTCCCGCCAACATCGGAAAGGTCGTGCAGGTCATCGGACCGGTGCTCGACGTCGAGTTCGAAGCCGACCAGCTTCCCGAGCTCCTCAACGCGCTCACCGTGACCGCCAACGTGGACGGCGTCGACGTCAACGTCGTCGTCGAAGTCCAGCAGCACATCGGCCGCAACCAGGTGCGCGCCGTCGCCATGTCCACGACCGACGCCGTCGTGCGCGGCATGGACGTGGTCGACACCGGCGCGCCGATCAGCGTGCCGGTGGGCGAGGCGGCGCTGGGCCGGATCCTCAACGTCCTCGGCCAGCCCGTGGACAACGGCGCCCCGATTCCGGCCAACGCCGAGCGGTGGCCCATCCACCGCAAGCGCCCCGATTTCGTGAACCTCGAGCCAAAGACCGAGGTGTTCGAAACGGGCATCAAGGTCATCGACCTCATCGCGCCGTTCGTGAAGGGCGGCAAGATCGGGCTGTTCGGCGGCGCCGGCGTGGGCAAGACGGTCGTCATCATGGAGCTCATCAACAACGTGCAGAAGGGCCACGGCGGCAAATCCGTGTTCTGCGGCGTGGGCGAGCGCACCCGTGAAGGCAACGACCTCTATCTCGAAATGAAGGAGTCGGGCGTGCTTGGCTCCACGGCGCTCATCTACGGGCAGATGAACGAGCCGCCGGGCGCGCGCCTGCGCGTCGGTCTCTCGGGCCTCACTGTCGCCGAGTACTTCCGCGACCGTGAGCACGCCGACGTGCTCGTGTTCATCGACAACATCTTCCGGTTCACCCAGGCCGGCTCGGAGGTTTCCGCGCTGCTCGGCCGCATGCCGAGCGCCGTGGGGTATCAGCCGACGCTCGCGACCGAAATGGGTGATCTGCAGGAGCGCATCACCTCGACCCGCGACGGCTCGATCACCTCGGTGCAGGCGATCTACGTGCCCGCCGACGACATCACCGATCCGGCACCGGCCACCGCGTTCGCGCACCTCGACGCCACGGTCGTGCTCTCGCGCGCCATCACCGAGCTGGGCATCTACCCGGCCGTCGATCCGCTGGCGTCGAGCTCGCGCATCCTCGATCCGCAGTACCTCGGCGCCCGCCACTACAAGGTGGCCACCGACGTCCAGAAGATCCTCCAGCGCTACAAGGAGCTGCAGGACATCATCGCCATCCTCGGCATGGACGAGCTCTCGGAAGACGACAAGAAGATCGTCGGCCGCGCACGCCGCATTCAGCGGTTCATGTCGCAGCCGTTCGCGGTCGCCGAGCAGTTCACCGGCATCCCGGGCAAGTACGTGAAGCTCGAGGAGACGATCAGCTCGTTCGAGCGCCTGGTGGCCGGCGAGTTCGACCAGTATCCCGAACAGGCGTTCTTCATGGCCGGCGGCGCGGACGACGTGATCGCCAACGCCAAGAAGCTCGCCCAGGGCTGAGGACGAGTCCGGTGCTCAAAGTCTCCGTGATCTCGCCCGAAGCGGTGCTGTTCGAAGGCAACGCCGAGAGCGTCGTGGCGCCGGCGTTCGACGGCAAGGTCGGCATCCTCACCGGCCATGCGCCGATGATGACGCTGCTCGGCAAGGGCGAGCTGCGGCTGGACGAGGGTCCGACGCAGCGCCGGTTCGACGTCGAGGGCGGCTTCCTGCAGGTGGTGGAGAACCACGTGCGCGTGGTGACGGAGAGTGCGTCCGCCGCCTGACGGCCGCTCGCCAATCGCCACGAAAGAAACGGCCCCGGGCGCGCGCCCGGGGCCGTGTGCATTTCGCGCCACGCGCGGCGCGGTCAGTCCTGCAGATTGGCGCAGCCGACCACCGACGCCAGGTCGGAGCCGCCGTTCGCGTATAGGTTGAGGTGGTAGTCCAGCCCGTGCGTGAGGGTGCCGATGAAGCGCCGGCTGATCCGCACGCTCCCGCTCGTGGGGACGTCGACGGGGGTGAGCTGTTCGGGAGGCGTCACCGGGAACGCGCCGCCCCCGCACCGCCCGGGCACCACGCTCCACTGCAGCTCCTCGGCGCCGCGTTCGGACGTGAACTCGAACTGGACGGTGTACTCGTCGTCGGAACCGGGGGCGCTCATCAACCGCACGGTTCCCACGATGCGCGGGGGATTGGTCGTGATCACGCCGCCGGCCAGATTGCCCGTCGGGCTGAACCGTCCCGAGAAGCGGAGCACGGGGGCGGCCGGTTCCGGCGTCAACGACATCGATGCACCGTTGGCGGAGGGCGGCGCCTTCCTGCCGGCGCATCCCCCGAGGAGAAGGAGGCAGCCGAGCACGACCAAGGGGGTGGCTGTTCGCACGCGAACTCCTGGATTGGGGCAGAGCAATGCGCGCTCACGCCACGGGAACCTGCACCGGTAAGATGCCCCCGGTCCGACGCAAACGGAAGCCGACGGGTCAGTCCGCCAGCAGACGTTCCACCAAACGCGTGGAGCGCTCGGCCGCTCCGAGTCCCTGCTCGATGACGGCGCGCGCCCGCGCGCCGGCGGCGCGCCGGGCGTCCGGGTCGCGGATCCAGTGGTCGAGCGCTTCGATCAGTTGGCCCCGCCCGGATACGCTCGCGGCCGCGTCGGCACGGAGCAGGATCCCCGCGTCGCGCGTGCCGTGGTGCCGCGGGCCGAACAGCACGGGGACGCCGAACGCCGCCGGTTCGAGCACGGAGTGGAGGCCGGCGGCGTGGAACGCGCCGCCGACGTACGCGAGATCGGCCAGCGCGTAGAGGTCGCCAAGCACGCCCACGCGGTCCACGAGCACCACGTCCGCGGTCGCCGCTTCGGGGGCGCCGAGCCGCGCCAGCGGAATCTTGTCGTCGGCGGCCCACCGTTCGATGGGCCGCAGGTGCTCGGGCGTGGGCTCGTGCGGCGCGATCACGAGGCGCACCGCGGGCGTGTTCCCACGACAGGCCGCAAAGGCCGGGAGCAGGTGCGCCTCATCCGTGGGCCAGGTCGATCCCGCCACGATGGTGGGACGCCCGGACACCAGGGGCGCGATGAGGGGCCGCGAGCGGTCGGCCGCCGCGGCACGCGCCCACACCTGGTCGTATCGTGTGTCGCCCGTGACCTCGATCGCGCCTTCGCGTACCCCGAGCCGCACCAGTCGCTCCGCGTCGTCGGGATCGATCGCGCCGACGGCATCGAGGCGGGCGTAGGCCTCGCGCAGGATCATCGCCGCCACGCTGCCGCCCCGCGTGGAATCGCGCGCGAGCGTCGCGCTCACGAGCCCGAGCCGCACGCCGCGGCTCGCCGCCTCGCGTGCCAGCACCGGCCACACGTCCAGCTTGCTGAACACCAGGGCCTTCGGCGACAGCGCCGACAGCGCGGCGCGCGCGTCGCCGGCCGTGTCGAAGGGAAGGAAGTCGCGGAAGTCCACGTCCAGGCCCGCCGCGAACCGCTCCGCGCTCGGCGAGAAGAACGTATATGCGAGCTGTAATGCCGGATGCCGTGCACGCAGCCGCTCGAGCACCGGCCGCGCCTGCAACCCCTCGCCCACGGACGGCGCGTGCATCCAGAGCAGCGGCCGGCCGGCGATCCGTTCCGTGCGGGCCCATTCGGCGTAGCGCCGGCGGATGCCACGCCGCGCGGCAAAGGTGCGGGTGAGCTTCGACCCGTCGGCGGGCGCCAGCAACGCCCCGAGCCGCGCCAGCTGTGCGGCGGCGGCGTACACCGGGCGGACGGCGGGGTTCACGGCGCGGACCGGTGGGACGGCGTCCCGCTATTTCGCGCCGGCCTTCGCCAGTGCGTCGTCGAGCACCTTGCGCAGCAGCGGCAGCGGCTGCACGCCCTCGAACCGCTGGCTGCCGACGAAGAACGTGGGCGTGGATTCCACGCCGCTGGACCGCAAGCGGTACCGGTCGGCGTCGATGATCGGGCGCGTGGCGTGCGTGCGCACGCAGGTGCGCCACTCGGCCAGGTTCACGCCCGCCTTGGCGGCGAGCGAGTCGAAGAACGCGGCGGGATCGGGCAGCACTTCCCACTGGTGCTGCGTGGCGAACAATGCCTCGTGCATCGGCCAGAACTTGTCCTGAACCGACGCGCACATGCCGGCTTCCGCCGCCTGCATGGAGAACTGGTGCATGGAGAGCGGGTCGTTCAGGAACGCGTACCGCACCTTGCCGGTGTTCACATAGTCCTTGATGATCGTGGCGTACGATTCGTCGTGCCACTGCTTGCAGAACGGGCACTGAAAGTCGCTGGCCTCGATCAGCCAGACCTTGGCGGTCGGAGACCCGAGAATGCGTCCGGCGTCCGCCTTGGCGGAGATGCTGTCGGCGCCGGGCTGCACGGGCGCCGGATCGCGCCGCGAGCCGGGCGCAGCGGCGCCGAGCGTGGCGAGCGTCAGGAGCACGGCCGAAGCGGAAGCGAGAAGACGGGTGCGAGGCATGGCGGATGGGATGGAGAGGGCGGGCCGGCGAAACTGCGGTGCTCCGGGCTTCGTACTAACTTAATGCAGGCCAGCGAGATGCGGAGGAATCGCGGTCGTCTGGCCCCAGGCCGCCGGGTGAGGTAGACTCGAACGACGCCTGATTTCTCTTACCCGACTCGGATAGCTCGTGTTCATGCTCTCGCTCCTGGTGGGCGTTGCGGCGCTGCTCCAGGGTGGTCCGCTGCAGATTCCCGCGCCGACCGGGCTGGTCGACGACTTCGCGCACGTGCTGACGCCGCAGACCGCGGGCGTGCTGACGCAGCTGGCCCAGGCGGTGCGCACCAGTTCGCCAGGCGAGATGGCGATCGTGACCCTTCCCGATCTGAAGGGACGGCCGGTGAGCGAGGTGAGCCTGCAGATCGGCCGCGAGTGGAAGGTGGGGAACGTCGGGCAGCCGGGCGATCCGAACCGCAACGCCGGGATCGTGATCCTGATCGTTCCCAAGGAGACCAATTCGAGCGGGCACGGAGAGTGCCGCATCGAGGTGGGGCGCGGAGCGGAGGGCTACATCACCGACGCCGACGCGGGGGACATCTGCCGCGAGGCGGTCTCCAAGTACTTCCGCACGGGCGACTACAACGACGGCGTTTCGCTGGTGGCCGTTCGCGTCGCCCAGGCCATCGCGGGCGAATACCACTTCTCGCTCGACTCGGCGCTCACGGCCGTGCAGGCGCCGGTTTCGCAGGACGACGGACAGGCCGGGGGCATTCCGCCGATTGTCTTTCTCTTCCTGCTGTTCATTCTCCTGAGCGTGCTGGGCGGCCGGCGGCGCGGGTGCCTCCCGTTCCTGTTCATCCCGTGGGGGATGGGCGGCGGCGGCCGCGGGCGCGGCGGCTGGGGCGGCGGAGGGTTCGGCGGCGGATTCGGTGGCGGTGGAGGATTCGGAGGATTCGGCGGCGGCGGCGGGTTCAGCGGCGGTGGAGGCGGCTCTTCCTGGTGATGCTATGGCAAAGATGACGCTCGAAGAATTGGTGGCCCAGCTCGGCTCGGTGCTCGGCGCCGGGCTGCGCTCGGTCGTGTTGTACGGGTCGGCGGCGGCGGGCGAGCACATCCCGAATCGGTCCGACTACAACGTGCTCGTGATCGTCGAGCGGCTGGACGCCGAGCGGCTTCGCTCGCTGTCGGCCACCGCGCGCGCCTGGGGCGAGGCCGGCAATCCGCCCCCGCTCATCTTCACCGAAGAGGAGTGGCGTGACTCGGCCGACGTGTTCCCGATGGAATACGCCGACATGATCGACCGGCATCGCGTGCTGCACGGCCCGTCGCCCTTCGACGGGATGCGCGTGAGCCGGAGCGATCTGCGGCTGCAGGTGGAGCACCAGGCCAGGGGCAAGCTGCTGGCGCTGCGGCAGGGGCTGCTGGCCGCTGCCGGCGATCGGAAGGCCGAGCTGCAGCTCCTGTCGTCGAGCGTGAGCACGATCATGGTCATCTTCCGCGGCGTGGAGCGGCTGCGCGGCGAGACACCGTCGCGCGACAACGTCGAGTTGAGCCGTGCGGTGTCGGGCGCGGCGCGCGTCGAGGCCGACGCGTTCGTGCGCGCGGTGCGCCACGTGCGCGGCGAGACCAGGATCCCGCCGGTGGACGCGCCGCCGGTGCTCGACGGATTCCTGAAGGGCATGGAAGGGATCGTGGAGTTTCTCGACCGGTTCCCGGCCGAGGGGTAGCGGGCGGAACTCCGTCCGGCGAGAGTTCGTAGGGATGGGAGGGCCGGAAGCGATTCCGGCCTTCGCCCGGCAGGGGCAGGCGGGAGTTGCCCGGCGCCGGTTCACCACTGGGAACGAGGAATGCATCGATGAAACGTCGCTGGCTCGTGGTAGGACTCGCCGTGCTGGTCTCGGGCTGCGGATACAACACCATCCAACGGCTGGACGAGCAGGCTTCATCCGCGCAGAGTCAGATCGAGGTGCAGTTGCAGCGCCGCGCCGACCTGATTCCGAATCTCGTCAATACGGTGAAGGGATACGCGGCGCACGAAGAAGAAGTGTTCAACACGGTGGCGGAAGCGCGTTCGCGGCTGTTGAACTCCGTGAAGAGCGGAGATCCCGAGCAGATGGCGAACGCCGACCAGGGGATGACGAGCGCGCTCGGGCGCCTGCTGGCGATTTCGGAGAACTATCCGAACCTCAAGGCCGACGAGAATTTCCTGCGCCTTCAGGACGAGCTCACGGGCACCGAGAACCGCATCGCCGTGTCGCGGAGCGACTACAACGATGCGGTGAAGACATACAACGCGTACATTCGGCAGTTCCCGGCCGTGCTGACGGCGAAGGTCACGGGGGCCAAGGAGCGGAAATACTTCCAGGCCACCGAGAACGCGACGCAGGTGCCGACGGTGGACTTCTCGAAGCCGGCGCCTGCTCCGGGGGCACCCTCGACGCAGCCGAAGTAGGCCGCGTGCGCGTGCGTAACCCAATCGCGGTTGTGGTGTAGTGAACGCGGGTGGCGCCTCAGGGTGCCACCCGCTTTCGCGGTCCGGTGATCGCACTAGGTTGCACCCAGGCGCGGTTCCGGCCGGGGCCGGGCCGCGTGCGATCACCCCTGCGCCGCCGACGGCGCGCATCGAACCCCAGATTCAGGAGCCCGAATATGAGACTTTCCCGCTACGCAGTGTCCGCAGCGACGATGCTCGCCCTGGTTGCCTTCACCGGCCAGACGGCCCGGGCCCAGGCGGCGTCGCCCGTGCGCTTCGGGTTGAGTGCCGGCCTCAACATCCCGCTGAGTGATCTCAGCCAGACGCAGCAGACCGGGTACATCCTCAACGGGTTGGTCGCCGGAACGCCGCAGGGATGGCCATTTGGACTTCGTGGCGAGCTGTCGTATTCGGGATTCAGCGGCAAGTACGGCCTGCCCAGCATGGGCATCACCGCCGGCTACATCAACGCCGTGTATCCGGTGGCGACGGGCG
>DASVWS010000027.1:0-11212 GCA_036393095.1 Gemmatimonadaceae bacterium | reverse complement strand
GCACGCCGTGGGTGAACGCGACGGCGCGTCCTTCGGGCTTGGAGGTGCCGGGGAGCGGGCGCACGGTCTCGTCGAAGATGTAGCCGAACCTGGCGCGCAGGCTGGCCAGCGTGTCTTCCGAGCCGTAGAACGGCAGGGGCCCGTCGCGGCGGACGGAGATGGCGCGCAGGTCGTCGATGCCGTGGATGTGGTCGGCGTGGGCGTGCGTGAACAGCACGGCGTCCACGCGATCGATGCCCGCGGCGACGAGCTGGAGGCGCAGTTCGGTCGGCGTGTCGAGCAGCAGCCGCGCTCCGCCTTGCGCTTCGACCACTGCGCCCACGCGTGTGCGCTTGTCCCGCGGGTCGGCTGAGCTGCACACCGCGCAGTGGCACCCCAGTTGCGGAACGCCGAAGCTGGTGCCGGTCCCGAGGAACGTGAGCTTCACACCGTCTCCACCTTGAGCGTGTTGGTGGACCCGGGGACGTCGAAGGGCACGCCCGCGGTGACGACCACGCGATCGCCGGTGGTCGCGAGCTGGCGGCGCTGGACGACGTCGAGCGCCACGCGCACCATCGCCTCGTAGGTGTCGCAGTGGCGGACGAGCTCGGGAATCACGCCCCACACGAGCGCGAGCTGGCGGTAGGTGCGGGGAATGTCGGTGAGCACCAGGATCGGCACGGGGGGCCGCTGCGAGGCCACGATGCGCGCGCTGAAGCCGCTCTTGGTGAACACGATGAGCACCGGCGCCCGCAGCATCTGCACGGCCGCGGCGCTCGCGGCGGCGATGGCGAATTCGTTGGACACTGTGCCTTCGAGTTCGCGCCACGCCTCGCGCGGCTGGGCGCCGCGCCGGCGTTCGATCTCGCGGATGATGCGGGACATCGCTTCCACGGCGAGCCGTGGGTACTCGCCGGCGGCAGTTTCTGCGGAGAGCATCACCGCGTCGGTGCCGTCGAGGATGGCGTTGGCGACGTCGCTCGCTTCGGCGCGCGTGGGCCGCGGGTGCGTGATCATCGATTCGAGCATCTGCGTGGCGGTGATTACCGGGCGGCCGAGCTTGTTGGCGATGGCGATGATGCGCTTCTGGGCGAACGGGACTTCCTCGAACGGGAGCTCGACGCCGAGGTCGCCGCGCGCCACCATGACGCCGTCCGACTCGCGCACGATGCTCTCGATGTTCTCGAGCGCCGAATCCTTCTCGATCTTGGCGACGACGAGCATCTCGCGCGGGATCAGCCGGCGCAGCTCGCGGACGTCTTCGGCCCGCCGGACGAAGCTGAGCGCGAGGTACTCGATGCCCTGCGCGACCGCGAACGCCACGTCCTCGCGGTCCTTGTCGGTGATGGACGGCGCGGAGACCTGGACGCCGGGGAGGTTCATCCCCTTGTGGCTCTTCAGCGTGCCGCCGTGGAGCACGCGCGCGTGCACCTTGCGTCCGTCGACGGCGAGCACCACCAGTTCGAGGAGGCCGTCGTCGACGAGGATCCGGTCGCCGTCGGTCACGTCGGCGGCGAGGTCGTCGTAGGTGACGGGGATTTCGCCACCGTGCGCCTCGTTTTCCGGCGCGAGCACGATCTCGGCTCCCTCGGCCAACTCGAAGGGCTGCGCCAGCTCGCCGATGCGAATGCGCGGACCCTGCAGGTCGCCGAGAATGGCGATCGGACGCTGCATGGACTCGGCGACGGCGCGCACGCGGGCCACGGTCTCGGCATGCTGCTCGTGCGTGCCGTGCGAGAAGTTGATGCGGGCGACGTTCATCCCCGCTTCGACGAGCCCGCGGACCGCGGCGTCCGTGGCGGTGGCGGGTCCGAGGGTGGCGACGATCTTGGTGCTGCTGTAGGCGGAGGAGCGCGTCTGTTCGCTGGATGGCGGAGTGAACACGTCGCGGCGCGCCTCAGCCGGCCACGAGTTGGCGTCCCAGCTGCTGCGATTTTTTCGCGAGTCCGGCGAGCAGGGAATCGAACGACTTCTGGAAGCTGGCCAGTCCGTCAGCGAGGAGTTTGGCGGTGACCTGCTCCATCGCGATGCCCGCCTTCTCGATCGCGGCGATCTCCGCGCGCGCCCGGTCGAGCTCCGCGTCGACGGTGCGCTTCACCTCGCCGTGATCTCGGAAGGCGTCGATGGTGTTGGGCGGCATCGTGTTGACGGTATCGGGGCCGATGAGCTCCTCGACGTACAGCACGTCGCGGTACGCCGGATTCTTGGTGCTCGTGCTCGCCCAGAGCGGACGCTGCAGGCGGCCGCCCTTCGCGCTGAGGGCGCGCCAGCGGTCGGAGGCGAACCGCCGTGCGAAGAGCGCGTAGGCGAGCTTGGCGTTCGCCACCGCCGCGCGTCCGTGCAGAGCGCCGAGCTCCCGCGCCGCGTCCCCGGACTGCCGGGCCAACGCGTCGAGGCGCTTGTCGACTTCGGTATCCACACGGCTGACGAAGAAGCTGGCCACCGAGGCGATGCCGTCGATGGGCCTGCCCGCGGCCACGCGGTCCTCGAGGCCGGCCATGTACGCGTCGATCACGCGATCGTGCGCCGCGATGGCGAAGAGCAGCGTGATGTTGACGTTGATGCCCTCGGAGATGAGCTGGCGCACGGCCTTCGCACCGTCGACGGTGCCCGGCACCTTGATCATCACGTTGGGGCGGCCGACGGTCTTCCACAGCCGCCGCGCCTCGGCGATCGTGGCCGCGGCGTCGTTGGCGGCGGACGGCGACACCTCGATGGAGACGTAGCCGTCCCCGCCCTTGGTGGCGGCATGGATGCCCGCAAAGGCATCACAGGCATTGCGCACGTCGGTGGTGGCGATGAGCTCGAAGAGCTGGCCCGCCGACAGCCCGCCCGCGGACTCGCGGATCTGGGCGTCGTACACGTCGCCCTCGGCGAGCGCCTTCTCGAAGATCGTGGGATTCGACGTCATCCCGGTCAGGACGTCGTCGGCGATGCGGCGCTGGAGTCCGCCGTCGTGGAGCATGCCGCGCTCGATGAAGTCGAGCCAGATGGATTGGCCCGCGTCGTGGAGCCGCTGCAGTCGGTTCTGGGTCATGGGTGCTCTATGCTGAAGAACGTAGCGTGCCCTCGACGGCCGCCTGTCTGAACATACCACTCAATGGGCGCCGACGTACACCACTTTCCAGATGCGGCCGTGCTGATCGTCGGCGATGTACAGTGCGCCGTCCGGTCCCTCGGCGAGTCCCGCGGGACGTCCGCCGAGCGCCGTCGGCTTGCCGTTGTCGAAGAACCCACTCACAAAGGTTTCGTATGGACCGGCGGCCGCGCTTCCGTCGAGGGGCTGGAAGACGACGCGATAGCCGGCCTGCGGCATGGGCGCGCGGTTCCACGAACCGTGGAAGGCGATGAAGACGCCGCGGCGATACTTCGCCGGGAAGTTGCCGCCGCGGTAGAAGAGCAATCCGTCGGGCGCCCAGTGCGCGGGGAACGTGGCCACGGGGCCGAGCACGTCGGCGCAGCGTCCCTGCCGATCGTCATGCCCGCCGTATTCCGGCGCGAGCAGCATCTGCTGCCTGGGGACGTCGTAGTAGCAGTACGGCCAGCCGTAGTCTCCGCCCTCCCTGACGTGGATCAACTCCTCGGCCGGCGACTCGGCGCTCGCCATGTCGGAGTATTCGGGCCAGAGGTTGAGCTGGTCGCGCCCGTGCTGCATGACCCAGAGCGATTGATCGGCGGGGTTGAGATCCATGCCGACGGAGTTCCGGATGCCGATGGCGTAGTGTTCGCCCATCGGCTGCGTCTGGTCGTGCTTGCGGGCATCGAACTTCCAGATGCCGCCGCGGGTTTCGCGTTCCACGCACGGGTCGATGCCCGGCACGCCCTTCTGCCGGTCCTTCGATTGGCAGGCGTTGGTGGCGGTGCCGACGTTCACGTACATCACGCCGTTGGGCGCGATGACGAAGGTCTTGAGGAAGTGGTTTCCGCCGGGGGGCAGATCCTTCACGACGGTGTCCGCCGCGCCCACGGGCTCGAGGCTGCCCGCCGGGAGCCTGTAGCGCACGACGCCGCTGCCGTTCTCGGCGTAGAGGTAGCCGTCGAAGAGCCGCACCTCGCTGGAGCTGAACGGCCCCCACGAACGACGCTCGTCGGCGATGCCGTCGTGGTTCGCGTCGCGCAACGCGACGATCCCGCGCGGATCCCTGGGACGCCCGGCCATCGTGGCCACGAAGACGTCGCCGTTCGGCGCCACGGCGATGTGACGGGCGAGGGGGATACTGTCGGCGAACAAGGTCGCGCAGAATCCGCGCGGAAGGACGAGCCCGGGATCGTGCGCGCAATGCTGGGCATTGGCGCGCGGAGCGACGGCGACCGATGCGGCGAGGACGGCGGCGGTGAGGAGGGAGGGACGCATGGAGTCGGGGGTGAGAGTGAAGAGTCTGGAGTCGACCGTGGACGGTCTTCAGTGGCCAGTGGCGGCGTGAACGGGCATTCCGCGGCCGTCGGTCATTCGATCACCGCGGCAGCGCGGCGGGGGCGTCGGCGAGGACGTAGGCCATCACCGCCATCGTGGCGATGCAGCGCCGGAAGTCGTCGCGATCGATCACCGTCATCATGTCGGCGTCGGTGTGATGGTACCAGAAGTACGTCGAGTCGTCGACGTTGAGCGCGAACCCGGGAACGCCGGCGCGGATGATCGGGCCGACGTCGGCTTCGCCGTCACCGGCCTCGACGCGTCCGGCGCCGATCTTGTCGAGCAACGCGCCGATCTGCTTCGCGACCGCAAGTCCCTCGGCGGTGCCCTGGAAGCGGAACCCGCTCGGCTTGAACACGCCGTTGTCCGATTCCATGGCTGCCACGGTCTTCGGCAGCTCGGCGAGATGCCGGTCGTGATACGCCCGGCCGCCGCGGCCGCCGTTTTCCTCGTTCACCCACATCACGACGCGCAACGTGCGGCGCGGCTTGAGGCCGAGCGCCTTGATGATGCGCACCGCTTCCCAAGCGGCAAACGCACCGCCGGCATCGTCCATGGCGCCCTCGCCCACGTCCCACGAATCGATGTGCCCGCCGAGCACGACCACCTCGTCGGGCTTCTCCGAGCCGCGCAGCTCGGCGACGACGTTGCGCGACGGCGCGTCGGGGAGCGTGTGCGCCTGCATCTTCAACGTCAGCTCGAGGGGCTGCCCGCGATCCTGCATGCGGTGCAGCAGCTCGGCGTCTTCCACGCTGAGCGCGGCCGACGGAATCTTCGGGACGCCCTCGGCGTAGCGCAGCGAGCCGGTGTGCGGCGTCTGCTGCGAGTGCGGCGTCACCGAGCGGATGAGCGCGGCGACCGCGCCCACGCGGGCGGCCGCGGATGCGGCGCCGCCGCGATACGCGACGTTGAGCTCGTAGCCCTGCATCGGCGGGACGTCCGTCGGGAAGGGCGAATCGAAGAGCACGATCTTGCCGCGGGCTTCGGCGGCGTGCGCCGCAAGGTCGTCGAAGCTGTTGACGACGAGCACCGGGGCGGTGATGCCCTCGGGGGGCGTGCCGACGCTGCCGCCGAGGCCGAGCATGTGCAGCTTCCACTCGCGCGGAGAGACGAGCGTGGCGCTCTCCTCGCCGCGCACCCAGTGGGGCACCATCACCGGCTCACCGCGCACGTTGGCGAGGCTGTCGTCTTCCATGCGGGCCAGCACCCAGTTGATGGCCTGTTCGAGACCGGGCGATCCGCTGAGACGGCTGCCGTAGGTGTCGGTCATCGTCGCGAGCCGGCTGTAGGCCAGCGTGTCGGCCATCGCGGCGGCGATGATGCGGTCGGCGGCCGCCTGGTACTCGCTGCGGATTCGGGAGCCGGCGCGCTGCGCGCCGGCGAACGTCGGGACCGAGAACAGGAGCGTAGCGGCCGCGAGGGAGGCGGCCACCGCGGAGGTCGGGGAGGGACGCATGGGTCCTGTCGATGGGGTGCGGGCGGAACGGGCGGCGCGGGGGCCGCCGGGTGGGGGAATATTACGCCCGCCCGCGCGCCGATTCAAACCGTCGCGCCCGCTCGACTGTCACATGCCAGACGTCTTTCACGACCCGACACCGGAGACCGGCATGAAGACCATTCCCCTGTTCCCCGCGCTCGCCCTGAGCGCCATGCTCGCCCTTCCCAGCGCGCTGCACGCGCAGCAGGAGAGCGCCGACCGCTGGCTCGACAGCTGCCGCCACGGCGACTGGGGCGACCGCGGCCGCTTCTGCGACGTGAAGCAGTTCACGATCAACAGTCCCGCGCGCTCGGTTCGCGTGGACGCCGGCCCGAACGGCGGCGTGAACGTGCACGGATGGGACAAGCCGACGATGCTGGTCGTGGCGCGGATCCAGGCGAACGGGGACGACGACGCCGACGCCAAGGACCTGGCGAGCCGGATTTCGATCACCGCCGAGCCCTCGCGGATCGGGTCCGATGGGCCGTCGGACGACCGGCACCACGGATGGTCGGTGAGCTTCGACGTGTACGTGCCGGCGAAAACGGCGATCGACGCGAGCACGCGGAACGGCGGGGTGAGTGCCGAGAAGATGAACGGCCACCTCGAACTGAGCACGACCAACGGCGGCATCCATCTCGTCGACGTGGCCGGTGACGTGCACGCCGAAACGACGAACGGGGGCGTGAGCGCGAGCCTGACCGGCACGACGTGGGACGGCGCAGGGCTCGACCTCCGCACGACCAACGGCGGCGTCACGCTCGAAATCCCCAAAGGCTACAACGCGAGACTCGAGACGGGGACGACGAACGGCGGATTCAGCATCGACTTCCCGATCACCGTGCAGGGGCGCCTCGGCCGCCGGATTGCGACCACGCTCGGCAAGGGCGGGCCGATGATCCGGGCGACGACGGTGAACGGCGGGGTGCGGATCCGGGAGCGGTAGCGCAGACGCGCTACCGCAGCGGCGGTGCTATTCCCTGCCGAGTATCTCGTCCGCCTCCTTCAGCCGCTGGTCGAGCTCCTTCCGCAGCGTCTCGTACCGTGAGACGGCATCGTTGCTGATCTTCTGATCGGCCATGTTGGTCATCTCGTACAGGTACGTGATGTGGGTCTGCAGCTTGGGCTCGCTGTACCGGATGCTCGAGGTGATGAGGGCGTCGGCCAGCGCGTTCACCCTGGCCAGCGTATCGGCGGCGGCGCCGCTCGCGCCGCGGAGCCGCCGCCGTGCGGCTTCGACCCGGACGACGAGACGATTCACCTCACTCACCAAGTCGCGCACCCGCATGTTGTGCGCGAACTGCGCATGCAGGATCGGCGTGGTGATGCCGTCCTTCGTGATGCGCGGATCCTCGACGACGGTGAGCGGCTGCGTCATCGTCTGTGTGCCGACGGTGAGCCGCACCGCGTAGCGGCCGGGCACGGCCATGGGGCCGTTGCCGCCGTCGGGACGCGCCGCGCTCTCCCAGGGCCCGGGATAGCGCAGATCCCACGTGAAGCGGTGCATCCCCGCCGTCTTCTCGAGGCGCGCCACGGGCGCCCGCATGCGGAAGCCGCCTCCGCCGTCGCCGCCGCGCCCTTCGGCCGGCGCCGCGCTCGAGAAGCGCTTCACCACCTGCCCCGCCGCGTCGAGCACGGTGAGCGTGACGTCCCCCGCCGGTTCGCGTGCGACGTAGTAGTCGATCTGCGCGCCCATGGGCGGATACACCGGCCCCGCGCCGCGCTCGCCGAAGTTGAACGGGCCGCGCGCGCCGTGCCGGATCGCAGGCTCGGGCTTGAACAGGTACGCCGCGGAGGCCGCGACCTTGTCGCTGAGCTGATGGAGCGGCGAGAGGTTGTCGAGCACCCAGAACGACCGCCCCTGGGTGGAGATGACGAGCGAGTTGTGCGCGACCTTGATGTCGGTGACCGGCGTGACCGGCAGGTTCATCTGGAACGACTGCCAGTGCGCACCGTCGTCGAAGGAGACGTAGAGGCCGAACTCCGTGCCGGCGTAGAGCAGCCCGGCCCGATCGGGGTCCGCGCGCACGACGCGCGTCGGGCTGTCGCCCGGAATGCCGTTCCTGCCGTCGGTGAGCAACGTCCACGTCCTGCCGAAGTCCGCGGTATGATAGACGTACGGCGCGAAGTCGCCCAGCAGGTAGCGGTAGATGGCGACGTAGGCGCCGCCCGCGTGGTGCGGATCGGGGTCGATGTTCTGCACGCGGCCGCCCGGCTCGAGACCCGGCGGGGTCACGCGCGTCCAGGTCTTGCCGTCGTCGCGCGTGACGGCCACGATGCCGTCGTTCGACCCGGTCCAGATCACGCCGCGCTGCACGGGCGATTCCCGGATGGCGTAGAGCGTGCTGTACACTTCCTCGCCCGTCGCGTCGCGCGTGATGGGCGTGCCGCTCGCCTCCTGCGGCGCGCCCGGAGGATTCCAGGTCAGGTCGGGGCTGATGCGCTGCCAGTTGGCGCCCTCATCGCGCGAACGGTGCACGTACTGCGACCCGTAGTACACGGTGTTCTGATCGAACGGCGACACCTCCATGGGCGACACGCGCTGGAAGCGGTAGATCAGCGTGGCGCCGCCGTTCCCGTACAACGACTGCCCGCCCACCCAGTACTGCTGCTCGTTGGCCGTCTTCAGGTCGAGCCGGCTGAACTGCCCCTTGCACCCGCCGTACACGGTATCGGGACTCGCGATGTTCGGGATGATCGGCCCGGTCTCGCAGCCGGGCCCGGTGCGCCACGCCTGCCCGTCGCCGAGGGCCAGACTCGGCACTATGAGCGTTTCGTCATCCTGCTGCGCGCCGTAGACCCGGTACGGGTACTGGCTGTCCACCGCCACCTGGTAGATCTCGGCCGTGGGCTGGTTGAGCTGCGTGCTCCAGGTCTGGCCGCCGTCGGTGGAGACGTTCGCGCCGCCGTCGTTGGACTGGATCATGTAGTTCGAGTTGGTGGGATTGATCCAGAGGTCGTGGTTGTCGCCGTGCGGAGTGCGCTCGGTGCGGAACGTCCTTCCGCCGTCGGTGCTCCTGAACCAGTTCTCGTCGCCGACGTACACGATGTCGGCGTTGTTCGGATCGACGCCGAGCGTGTTGTAATAGAAGGGGCGCGTCCAGAGGTTCTGGGCGCCGTTGACGAGCGTCCACGTGGCGCCGGCGTCCTCGGAGCGGTAGAGGCCGCCCCCCGGCTTGGCCTCGATGAGCGCGTAGATCCGATTCGGCATCGCGTTCGAGATCGCGACGTTGGCACGGCCGAAGAGCTGGTCCGGCAGTCCGCCGGCCAGCTTGATCCACGTGGCGCCGGCATCGACGCTCTTGTAGATGCCGCCCTCGTAGGCGCCGCTGACGATCGTCCACGGCTTGCGCTGGCCGTGCCACATCGTGGCGAACACCACGTTCGGATTGCCGGGCTGCAGCTCGAGGTCCGCGGCGCCGGTGCTGTCGGAGACGTAGAGCACTTTCTTCCACGTCGCGCCGCCGTCGGTGGACTTGAAGACGCCGCGATCGACGTTGGGCACGAACGGATTGCCGAGCGCGGCGACGTAGACGATGTCGGGATTGGTCGGGTCGATGCGGATGGTCGAGATCTGCCCCACCTTCTCGAGGCCGATGAACTTCCAGCTCTTGCCCGCATCCGACGACTTGTACATCCCGCGGCCGATGGAGACGTTGCTGCGGATCTTCGACGAGCCCGTGCCGGCGTACACGACGTTCGGGTCGGAGTTCGCCACGGCGAGCGCGCCCATCGACGCGACGGCGAAATACCCGTCCGACACGTTGCTCCACGTGGCGCCCGCATCGGTGGTCTTCCAGACGCCGCCGCCGGTGGAGCCCATGTAGAACGTGCGCGGCTCGGACGGCACGCCGGTCACCGCGGTCACGCGGCCGCCCCGGAAGGGACCGATCAGGCGGTAGCGCATCCCCGACCAGAGCGTGGAGTCGTAGGTCACCTGTTGGGCGCTTGCCGCGAGCGGCAGGGCCAGGAGCAGGAGGGCAGCGCCCGCGGCGCTCCGCATGGTCTTTCGGCTCATCGTCACTCCTCGGCTTCGATCGACGTTCACGATTGGCGATTCCACGCGTCGAGAATCGCCTGCACGACGGAATCCACCCTGTCGACGGCCACCGCGCCCTGCGCCATGCGCGGCGAGCCGCCGCCCCGCCCTCCCTCGGCCGACAGCGCCTGCTGCAGCACCGCGCCGGCCGCCAGCCCCGAATCTTCGGAAGTCCCGACCAGCACCTGCGCCTGCGCTCCGTTCGCGACGACGCCGACATACGCGGCGCGCGGCAGCGCACACAGCGCGTGCGCGAACCCGCGCAGGTCGTCCAGCGTGCCCTCGGCGCGCCGGTCGACCACCCGGCGCACACCGCGGGCGTCGGCCGCGGCGCCGTCGTACCGCTCACGCGCGCGATACGCGTCGAGCTCCTTCGTCAGCTTACGCAGCGCAGCCTCGGCCTGCTGCGCCGCCGAGAGCTTCGTGTGTACCACCGCCGGTGCATCGTCCACGGAACTCGAGACCGCCTGGGCGATTGCGGACAGCGCGGCGTAGTCAGCGCGGGCGCGGGCCACCGCGCGCAGCCCGCACACGAATTCGAGGCGCGTGCCCTGCTTCACCTTCTCCGTGCGGCGCAGCAGCAAGCCGCCGATCTCGCCCGTGGCGCGCACGTGCGTGCCGCCGCAGGCGCTGCGGTCCACACCGGCGATGGTCACGACGCGGATCTCCCCCGCGCGGCCGGACGGCTTGCGCAGGCCGATGACCGACGCCGCATCCTCGAACGTCACGGCGACGGCGCGATTCTCCGCGATCAGCTGGTTCGCGCGCACCTCGGCGGCTTCCAGCTTTGCCGCCGGCGTCGCCGCGGCGTCCACGTCGAGCGTCGACGTCCGGTCGCCGAAGTGGACGCTCACCGTCTTCCACCCGAACAGGTCCTCCAGCACGGCGCTCAGCAGGTGCTGGCCCGTGTGCTGCTGCATGTGATCGAACCGGCGTTCCCAGTCGACGTGCCCATGCACGGTGCCCGCCGTCTGCGTGAGCGGCTCGTCGACCAGGTGCGCGATGCGCGATTCCTCGTCGATCACGTCGACGATGCGCCGCCCGCCCAGCATCCCGGTGTCGAAGGGCTGTCCTCCCGACGTGGGGTAGAGCGCCGTGCGATCGAGATAGATCCGGCGTCCGCCCTCGGCGACCTCGACGATCGTAGCGTCGAAGTCGGTCAGGTAGGCATCATTGTAGTAGAGGCGGGTGGTCATGAGAACGACAGTGGTCAGTGGTCAGTAGTCAGTGGTCAGTAGCCGGTACGCAGTCACTTACAACTGTCAACTGTCGACTGCAGACTCCAGACTCGCGCCTAAACATT
>DASVWS010000026.1:0-18756 GCA_036393095.1 Gemmatimonadaceae bacterium | reverse complement strand
GTAGAAGCGCCACGGTTGCGTCAGCCGGTGGTTGGGCGCCTGCGCGGCGGCGTCGAGCAGGCGCTCGATTTCCTCGCGGTGGATGGGGCGGTCGGAGAACTGCTTGATCGATCGGCGGGTCTGGATGGCTTCGAAGAGGTCCATGGGGCTCGCGGCTGCGGGGTCAACATATGGAACGACCGGAAGTTGCACCCATGCGCGCCGGACGACGAGGGCCGCGCCGGGCGGGCGCCGGGCGTGGCCCGGGACCGTTGGGGTCCCGATCGTGACCACGGTCACCCCCACGCCCCTTGGGACCCGGGCTCCGCCGCGGGAATTCCGTTGCCCGGAGCCGGGTTCCCGCGTTAGTGGAGAGGAAGGAACGTGCCTCGCGCCGACTCGGAGAACCCCATGTCCATGCGTCTACGTCTGCGTCCTCTAATCGCCGTGCTCGGACTCTTCGCCGGAGTGGCCGCCATCGCCTCGTGCGACGCGGCCCCGCTGATCGGCCAGCCGGGCGCAGGCGGCGGCAGCGGGACGGGTTCCATGATCGTCTATGGCACGACGACCTCCGCCACGTCGGGTGCCGTGGTCGCCAATCTCACCGTCACCGCCGAAGACAGTGCCTGCTCCGGCACTTCGTATGGAAGCACCGCGGGAACGTCGGCGTCCAACGGCGCCTACCGGCTCATCGTGAGCAGCTCCACGGCGTCGGCCGGGTGCGTGGTCGTCACGGGTACGGTTTCCGGCAATCCGACGCCGGTCACCGTGTCGAAGCCCGGTCTCAATTTCACCACGGGCGACAGCGTCCTGGTGAACGTCTCGTTCCCGTAACCGCTCGCCGAGACCCGCTGCGGGCGGCGTGATCGCGCCGCCGTCCGCAAACGTCTGAGCGTCGCGCCGCGCGCATCTTCCCTCTGGCGCGTTCGGGCAGTCGCCCGCAGTTTAGGCGGTGCCCGAAACCCCAAATCTCACCGCCGCCCTCAGCGACCGCTACGTCATCGAGCGCGAGATCGGCGCCGGCGGCATGGCCGTGGTGTACCTCGCCCACGATCGCAAGCTCGAGCGTGAAGTCGCACTCAAGGTCCTGCGCCCCG
The DNA here is from genome assembly GCA_036393095.1 of Gemmatimonadaceae bacterium. Taxonomy (GTDB): domain Bacteria; phylum Gemmatimonadota; class Gemmatimonadetes; order Gemmatimonadales; family Gemmatimonadaceae; genus JAGWRI01. Next base: position 17,680 of record DASVWS010000026.1, on the reverse strand, counting down.
AGCTGGGCGCCGTGCTCGGCGCCGAGCGCTTTCTCGCCGAGATCAAGATCTCGGCCCGGCTCGACCACCCGCACATCCTCACGCTCATCGATTCCGGCGACGCCGACGGCATGCTCTACTACGTGCTGCCGTACGTGCGCGGCGAAACGCTGCGCGAGAAGCTGAAGCGCGAGCAGCAGCTCGGCATCGACGAGGCCATCGCGATCACGAAGCAGGTGGCGAGCGCGCTCGACTATGCGCACCGGCAGGGGCTGGTGCACCGCGACATCAAGCCCGAGAACATCCTGCTGCAGGAAGGCGAGGCGATGCTCACCGACTTCGGAATCGCGCTCGCGGTCAAGGAAGCCGGCGGCAACCGCCTCACGCAGACCGGCCTCTCGCTGGGCACGCCGCAGTACATGAGCCCCGAGCAGGCCACGGGCGACCGCGGCATCGACGCGCGCAGCGACGTGTACTCGCTCGCCTCGGTGCTCTACGAGATGCTCGCCGGCGAGCCGCCCGTCACCGGCGCCAGCGCCCAGGCGATGATCGCCAAGCTGATGACCGAGCGGCCCACGCACGTGCGCATCCTGCGCGACACGGTACCGCAGGGTGTGGACGACGCGATCACGAAGGCGCTCGCCAAGACACCGGCCGACCGCTTCGCGACCGCCGAGGAATTCGCGCGGGCGCTGGATGCGGGGATGATGCGCGAGACCGGTTCGGCCGCTGTGGCGGCGCCCAGGCGCCGGATGGGGCTGTACATCGGCATCCCGGCGGTCATCGCCGTGGCGGCCGTGGCCGTCGCGGCGTTCAGCATGCGCGGCGCGCCGACGACCGTCGGCAGCCAGGCCGCGCTCGGCGCCAAGACGCAGCTCACGATCTCCGGGGGCATCTACTACCCGGCCATCTCGCCGGACGGCAAGCAGCTCGCGTACGCCGCGCGCCATTGCCGCGCCGCCGACTGCATCTATTCCATCGTGCTGCAGGACGTGGGCGGCACGCTCACCCGGCCCATCCTCGACGGCCTGACGTCCATCTACGATCTGAGATGGAGCCCCGACCGGCGCAATCTCCTCTTCAACGGCACCACGGGGGGACGCCTCGGCACCTACCTCCTGTCGGCGCTCGGCGGCGCGCCGCACTACCTCACGGCCGGCGTCGCCGCGTTCTATTCGGGCGGCGACTCGCTGCTCATCGGCTCGGCGAACGCACAGGATTCGGTGTACTGGGTCGGCGTGTCGGGGCTCGACGGCGTGGTGCACGACAGCGTCGCCGTGCACGGCAAGGGTCAGTACCTGGCCGGCCTCTCGGCCATTCCCGGCACGCGGTGGATCCTGACGCTCATCATCCAGGCGCCGCACGGGCTCTGGCAGGTGATCGGCCGCGACGGCAAGGTGGCCGACCACGTGGTGAACCAGTGCACCTGCGGCGGCATCGGCAGCGTGGACGCCGTCTGGCTGGACCGCGCGGGCGACGCCGTGGGCGAATCGCTCGTGCGCATCGGGATCGACCCCGCCACGGGGCACCTGTCGTCGGTGCAGGACACGATGGTCACCGGCATCTTCACCAACGTTTCCGTGACCGCCGACGGGCAGAAGATGGTGATGGACCAGGGGACGCTCGACTACGGTGTGTGGGGCGTGGGTCTGCCGGACTTGTTGAAGGGCTCGCTCCCCGACGGCCGTCGGATCGCACGCGCGTCGAGCAACGTGCTGGGCTGGATCTCGCCGGACGGGAACCGCGTGCTGATGCGCCGCGTGGTGCCCACCACCGGCGAGCACACCGAGGCGCGGTTCAGTGTCCGGCCCTACGACGGGACGACCGAGGCACCGCTGCAGGCGCCGGGAAAGGTCACGGGCGCCCGGTGGGTGGATTCCACCTCCGTCGCCGTCGCCTCGACGATGCCCGACGGACACGTGCACCTGTCGGTGGTGGACGTGCGCACGGGCGCCGAGCGGAACGCGCTCGACCTCCCCGATTCCACGATCACCACCGCGGTGCCGGTGCCCAACGGGTGGGCGTGGATTCCGATCACGCGCAGCGGGCTCGACATCGAGCAGAACGGCAAGCGGCGCACGCTGAGACTTCCGGCCTGGTACTTCAACGTCTACATGCTGGGTGCGGATTCGGCCCGCGGCCGGCTCTTCGTCGCGGGATACAATGCGAGCACCGGCGATACGCTCGGCGTGTCGGCGCTGAACCTGGCGGACGGAACGTTCACGCCCTGGGGCTCGACGTTCGCCGAGGACGGGGCGATGACGGTGCTCGCCGGTGGGGACGTGTTCCTCGCCGCGCACCGCACGGAGGACGCCTACGAGTTGTACCGGCTTTCGGGGCCCGGGAAAATGGCGCGCCTCGGGGCGCCGCCGGTGCCGCTCTTCGGCATCAGCGTTTCGAGCGACCTCAAGCGCGCCACGGCCGTGCAGCGCAGCCACAACGCCGACGCCTGGATGTACAACGTCGTGAAGCGCTGAGCGGCCCGGGATGGACCACCGCGACGCCGTGGCCCTGCTCGGGACGGCGGTCCCTCGCGCGGCGGGCATCTGGGCCGACTTCGGCGCCGGCGACGGGACGTTCACCCGTGCGCTGGTCGAGCTGCTCGGTTCGGACGGCCGGGTCTACGCGGTGGAGCGCGACCTCCTCAAGCTGGCCGCGCTGGAAGCGTGGGCGCGCGAGGCCCACGCATCGGTGACCACGGTGCGAGCGGATTTCACCGCTCCCTTCCACCTGCCGGGCCTCGCAAAGGGACAGGTCGACGGGCTGCTCATCGCCAATGCGCTGCACTATTCGGCGGAACCCGGGGCGGTGCTCGCCGAACTGGTCGCGTGGCTTCGGCCTCGCGGACGCGTGGTCCTCGTGGAGTACGACCGCCGGCGCGCCAACCAGTGGGTCCCGTATCCGATCGCCGTGTCCGAGCTTCGCGATCTTGCCGCCGCCGCTGGGCTCGCGCCGTTCACCGTGGCCGCAAGGCGACCGTCGGCGTTCAGCGGCGAACTGTACGTCGCCTTTGCGGACCGGCCGTAGCACCGCCCACTGCCCATGGCGCGCGGGACGAACTCCCACCATCTTCGCCACGCCTCCCCAACTCGCCGAACTCCGTCAGCGACTCCCCACCGCCACATGAAACCGACATCCCTCGCGCTGGCCGCCCTGCTCGTTCTTCCCGCGCTTGCGCAGTCACAGAATGCCGGCCGCCAAACCCGCGGCGAGAACGCGGCCGTCGATACCGCCAGGGTCGTCCTTCTTGGCACGGGCATGCCGCGCCCCGATCCCGAGCGCTCCGGCCCCTCCACGGCCGTCGTCGTCGGCAACGACTCGTACATCGTCGATGCCGGCGCGGGTGTCGTGCGGCGCGCGGTCGCCGCGGCCATCAAGGATTCCCTCCCCGCGCTCCGCGTGGCGAACCTCAAGCGTCTCTTTCTCACGCACCTCCACTCCGATCACACCATCGGGCTGCCCGATATCATCCTCACGCCGGCGGTGACGGGGCGCCGCGGGCCGCTCGAGGTCTGGGGACCCGAGGGCACGCAGGCGATGGTCACGCACATCCTCGAGGCCTATCAGGAGGACATCCGGCTGCGCGTGTACGGATTGGAGCACGGGAACTGGGCCGCCTACCACGTGATCGTGCACGAGATCAAACCGGGCGTGGTGTACCGCGACTCCAACGTGACGGTCACGGCCTTTCCCGTGCACCACGGCAGCTGGCCCGAGGCGCTCGGATACCGCTTCGACACGCGCGGCCGCAGCATCGTGATTTCGGGCGACGAGGCGCCGCCGCTGGACACCATCGCCCGCTACTGCGATGGGTGCGACGTGTTGGTGCACGAGGTGTACTCGGCCAAAGGCCTCGAATCCGCCGGGCCGGAGAACCAGGAGTACTTCACCCATTTCCATACGTCGGGCATCGAGCTGGGGGAGATGGCCCAAAAGGCGCGCCCCAGGCTCCTCGTCCTCACGCACTGGATGTTCCACGGCCAGACCCCCGACGAGATCGTGGCCGAGGTGAAGTCGCATTTCTCGGGGAAGGTCGCGGCGGGCGCGGATCTGGACATCTACTGAGCCGGCCGCTCAGTTCCCGGCGCTCCCGCCCCCGTGTGCGTCCGGCACGCGTTCGTAGTGGAGCGGGGACTGGGCCAACGAGACCCTGGTGACGCGCCCGAGCGCGTCCACGTCGAAGTTCACGTAGCCCGTGCCGTAGAGATGGTACCGCCAGGTGACCCGGAAGGTCTCGTCGTGCCAGTACGCGAGGTCGCCGACGAAATCCGGATTGCCGAGTCGAAGCACGAGATGTCCGTCCTCGACGGCCACGCGCGCGTCGCCATCGAAATCGTCGTGGTAGCGCGCGGCGTAGCCGGCCAGGGGCAGGGGCGCCCTGCCGTTCGCGGTGCGGGTCGCCGCGAGCGTCGAATCCGCCTTCTCGCCACGCTTCTGCGCCCGCTGCATGATCGCCAGCAGCGTGTCGCTCACGCCCCCCGGCGGGAGCGCCAGGTAGGCGTTCAGCACGCGCTGGATGATCCCGAAGCGTGCGTCGTTCCCGTTCATGTTGGACATCACCGCCACGCCCAGCTGCGCGTCGGGGACGAGCGCCATCGCCGACGCCATGCCATCGATGTCCCCGGCGTGCCAGACGAGCGTGTGTCCGGAATAGTCCTGCACGAAGAGGCCAAGGCCATACGTGTAGAAGGTGCCGTTCGGAATCCACGCCCGGATCTCCTGCCCAACGCCGGAGCTCGCCGCGATCACCATCTGCGGCGTCTCCATCTCGCGAACGACGGACGAGTCGAGCACCGCGTGTCCCTCGTAGCGCCCATCGGCGAGGAGCATCAGCATCCAGTGGCTCATGTCGTCGGCGCTGGAGTTGATGCCGCCCACCGGCGACGCGATGTCCATATTGTGCGGCCAGTAGCGGTGAATCTCCGCGACCTTGCCGTCCACCAGCCCGTGCGGCATCGCGACGTCCGTCGACGCCGCGAGTGCGGCCTCGGTGGTGACCGTGCGCGTCATGCCCAGCGGCGTGAAGAGATGCTCGGCGACATACCGGTTCCACGTCTCGCCGGTGACGGCGGGAATGAATCGGGCGGCCGTGAGATAGAGCATGTTGTTGTAGCAGAACTGCGCGCGGAAGCCGTAGTCGGGCTGCTGGTAACGCAGCCGCGCAATCACGTTCGAGTCGTCCGACATGTACCACATCGGCGGGTCGCAGTATCCGCTGCGGTGCGTGAGCAGGTCGCGCAGGGTGAGCGATTCCGTCACGTAGGGGCTGCCGAGCCGGAACGGCTTCACGTAGTCCACCACGCGCGCGTCCCACTCGAGCTTCTTGGCGGCGACGAGCGTGCCGAGCGCGGCGGCGGTGAACGCCTTGGTGTTCGAGCCGATGTCGAACAGGGTGGCGGCGTCCACGTCGCCGGGCTTGCCCAACTCGCGCACGCCGTACCCCCGCGACAGCACGACCTTGCCGTCCTTCACGATGGCGACGGCGAGCCCGGGCACCTGCCACTGCTTCATGACCTGCTGGACGTAGGCGTCGAATCCGCTCAGCGGGGCGGGCGCCTGGGCGGGCGCGTCGGGAGCGAGCAGCGCACACGCGATCGGGATGAGCAGCCAGCGCTTCGTGTTCACGGGCGCCTCGAGGGTCGGTCGGAGTGAAGGTGCGGGGACGGCGCGCCGGTGGCCATGGCGCGGCGAAGGCGGGCGCCGGATAACATGGCGTGGGTCGGGCGCGGACACCATCTCGCGCATGAACGCGTATGGCGTCATGTTTCCACGCCGTACCGTCACCAGGGATCGGTAATCCAGGCACCTCCCGCCGCCGGCCCGCCACTCAGCAGCTGGAGTCGAACCATGCCGTCGCACTCTCGCCTGTTCGCGCTCGCGCTCCTCGGCGCGGCATTCCCCGCCGCCCTCGCGGCCCAATCCACCCGCCTGCTGCACCAGCCGGACGTCAGCGCCAAGTACGTCGCGTTCGCCTACGCGGGTGACATCTGGCTCGCCCCGAAGGACGGCGGCGACGCGCGGCGGGTGACCTCGTCGCCCACCGTCGAAGCCGACCCGCACTTCAGCCCCGACGGCAAGTGGCTCGCCTTCACCGGCCAGTACGGCGGCAACCCCGACGTGTACATCGTCGGCGTGGACGGCGGCACGCCCAAGCGGCTCACCTATCATCCGGGGCCCGATCTCGTCCGCGGCTGGACCCCCGACGGCAAGCGCGTCGTCTTCGAATCCACGCGCACCGGCATGCCCGACGGCGAGCCGCAGCTCTGGACGGTCTCCGTGGATGGCGGCAATCCGGACCGGCTGCCGCTGCCGCGCGCGCAGGACGGGGCCATCTCTCCCGACGGGCAGGAGATCGCCTACCAGCTCGTGCGCCCCTGGGAGACGGAAATGCGCCGCTACCGCGGCGGGCAGAACCAGCCCATCCGCGTGTTCGACGTGAGCACGCACGCCATGACGAAACTGCCGTGGACCGACAGCCGCGACCAGCAGCCGCACTGGCTGGGGAGCACCATCTATTTCATTTCCGACCGCGACTGGACCAACAACCTCTGGTCGTACGACACGAAGACGAAGGCCCTCAGGCAGATCACGCACTACAGCGACTTCGAAGTCGAGAGCGTGAATACGGGCGCCGGCCTCGTCGCGTACGAGCAGGCGGGCGACGTGCACCTCTACGATCCCGCCACGGGGCGCGACCGCAAGCTCGACATCCGCGTCACCGGCGACTTCCCGTGGGCCATGCCGCACGCGGCCGACATCTCCGATGCGCTCACCGCGCCGCAGCTCTCGCCCACCGGCGTGCGCGCGCTCTTCGAAGCGCGCGGCGACGTGATCACGGTGCCCACCGACAAGGGCACCTGGCGCGATCTCACCAATTCGTCGGGCGTGGCCGACCGCACGCCCGTATGGTCGCCGGACGGCAAGCAGATCGCCTGGTTCAGCGACGGCACCGGTGAGTACCAGCTCATGGTGGGCGGGCAGGATGGCCTCACGCCCCCGCGCGCGTACCCGCTCCAGCACCCGACGTACTTCTACGCGCCCGCCTGGTCGCCCGACGGCAAGAAGATCCTGTTCACCGACGCCGAAATGAATCTCTGGGTGCTCGACCTCGCGAGCGGCAAGGAGACGCACGTCGATCAGGGCAACTACACCTGGCCCAACCGCGACCTCGCGCCCGCCTGGTCCCCCGATTCGAAGTGGATCGCGTATCAGAAGCGACTCAAGGGCTCGCAGTTCCACGCCGTCTTCATGTACGACGTGGCCGGCAACACCACGCGGCAGGTGACCGACGGGCTCTCCGACGTCATCGATCCCACGTGGGACCGGAGCGGCAAGTATCTGCTCTTCCTCGCGTCCACCGACTTCGCGCTGCACACGGGCTGGCTCGACATGAGCTCGTACAACCAGCCGGTGGAACGCGGGATCTACCTGGCCGTCCTCTCCAAGGCCGACCAGTCGCCGCTGCTCCCGCAGGCCGGTGACGAGCCGGAGGACACGACGAAGAACGCGAAGCCCGACACCGGCAAGAAGCCGGGCGCCGAGCCGGTTTCGGTGCACGTGGACTTCGACGGCTTCATGCAGCGCATCATCTCGCTCGACGTGCCGAGCCGCGACTACGCCAGCCTGAAGGCGGGGCGCGCCGGCGAGTTCTTCTACATCGAGCACGTGCCCAACCACGCCGACGTGCTGCACCGCTACGATCTCAAGGAGCGCAAGGCGGAGAATTTCATCGACGCCGCGGCCGACGGCTACGCGCTGTCGTTCGACGGCAAGAAGTTGTTGTATGAGGGCGCCGCGCCGTCGGGCAGGCCCAACGGCCACTGGGCCGTGGTGGACGCCACCGGCAAGCCGCCCGCCGCCGGCAGCGGCGCGCTGCAGACGGCCAACCTCAAGGTGGATATCGATCCGGTTGCCGAGTGGCGGCAGATCTTCGACGAGGCGTGGCGCATCGAGCGCGACTACGTGTACGTGGCGAACATGAACGGCGTCGACTGGCCGGCCATGAAGCAGAAGTACGCGCAGTTCCTGCCGTACCTGAAACACCGCGCCGACCTCTCCACGCTGCTCTCGCAGATGCAGGGCGAGCTGACGCTGGGCCACAGCTTCGTGGGCGGCGGCGACATCCCCACCGCCGATGCGCTCCCTGCGGGGCTGCTCGGCGCCGACCTCGCCGTGGAGAACGGGCACTACCGCATCACCAAGATCTACGACGGTGAGAACTGGAACCCCGACCTCCGCGCGCCGCTCTCGGCGCCCGGCGTCGACGTGCACGCCGGCGACTACATCCTCGCCGTCAACGGACGCACGCTCGCGCCCACCGACAATCCGTATGCGCTGTTCATCGGCACCGTCGGCAAGCAGGTGCAGCTCCGCGTCAACGCGCGGCCTACCGAAGAGGGCTCGCACCTGATCACCGTCGTGCCCACCGGGAACGACATGGCGCTCCGGGAGCGCGACTGGATCGAGTCCAACCGGCGGCTCGTCGACTCGTTGTCGCACGGCGAGCTCGCCTACGTCTACATCCCCGACACCGGCGAGGGCGGGTACACGAGCTTCAACCGCTACTACTTCGCGCAGCAGTACAAGAAGGGCGCCGTGATCGACGAGCGGTTCAACCACGGCGGCAGCATCGCCGACTACATGATCGACGTGATGACGCGGCAGCTCCACGGCTACTTCAGCCAGCGCCTCGGCGATCGCTACGACGCCGTCACCGCGCCGGCCGCCGCGATCTGGGGGCCGAAGGTTCTGCTCATCAACGAGATGAGCGGCTCGGGCGGCGACATGTTCCCGTACATGTTCCACCAGATGAACGTTGGTCCGCTCATCGGCACCAAGACGTGGGGCGGACTCGTCGGATGGGGCGGGGAGCCGCGCTTCGTGGACGGCGGCTTCATCAGCGCGCCGAGCACGGGGTTCTACGACACCGACGGCCACTGGGCGGTGGAGAACGAAGGCGTCGCGCCCACGATTCCCGTGGAGCAGGTGCCCGCCGAGCAGATCGCCGGCCACGACCCGCAGCTCGAGCGCGGCGTCGAGGAGGCGATGAAGCTGCTGAAGGAGCACCCGGTGAACCTGAAGCCGGTGCCGCCGGGCCCGGACCGCGCGCACCCGAAGGGCGGCGGAGGGGGGCTGTAACCTTTTCGTGCTTGTTGATCCGGCCGATCGGCCGTTATCCGATTTGAAGTGAACTGAGGGGCTCGGTCGCGTGACCGGCCCCTCTGTTCATGTTCAGGCGGATACCAACCGATCAATCGGATTCCGGGCGTCGAATCGCCGACGCGACGCAGCGTCCCCCAGTCCGACTGACGTAAATGGGCTACAGCCGAACCGACGGCAGCAGTGCGCCCGCCGCCAGCCCGGCCACGTACAGCCACCCGAACAGCCGGTTGTGCACCAGGCACACGCGATGGTACCAGAGCGGCCACCCCACGTACCCTGCGGGCGGCTCGCTCGGCGCCGGCGCCGACATCACCCGCACGGCGCGCCAGGCGCGCGGCCAGGCCAGCAGCACCAGCAGCGCGAACGGCGTCAGCGCGCGCGCCGCCACGCCGCCGACGATGACCACGTACATCGCGATCACCGACGCGCGATTGAGAATCCGCGCCCACCGCTCGCCGAGCACCACGGGCAGCGTCCGCTGGTGCTGCCCCGCGTCGAACTGCCGCTGGTCGATGTGCTTGCCCACCAGAATCGACATCACGCCGAGTCCGTACGGAACCGAGGCGAGCAGGGCGGCGTTCGATCCCCGTCCCGTGATCACATGGTAGCCGCCCGCCACCATCAGCGGCCCCCACACGACGAACGCGGCCAGCTCGCCCAGCCCAAGCTCCTTGAGCGCCCGCGGCGCCGCGTCGTACGCCCAGAGCAGCAGCGCGCCCGCGGCCACGAGCAGCACTGCCGTGCGCCCTCGCAGCTCGATGAAGTAGATCCCGATCGCCACTGCGATCGCCGCCAGAATTGCGAGCCCCGTGACGAGCAGCCGCGCGCTCACCGCGCCACTCAGCAACGGGTGCACCGTGTACCGCCGGCGCGGCGAATCCGCGGTATCGTGCCCGCGGCGCGCGCCAAAGTAGTCGTTGGACAGGTTGCTGATCATGTGCAGCACCACGTACCCCACGAGCACGAGCGCGAACGGTACCACCGCGAACCGGCGGTCGGTGAAGGCGAGCAGCCCCGCCAGCAGCGCCGCCTGGAACGAGATCACGAGAATCACGCTGCGCGCCGAGTAGAGGAATCGGGCAACCGGATCCAGGTTGACGAGATCCTCGGCGAGCGGCGGGTAGAAGCCGGTGAAGGCGCGCGCCCACTCGCGCGGGCCGCGGCCCGCGGGACGGCGGCCCGCCGGAACGGCGGCCGGTCCTCCGCTGGACGATGACGTCATGCGATGAAGCTCCTCGATGATTGGCATCGGCCGCCGGGGCGCCGCACCGCGGGCGTCCGCCGCGTCCGATACTCTATAATACAAATGACTCTCACCCGGTTCTGCACATGGTAAGATCGAATCGCTCGTCCGCCTCCACCAGGCAAGCGCCGCGCACCCTCGCTTTCGACATCGGCGGCACGGGGCTCAAGGCCACGGTGCTCGATGCCCGCGGTCGCATGCTCGTCGATCGCGTGCGGGTGAAGACGCCGAACCCGGCGCCGCCGGCGGTGATGGTCGACGCGCTGGTGCGGCTCGCGATGCCGCTACCGGCGTACGACCGCATCTCGGCGGGCTTCCCGGGCGTGGTGCGGGAGGGGCGCGTGCTCACCGCGCCGCACTGGGGGAACGACGTCTGGCACGGATTCCCGCTGGCCGACACACTGCAGCGGCGCCTCGGCAAGCCCGCGCGCGTGCTCAACGACGCCGACGTGCAGGGCTATGGCGCGATTCGCGGGCGCGGACTCGAATTCGTGCTCACCCTCGGCACCGGCATGGGCTCGGCGCTCTTTCGCGACGGGGCGCTGATGCCGCACATGGAGTTCGCCCAGTTCCCGTTCCGGAAGGGCAAGCGGTTCAACGACTACGTGGGCGATGCGGCGCGGAAGAAGCTCGGCAAGAAGAAGTGGAACGCGCACGTGGCCACGGTGATCGACGCGTTCCGCGTGCTGCTCAACTTCGACACGCTGTACATCGGCGGCGGCAACGCGCGGCACGTGACGCTCGACCTGCCGGGGGACGTGAAGCTGGTGTCGAACGCGGATGGGTTGACGGGCGGGGTGAGGCTGTGGGAGTCGGACGGTTGACAGTCGGGCAGACGGACGGCGAGACACCCGGGCACACGGTCTGGCAGCGGGGACGCGCTTGCGTGTGTGTTACGCACGGGCTACATTGTAACACATGAAGAATTCGCACCTCACGCTTCGATTGCCGGCCGACCTGGCCCGCGCGCTGGACCGGCGCGCCGGCGAGCGCGACACGGGACGGTCTCAGCTCGTGCGGGAGGCGGTGACGGCGTACCTGGCCGGTACGGCGGCGCCGGCCGCGCGTTCGATGCCTACCGGACTCGAGTTGGCACGGCGTTGGCGGACGGTGCCGCACCTGACCGCGGATGAGGCTACCGCGCTCGCGACCGATATCGCGGCCGGCCGTCGAAGGCTCCCGCCGCCCGCGGATCGCTGGAAATGATCCTCGACACCTCGGTCATCATCGCAGCCGAGCGGGGAGAGGTGGCGATGGAGGCCCTGCTCGAATCGGCGGGTGATGCGCCGGTTGCCATGTGCGCCATCTCTGCTTCTGAATTGCTCTACGGGTGCTATCGGGCGGCGACGCCAGCCTTGCGCGTCCGTCGGTCCGCGTTCGTGGAGGCGGTCCTGAATCTCATCCCGGCGCTCCCCTTCGATGTCGTCGAAGCGAGGCGGCACGCCGAGCTCTGGGATCACCTCTCGAGGAAGGGGCAGATGATCGGCCCGCACGACCTGATCATCGGTGCGACTGCCCTCGCGCACGGCCTGCCCGTGGCGACGCTGAGCTCGCGCGAGTTCCGGCGCGTCCCCGGACTCCGCCTCGTTCCGATGAGTCGCTTCGCCCGCTGAGCTCCGATCCGAGCCAGTGCGCGCAAAGATTTCTTCCGCGGTCTGTCATCTTCCTGATAGGGGGGCGGACTAGGTTGCGTCGAAGTACCCTGGCGCCGCCGAGCACATCGGTCCGTGCGGCGCCGGGCGAAGCTCCGGAGGGGCCGCGTGCGCGCACATGGTGTTCGGTGTCTCCTGCTGCTGCTTGCCGCGGCCGCCGTCGCTCCGCCGGCCGCAGCCCAGCGCGCTGAGGGCGGCGGCACGGCGCGCTTCGTCGTGCGCCACGACCAGGAGCCGGTCGCATCCGCGCTCGTGACGGCCGCGGGGCGCGCCGCCCGCACCGACGACCAGGGCGTGGCTGCCCTGCGCCTGCCGTCCGGACCGGCGGCCGTCGCCATCGCGCGCCTCGGCTTCCGTCCCGACACGCTGCGCCTCGTGATGCGCGCCGGCCTGGACACGACGCTCCTCGTCCAGCTCGAGCCCACCGCGGAATCCGCCGCGCCGATCATCGTGACGAGCACGCGCCTCGCCCGCCGCATCGAGAACGAACCGCTTCGCGTCGAAGTGCTGGGAGGCGACGACGTGAGCGAGAAGAACGAGATGCGCCCCGGCGACCTCAGCTCGCTGCTCGACGAGCTGAGCGGCGTGCGCATGCGCAGCACGTCGCCGTCCCTCGGCGCCACCAACGTCCGGCTCCAGGGCCTGCCCGGGCGCTACACGCTCGTGCTCGAGGACGGGCTGCCACTCTTCGGCACACAGGCCAGCGGGTTCAGCATGGTGGAGCAGCCGCCGCTCGATCTCGAACAGGCCGAGGTCATCAAGGGGGCAGCGTCGTCGCTCTACGGCCCCGCCGCGCTGGGCGGCGTGGTGGACCTGGTCTCGCGCCGTCCGCCGGACACGTCGCAGGTGCTCGTGAACGGCACGTCGCAGGGCGGGGCCGACCTGCTCGCGTTCGATGCACGGCAACTCACGCCGCAGCTCGGCCTCACGGTCCTTGGCGGCACGCACCGGCAGGACGCCGCCGACCCCGACCACGACGGCTGGTCGGATCTCCCGGGGCTGCGGCGCTCCGAGGTGCGGCCGCGGCTCTTCTACCGCGACAGCGCTGGACGCTCGTTCATGCTCACGGCGGGCGCGTTGAGCGAGACGCGCGCCGGCGGCGCGCTGTTGGGACGCACCGGACTTCCCGCCGGCGTGGGCCTCGACAGCCTCGCCACGCAGCACGCCGACGCCGGCGTCGCCGCCACGATTCCCGTGGACTCCGCGCTCTCGTTCTCGCTGCGCGCGTCCGTGAATGCGCAGACGCGCCGCCGCACCGTGAGCGGTGCGCCCGGGCACGAGCGGGAGAGCGCCAGCTTCGGCGAGCTCTCGGCGACCCTCCGTCGCGGACGGCAGACGTTGATCGGCGGCGTCGCGTGGCAGCAGGACCGGTACGTCAACCGGGAGCAGGGCTGGGCCGACGAAACCGCGACGACCCCCGGCCTCTTCGTGCAGCACGGCTATTCGCCTGTCCGATGGTTCTCATCTACGATCGACGGGCGTTGCGACGCGTCGAACACGTACGGGACGATCTGCACGCCGCGGGTATCGTTGCTGCTGCGCCCGCGCGCTGGATTCAGTGTGCGCGCGTCGGCGGGCACCGGCTGGTCGGGGCCAGCCGCGCTCTCCGATCTCACCGAGTCGATCGGCCTCACGCACGTGCGGCGTCCGGCGCCGCTGGCGGCGGAGCGCGCCGGCTCCGCTTCGCTGGACGTGACGGCGGTGCGCGGCCCGCTGCAGGTGAACGGAACGCTGTTCGCGAATGTCGTGCACCATCCCGTCGGGCTTCGCCCCGTGGCCGGTGACACCACGGGACTCGTCGACCTCGTGAACGCGCCCGGCGATCTGCACCTGCACGGCGCCGAGCTGTTCGCCGTGTACAATGAGGAACCGTTCGTGGTCACGGCGTACTACGCCGCCACGCGCAGCCGCGAACGGTCGCCCGCCACGGGCGCGCTGCGCGAGGCGCCCTACGTGCCGCGCGAGGACGCCGGGCTCGACGCCGCCATCGAGGACGACGACTCCGGTACGTACCTCGCCGCCGAAGTGTTCTACACGGGGCGGCAGGCGCTGCAGGACGATCCATACCGCGCCGTGTCGGCGCCGTACACCACAGTCGGGCTGCTCGCCGCCAAACGCGTCGGCCGCGCGACGGTGTTTGCGAACGCCGAGAATCTCACGAACGTGCGGCAGACCGCGTTCGAGCCGCTCATGCGCGCGCAGCCGGGCGAGGGCGGTGCGTGGACCGTGGACGCCTGGGGTCCGCTCGACGGACGCCGGTTCAACGCCGGCGTGCGCTTCCATTACTGACCGGTACCGCGAACCGCCTACGGCTTCGGCTGGTTCCCCCAGAACACGTGGCGTCCCAGGATCAGCTTCGCGATCAGGTGTTCGGTGGACGGCGTGGTGCCCCATCCGAGCCCGAAGTTGATCTCCCACACCGGCGAGACGTTGAGGTCGACGGCGCCGAAGTACTGTTGCTGCTGCTCGCTTGCCGGCGCGAAGCCGTGCGTGAGCGAGCCGAACGAGCCGTAGTACTCCACGCCGCCGCTCACCTTGGGCGTGATGGTGTAGGCGATCTTCGCCGAGGGCGAGAATCCCAGCCCGTCGGTCACGCCCGGCCCCTTCCACGTGCGCTCGAGCGCCGGATTGATCGCCCAGTACCAGGGTCCCACCGTCTGGTCGACGATCGGGCGGATCTCCCAGTTCCACGAATCCTCGGAGAACTGCGTGCGCTGGTAGCCGAATTCGGTGGAGAGGCTCACCCCCACCGGCCAGTGCCACGAGTCGGGCACGCGAACGCGCGGACGAATGTGGTCGCCCACCCACTGCACGCCCTGTCCGCTGCGCTCGCTGGTGAAGATGTAGAAGCCCACCTCGGCCCAGTCGTTGAGCCCCTGGGTGATCTCGATCGTCTCGTGCTCGGCGTGGTCCGTCGGATACATTCCGTCGAGCACGCTCTTGCGCCCGTCGAAGGTGAAGTTGCTGTGGAGCTCGAACATCGTGCTGTGGGGCTCGACGGTCGGGGCGCCGTACACCTGGATCTCGTAGTTGTCCTGGGCGCGGACGCCGGCGGCGGTGGCCGCGAGGGCGACGAGCGCGAGACGACAGGCGCGGGCGACTGGACGCATCAACGGGGCTCCGGTGAACGGTGGAGGACCAACGTACCGCATGGCGCACGACGGTGCCATCGGGAGCGCAACCGGGGTGGTGCGCCCGAGATCACATACGCCCGGCGTCGCTCAATCGCTGGTGGAGCGACGTGATCTCAGCCACGCATCCAGGCTCCACGGGCCGGGGCCCGTAGCGGAGAGGTAGAGCCAGAGAAAGCAGAACAGCACCGGCAGCTCGCCGTGGTTGAGAATCGGCCAGAACCCGGCCGGCGCGTGCATCTTGAAATACGCCACCGCCATCTCGCCCGAGAGCAGGAAGGCGACGGGGCGCGTGAACAGGCCGAGGAGGAGCAGCGAGCCGCCGAACGTCTCGAGGATGCCGGCGAAGCCGAACCACGACGGCAGGTGGAGGCTCAGGGCGTGGCCCGGTCCCGGCACGCCGAACAGCTTCTGCGTGCCGTGCGCGATGTAGAGAAAAGCGGCCATGATGCGGAGCAGGCTGAGCAGCCGCGGGGACCAGCGGGCGGAGAAGGTGTCGGACATCGTACTGGGAAACATGACTCCCGGACCCGGCGTAGGGAACCGTAGATTGGAGACAGCCCGTCCATCCCCCAGGGAGTTCCCGATGAACGACGATCAGGTTTTCGTTTTCTTGATGACGTCGGTGATCACCACGGCCGTGGTGGTCGTCGCCATTGCCGCCGCGGTGATCCGCAGCAAGCGCCGGCAGGAGCAGGCCCCGAGCTTGCCCGCGGAGATCAGCGAACGGCTGGTGCGCATGGAGCAGTCCATCGACGCCGTCGCCATCGAAGTGGAGCGGATCTCCGAGTCTCAGCGCTTCGTCACGAAGCTGCTCGCCGAGCGGAAGGCGCCGCAGTCGCTCCCCGAGCGGGTGATTACGCCGCACTGATGACCACGCTCGGCGTCGATGCGCTGGAGGAGCTGCTCCCGCACCGCTATCCCTTCCTGCTGGTCGACCGCGTCAAAGTGGTCGAACCGGGCCGCCGCGTGACGGGCTACAAGCGGGTGACGGGGAACGAGTGGTGGGCCGAACGGCACGCGGCGTCGTCCGCGGGGCAGGCGGAAATGCCGCACGCGCTGGTGCTCGAAGCGCTGGCCCAGACCAGCGGCGCGCTGGTGCGCGATCTCCTCGACGGCGCCGGCCACGCGATGGCGTACTTCATGGGCGCGCAGCGCGTTCGCTTTCGCGCGCCGGCGCTTCCGGGCAGCGAGCTCCAGCTCGACCTCTCCCTCGTGCAATGGAAGCGCGGCATCTGCCGCGCGCACGGTGTGGCGAGCGTGGAAGGACGCGTGGTCGTATCGGCGGAGCTCACGACCGTCGTCCGCGCAACGGGGTAGTCGTCGGACGCTACTCGATCTGCGCCTCGATCCTCCGATCCGGCACGATCCAGATCAGCGCGACCGTCACGAACAGCGCGTCCGAGATCCACGGGCTCACGAACGCCAGCGGGATCGCCGCCACGTAGCAGAACTCCGACACTCGCTCCTTCGCGCTGCGCGTCGTCGCCCGCGCGAGCACCGACTCGGGGCCTTGCAGCGCGACGAGCCTGGCCTGCAGCAGGTGGTACGACACCGCCGCCAACAGCAGCACCGCGCCGTACACCGCCGTGGGCCAGGGGGCAACATGGTTCTCCCCCATCCACCAGGTCGCGAACGGAACGAGGGACAGCCAGAAGAGGAGCAGCAGGTTCGCCCACAGCACCGTGCCGTTCACGCGCTCGACCACGCGCAGCATGTGATGGTGGTTGGTCCAGTAGATGCCGAGGTAGGCGAAGCTGAGCACGTACGCCAGGAAGAGCGGCAAGAGCGGCCGAAGCGCCGCCGGCGTCGTGCCCTCCGGCGCCCTGAGCTCCAGCACCATGATCGTGATCAGGATGGCGATCACTCCGTCCGTGAACGCCTCGAGCCGTTCCTTGGTCATCGTTGCTCCGAAGAGACTTGACGCCGCTCAGGGGGCGTCCAATGGTAGAGGCGCCCAATTTCCGTCCTGCTGTCCGACCGTCCGACCGTCCGACCGTCCGACTGTCCGACGGTCCGACTGTCCCACTCCCCTCCCCGGAGGCCCCCATGGTCAGCATCGCTCAGCTCTGGCTCCCCATCGTGTTGTCGGCAGTGATCGTGTTCGTGGTGAGCTCCATCATTCACATGGTGCTGCCCTGGCACAAGGGCGACTACGCGAGCGTTCCCAATGAGGACAAGGTCATGGACGCGCTGCGGCCGTTCAACATTCCGCCCGGCGACTACATGGTGCCGCGGCCGGGCAGCATGGCGGACCTCAAGACCGATGCGTTCAAGCAGAAGATGGAGCGGGGACCGAAGCTCGTGATGACCGTGATGCCCAACGGCGTGCAGGGCATGGGTGCGAGCCTGGTGCAGTGGTTCATCTATTCGATCGTCGTCGCGATCTTCGCCGGCTACATCACGGGCCACGCGCTCGGCGCCGGCGCCGACTACCTCCAGGTCTTTCGCTTCATAGGTGCGACGGCGTTCCTCGCCTACGGCATGGCGCTCTGGCAGTATTCCATCTGGTA
>DASVWS010000025.1:0-18342 GCA_036393095.1 Gemmatimonadaceae bacterium | reverse complement strand
GGAGGCCGTCGAGATGGCGATCGCCGGCGCGTCACGGGTGATCGAGGAGAACCTGGACACCGACAAGAACCGGAAGCTGGTCGATCGCTTCCTGTCGACGCTGAAGCCGGCCAAGGTCACGCACTGATGCGCGACGTCACGATCGCCCAGAACTACGCCGAGGCGTTGTTCGAACTGGCGAAGCGGGCCAACGACCTGCACGGATGGGAGACGCTCATCGGCGGAATGGCCGATGCGATGGGGCGCGATCGCACGCTGCGGCTCTTCCTCGAGTCGCCGCGCATCACCGCCGCGGACAAGAACAAGGTGCTCGCGGAGGCGTTCAAGAACGCGCCCCCGCACTTCGTGCGGTTCCTCCAGACGCTGGTGCGCAACCGGCGGCAGATGCTCATTCCTGAGGTCTCCGCGGCGTACATGGACCTCGTGGACCAGGTCGAGGGGCGGATCCACGCCATGGTGAAGGTGGCCCGCGAAACGAGCGATGCCGAGCGCGACGCGATTGCGGCGCAGCTCTCGCGCGTATTCGGGAAGAAGGTCGTGCCGCACCTCAGCGTCCACCCGGAGATTCTGGGCGGCGTCGTGGTGCGCGTCGGCGACGCGGTGATGGACGGGTCGATGCGCAAGCGGCTCGGGCTGCTGAGGGCGAGCCTGGTCACCGGGTGAGCCCGGGCGGGGGCACGCGCGCAAAAAAGGGGCGACCGGACGGTCGCCCCTTTTGCGTGACCGGCGGCGCCGGATCGCCGCCTACGGCCTCGACGTTCCGACGGTCAGGTCATCGATCCACATCGTCTGGTCCACGGGCGAGCCATCGCCGATGTACGGGCCGAGCAGGAACTGGTTGAACGCCATCGTCGGATGTGCGCCGGTGCGGAAGAGGACGTTGTGCGCGTCGATCACGAGCTGCCCGTCCACCCAGTACTGTGCGATGCCGTCCGCCTGGCCGATGCCGTTCGTGATCGTGTTGAGCTGGAAGTAGGCTTCCACGAAGTGCCAGTCGTTCTTGTACCCGGGACCCGGATTGGGCAGGAACGCCGGCTGCGCCGCGTTCCAGATCTTTTCATTGTAGTACAGTCCCCCGCCCACCGAGTAGCATCCCGTCGTGTACGCGTCCCCGTTGCCGTTGCATCCGGCGGCTGCCCGCTGTTCCGTCACGCCGACGAGGTTCTGCCCGATCTTCGTCTGGTCGATGTTCAAGACGTCGGTCATGGCGAGCCGCGGGATACCGCCGTTCTGATAATTGTCCTCGACGTAGGCGGTGAGATGCGTGGCCGCCGGGCCGATGTACTGGCCGTCCTCGTTGGTCACGAAGTAGAACTCGTGCGGATGGTACGTCTGTCCGGATCCTATCCAGTTGGTGCTGTACTTCACCCAGTAGCTCAGATAGACCGTGTTGCTCGCGGTGAAGAGATGCCGGCTGGCGCCGCCGTACGTCGGCACGGTTGCCCCCGCCGTGAAGTGCACTTCCAGCGAATGCGAACCGGTGTGCGCCTGCGCCGTCGTGATCGTCATCGAGGTATTGTCATACCAGCCGCGGGACGCGAACTGCGTGTCCTCGAATCCCTCCTGGAAGAACACGTTGCCCGGCGGCGGCGCTGGGATCGCGACGACGACGGTCGCGTGTCCCGACACGCCGGACGCAGTTGCGATGATCGTCGCCGAGCCGTTCGCCACGGCCGACGCCAGCCCGGATGAACTCACCGTCGCCGCCGCGGTGTTCGACGACGTCCATGTGACCGACACGCCGTTCACGACCTGGCCCGAGGAATCACGGGCGACGGCGCTGAATTGCGCGGTCTGCCCGGCAGCGGTCAGCGTGTCAGCGGTTGGGCTCACCGTGACGCTGGCGACGTGTTGCGTCGCGGGAGGGATGGCCACGACGACGGCCGCGTGGCCAGCGATACCGGATGCACTCGCCGTGACCGTGGCGGAGCCGTTGGCGACGGCGGAAATCCGCCCCGATGCATTGACGGTAACCACTCCGGTGTTGGACGACGCCCACGTGATCGACGCTCCGCTGACGACGGCGCCGCTGGAATCGCGGGCTACCGCGGCGAGCTGCGCGGTCTGCCCGGCAGCGGTCAGCGTGTCGGCGGTTGGGCTCACCGTGACGCTGGCGACGTGTTGCGTCGCCGGAGGGATGGCCACGACGACGGCCGCGTGCCCGGCGATACCGGATGCGCTCGCCGTAATCGTCGCCGAGCCGTTGGCGACGGCGTTCGCCACGCCGGACGAGCTGACCGTTGCAACCGCGGGGTTGGATGACGACCAGGAGATGGTGACGCCGCTCACTTCGTTGCCCGAGGAATCGCGGGCCACGGCGGAGAACTGCTTGTTCGCGCCGGCGGAGACGAGGGTGTCGGCGCCCGGCGTCACATCCACGCGCACGACCGGGTGGTCGGGCGATGGGAGAGTCGGCGCCGGAGCGGTGCTGGAGCAATTGGCGGCCATGGCGACGAGTGCCGCGATCGCGACGACTGCTGAGAAGTGGGGTCTGCAGGCCCGGGAGAACGCGGAATGCGGCATTGGCGGATGGGACCTCGAGTTCGGCGCGCCGCGGCGGCGAGATGGACGGCGGCGCGAAGTGGCTTACCAAACCCCGAAGATCGATCGAAGTGCCGCGGCGGCGCGTGCGCATTCAAGCGGGGCGAACAGGGCCAGACGTTTGCGCCCGGAGCACGGGCCGCTGGCATGCCAATTCCATGACGGCCCCGCGCCCAACGGCGTCACGGGGCGTGTGGCGGCGGTCACGCTCCGACGCCGGATGTTCAGCGTCCGCCGCGGCCGCCGCGTAGCCTTGGTGACATCGATTGCCGTTCACGAAACGCGCCGCCACCTTCCCCAGCGCACTGCCCCGATCTTCCCTTCCGTCCCGTCGAGGTCCCCCATGACGCGGTCCGCTCTCTCCCGCCCCCGCCGGATCATCCCGCGCGCCGTCCTCGCCCTCGCCTTCGCGGCCGCGGCATTTCCGCACTCGCTCCAGGCGCAGGCCTCCACCGTCGCCGAGCAGATTGCCGCCGACCGGGCGCTGCTGGCCAAGGAGGTGTACGTCACGCCGCCCCCCGAGATCGAGAAGCTCGTGACGGCGCCGCGCTACCGGAACGTCGCGCTCGCCATGCAGAGCCCCGACCGCACGCACTTTCTCCAGCAGCAGAGCGACGGGCTCCCGACGGTGAACGAGTTCGGGAAGTTCCACTACTATTTCGGCGGGTTGCAGGTGGACCCGAAAGCGAACCGCGCGCGCATTCTCACCACGCGCGCGTCGGCGGGGCTGACGCTCATCGACGCCGCCACGGGCAAGCGCACGGCGGTGCAGCTCCCCGCCGGTGCCACGGCGAGCAGCCCGGTGTGGTCACCCGACGGCAAGCAGCTGGCGTACATCGCGAACTTCGGCGATGCGTCCTACGTCTACGTGGCCGACGCCGCGACCGGGAAATCTGTGCAGGCGTCCCGGGCGCCGCTCCTCGCCACGCTCGTGACGACGATCGACTGGACGGCCGACGGTTCGAGCGTGATCGCGGTGTTCGTGCCCAGCACGCGCGAGCCGGAGCCGAAGGAGCCGGCGATCGCCACCGGTCCCACGGTGCGGCTCTGGCTGGACGGCGTGAAGGAGCCGGAGCGGAACTGGGCGAGTCTCCTCGACGACCCGTACGACAAGGCGCTCATGAAGTACTACATCACGGGCCAGCTCGGCGTCGTGAACGTGAAGACGCACGCGCTGAAGCAGATCGGCGCGCCGGCGATGATCTCGGCGGTGGATGCCGGTCCCGACGCGAACTACTTCCGCGTGACGACGATGGACGAGCCGTTCTCGTACGTCGTCCAGTACAACAGCTTCGGCACGACGCAGTTCATCTGGGACGCCACCGGGAAGGTGCTCGCGCAGGTCGACAAACAGCCCAGCCGAGAGGGGGAGGAGCCGGACACGTCCGCCGGCGGGTTCGGGCGCGGCGCCCGGAACGGGCCGTACCGCGGTCTCGCGTGGATGCCGCAAGGGCCGGGGATGTACTACATCGCGTCGGAAACGCCGGCTCGCCGCAACGGCGATTCGACCGGCGCAGCGCCGGCTGCCGGGCGCGGCGGACGCGGCGGAGCCGCGTCCGCTCGCCGTGACCGCCTCATGCGCTGGCTCCCGCCCTTCGGAATGGGTGACACGACGGTGCTCTACTCGGCGGCGGGTCAGATCTCCAGCGTGGAATTCAGCAACGACGCGAAAACGATCTTCGTGGCCGACAACACCAACGGCACCGGCGAGATCTATGCGGTTTCGCTCGCCGACCCCCAGGCTCGCCACACGATCGTTCGCCGGCGCGGATACACGCCGTCGTTCGCGAGCGCGGGCCCGGGCGGGCGGGGCGGGTTCGCCGGGCGCGGGGGACGCGGCGGCGACTCCGCGTCGTTCTACGACAATCCCGGGGCGATGATGACCGAGCGCGGCTCCCGTGGCGGCGAGGTCGCGATGGTGAGCAGCGACGGCAAGAGCGTCTATCTCACCGGCACGCAGTATCACCCGGACTATCTGGCGGAAGCACCGCAGCCGTTCGTCGACCGGTACGACATCGCGACGGGGGAGAAGACCCGGCTGTTCGAAGGCGCGAAGAACGCCTCGGAAGCCGTCGTGGCGCCGCTCGACGACGACTTCGACCGCGCGATCGTGACGCGCGAGACGCCGACCGAAATCGGCCAGTCGTACCTGTGGGTGCGATCGTCGGGGCAGCGCACGCCGCTCACGCAGAACCGGGACTACTCGCCGGAGTTCACGGGAGCCATCCGCAAGCGGATCACCGTGACGCGTCCCGACGGATTCCAGTTCGTGGTGAATCTCACGCTGCCGGCCAACTACACGGCGGGCACGCGGCTGCCGGGCATGTTCTGGTTCTATCCGTACGAGTACACGAGCCAGGCCGAGTACGATCGCACGCTGCGCACCGAGAACGTGAACCGGTTCCCGGCGGCGGGGCCGCGCACCATCGAGTACCTGATCACCCAGGGCTACGCGGTGGCCGACTTCGACCCGCCGATCGTGGGCGATGCCGGCCGGATGAACGACAACTACGTCCACGATCTCGTGATGGACCTGTCGACGGTGATCGATGCGCTCGACGCCGGGGGCTACATCGACCGGACGCGGCTCGGCATCGGCGGCCACAGCTACGGCGCATTCAGCACCATGAACGCGCTGGCCCACACGCCGTTCTTCAAGGCAGGGATCGCGGGCGACGGCATGTACAACCGGTCGCTCACGCCCGACGGCTTCCAGAACGAGCGGCGCACGTTCTGGACCGCGCAGCAGGTGTACGAGGAGATGTCGCCGTTCTTCTACGCCGACAAGATTACCGGCGCCATCCTCATGTACCACTCGATGGAGGATCAGAACGTCGGGACGACGCCCATCAGCTCGATCCGCATGATGCAGGCGCTCCGCACCTTCGGGAAGCCCGCGGCGCTGTTCATGTACCCGTACGAGGATCACGGGCCGGCCACGCGCGAATCCGATCTGGATCAGTGGGCCCGTTGGACGGCGTGGCTCGACATGTACGTGAAGCACGCCGGGCAGTGGAAGGCGGACAAGGACGACCGGATCACCGCCGTCACGGCGGTCCAGCCGCAGAAGTAGTCCGCACCGGGCAGCGCACTACGGAACGCGAACGGCCCCGGGGGCGAACCCCCGGGGCCGTTCGCGCGCTCGGGCGCGTCGCGTTCCCTACCCTTCGGACGGGCGCAGGGCGCGCAGCTGGTCGAACCCCGGCGGATCGAGCAGTCCGTCGGCGATCTCCGCGACCGTCTCGGCCTCGCGCCATGCATCGGCGAGGAGCTGCAGTTCGCCTTCGAGCGCGCGGCGCTCCGATTCCTCGTGCATCGACATCTCGAGCGCCAGGCGCTCGGTGGCCATCAGGTGCAGGGCGCCGATGCGGCGCATCTCGTTGAGCCGCGACATCACGCGTCCCTCGCGCCACTCCACGGCGCGCGACGCCTTGCGGAGATACGCCGACGCGTCGCCGGCCTCCTCGATGCGCTCCACCGCGCGCCGCACGTCGCCGCTCGAGCCGCCGTAGCGGTTCGCGCCGGCGAGCAGCACGGTGGCGATGTACATGGCCTCGGTGCCGTCGTAGTACTGCCAACCGCGATCGTGCGGCAGCCGCATCGTGGGGTAGTCGCCGTCGATGTGGAACTCGGCGTCGCGCACGTGCCGCTCCCGCACCACGAGCGTGCGCTTGCCCTTGTGGAAGCGCGCCACGACGCGGTCGTCGAGCAGGTAGTCGCGCGCCGCCACCGCTCCCACCATCGGAATGGCGCCCATGACCGTGGTCACGCCCGGAAAGGCGATGATCGACGTGGTGCCGGTGACGAGCGCCGGCAGCAGAATGGGGGAGAACACGACGCCGGCGAGCGCGGCGGCGGCCGCCGCCGCACCGGTCACGAGCTGGACGTTCAGCCGACGGCGCGCGAACCGCGTGCCGTAGCGCCACGCGGCGAATTCCGGGCGCAGCGGCTTTCCGATGCGCACGAGCTGCACGCCGTTCGGCAACCGCGCCAGCCCGATGTTGTCCGTGGTCACCCGCATGCGCGTCGCGCGGAAGATGCGCTCCGCCTCTTCGATTGCCTCCCAGCGTTCCTCGATGGGCGACAGGTTCCACCGCGCGCAGCTCCCGCAGATGACCCACAGCCGTCCCTTGTCGGCGTCGAACGCGAGCCGCTTGCCCACCGGGAAGTGCTCGATCGCGTCGTTGGCGCCGAGCGAGGCATGACAGAAGATGCAGGTGGAGTACATTTGTCTCTACGATACAGGGAAATCGCGAATCGGCCAGGGGCCAATCATTAAGGGACCATGACGACAGCTTCCGTTCTCGCCCTGCTCCTCGCGTTCCAGCAGGGACCGCAGCGGACTTCCGGCATTCCGGGAGCCAACACGACGCCCCCATCCGGCGACACCACCGGCTACTGGCAGCAGTCCGTGGACTACCGGATGACCGCCACGCTGGACGAGCCGCAGCATCTCGTGCACGGCACCGCCGATCTCACGTACGTCAACAACTCGCCGGACACGCTCCGCGAGATGTACTTCCATCAGTATCTCAATGCGTTCCGGCCGGGCTCGAAATGGAGCGCCGTGGACGAACGCGAGGGACGCGTCCGCTTCCAGCACCTGCAGGATCCGGACTACGGGTACGAGCGCTTCACCGCGGTCCCGACCTTCGACGGCGTGCCGGTGGCGGCGGACTACCCGGGCGCGCCCGACAGCACGGTCGCGCACTTCACGCTCCCGCGTGCGCTGGCGCCGGGCGCGTCGGTGCGGATCCGCATGCAGTGGGATGCCCGTCCGTCGACGGTGCTGCGGCGGCAGGGCCGGCGCGGGCGGAGTTACGACTTCGCGCAATGGTATCCGAAGGTCGCGGTGTACGATCGCGGCGGTTGGGAGCCGAACGCGTTCGTGCCGGCGGGCGAGCTGTACGGCGAGTTCGGCACGTACGACGTGACGCTCGTGGTGCCGGAGGACCAGGTGCTCGGCGCCACCGGCGTCCCGATTTCGGGCGACCCCGGGTGGACGGCGGCGAAGCGATGGGGCGTGGTGTACATCCCGCGCGAGGCATACGACAGCGTGCCGCCGGCCCCGGCCGTCGCGGTGCCGCCGGGAGACAAGGCGGTGCGCTTCTTCGCGCGGAACGTGCACCACTTCGCCTGGTCCGCGTCGCCCGACTACCGCTACGAAGGCGCGATCTACGTGCGCCAGCTTTCGCCCACGCACTTCAGGACGTGGGATACGCTCGCCATCAACGTGCTCTACCGTCCGGGAGACGACACGACGTGGGGCGGCGGGCGCGCCGTGGAGCGGACCATCCAGGCGTTCAAGTGGCTGGAGTCGGTCTGGGGGCCGTACGCGTACCCGACGTTCACGAACGTGCACCGGCTCGAGAACGGGGGAACGGAGTTCCCGATGATGATCATGGACGGGAGCGCCGAACTCGGGCTCATCCTTCACGAGGCCGGCCACAACTTCACGTACGGCATTCTGGGCAACAACGAGTGGCGTTCGGGGTGGATGGACGAGGGGCTCACCTCGTACCAGACCGCGTGGGCGCAGGGGCAGACGCCGCAGGAGCTCGCGGCGCAGGGCCCGGAGCCGCCGCCGCGCCTTGGCGAAGGCTATCGCGCGTACGCGACGACGATGACGCGCCGCCAGCAAGCCGGCCTGTTCCTGCCGGAGCTGGACATGCTCGGCCATTCGCAGCCCATCGGCACTCCGGCGTACGACTTCCGCGACTTCGGCACGTACAACGCGATGATCTACGCGCGGGGCGAGCTGATGTACTCGCAGCTCCGCGACGTGCTGGGCGACAGCACCTTCCGCGCCTTCTTCCACGACTACTACGACCGCTGGGCGCTGAAGCACGTGGACGAGTGGGCCATGGAGGCGTCGGCCGAGCGCGTGTCGGGCCGGAACCTGCGCTGGTTCTTCGACGAGTGGGTGCACGACGCCGGCATGGTGGACTACCGGCTGTGGCGGGCCACGACGACGCAGCAGAGCGACGGCCGCTGGCTGACGACGGCCGTCGTCCAGCGGCTCGGCGACTACCGCCACCCGATGCCGGTGGGCGTGCGGACAGACACGGGGTGGGCGATCGCGCGCGGCGATGCGTTGCAGGATGCGCAGCAGGTGCAGATCGTCACGGTGCAGCGGCCGCTCGAAGTCCGGCTCGACCCGTACCATACGACCTACGACTGGGACCGCCGCAACGACGTCGTCGGCTCGAACCTGTTCGGGTTGAGCGGCGCCCAGCCGGTGTACGACTGGCCCTTCCTCGACCAGGCCAGCCGCGACCATGCGCTCGTGGCGCTGTCGCCGCTCGTGTGGTACTCCGACCCCGGCGCGCTCACGGTGGGGATGCGGGCGCGCACGAGCTATCTCGACTTCGTGGACAGGTACGATTTCGGGCTGGCGGTCACCAGCGGCCTCCGGGCGACGCCCGGCCATCCGGCGCCGAGCGCGATCAGCCGCGTGCAGGGCTGGCTGCGATTCGAGAATCCGTATTGGGACCTGCTGGGCAGGCCGGCCATCGGCACCTCGGGCGGCGCGGCGATGGTGGACGGCGTGGCGAAGCTCGACGTCGCGCAGCACTGGGACCTGAGTCCGTTCTGGGCGGTGTCGGGGCCGCGCATCGGAGCCACGCTGGGCGTCACCGGCGCGTATCCGTACGACCGGGGGATGCTCCCGGCGGGTTGGGAGGATCGTTCGCTCACTGAAGCGCACGGGACGATCGACTTCCGCGTGCCGCAGTCGGCGCTGGGCGACGAGGGGTCGATGGGCCTCCGCGTGTCCGCGGCGGTGGGGCTGGCGAGTCCGGCACAGCGCGCGGTCGTTCCACCCGTGATCCTGTCGGGCGGGGCACAGGCCTATTCGCTGGGGCCGGTGGCGGAGCCGGCGACGTACGGACGCGTCGAGGTGGAGGGCACGAGCGTGAGCACGTACGCCGACAGCGCGTCGCTGCTATCCCTCCGGCTGTACGGGGCGGTGAGCAACGATCCGCCGGCGCAGCGGGCGCTGCACCTCTCGGCGAGCGATCCGCTGTCGAACTTCGAGAACGACTGGTATCGCCCGCAGGGCGCGATCCTCACGCGGGCAGGCGTGAACTACGTGCCGCTCGGAGGCGCGGGGCTTCGCGGCTACGACCCATCGGTCACGGTGCGCCGGATCGTGGCCGGGAACGCCGAAGTGAGCCAGCGGCTGGCGTACCGCATGTTCAGCGGATTGTCGCTGTACGGTTCGGTGTTCGGCGAGGCGGGGTTCGCGTCGTCGGATACGTATCGGTTGGGGGGAAGCCTGCTCGGCGGCGCCGGCGCCGGCGTGTCGCTGCGCGGCAAGCTCTACGATCGCGCGGTCGTCATGCGCGTCGACCTGCCGCTGGTGGTGCAGCAGCCGGGGCTGGCGGGCGGACGCGGGCTGACCGGCGCCAACGGCACCGTCGCCCTGCGCTGGGTATTCAGCTTCTCGGATCTCTGGTAGCGGCGGCGCGCGGTCGCGCGCCGTTCAGCGCGCCGCGGTCGGCGAGTGGTCGGCGATGTAGGCCCAGAAGCTGCGGTCCATCGCGCCGGTGCGGCTGGTGAGATACGGGAAGTGGCCGTAGCGCAGCGAGAGCTGCTGGTCCGCGACCTCGCTGCTGCGCCCCGCGATTTCGGCCTCGTACAGCGCGGCCACGAGCCCCGAGCGGTCGGCGCCGCCCTGGCAGTGGATGAGCACCGGCTTCGGCGCGCGGCGAATCAGAGCGAGGATCTGGTCGATCTGCGTGGGCGTCACCATGTGCTCGGCGGAAAGGCCGAAGTCGAAGTGCGCCACGCCCAGCGAGTCGGAGACGGCGACCTCGTTGTCGTACCAGCCGGCGCCGGGGTGGGCGCCGCGCAGGTTCACGATGGACTTGATGCCTTGATCGCGAATCACGCGGGCGAACCCGGCCTTGCTGAGCTGCGCCGAACGGACGAGCTGCCCCGGTTCGACGACGTGGATGTTGCCGTCGAGCTGGAGGCTGCCGAAGAAGGCGCCGGCCGACAGCACGAAGACGAGCAGCGCGATGCCCGTGGCCTTGACGGGGCGCGGAACGCGAGAGCGCCGGGGCGCGGGGGCGGAATCGTAGTTCGGCATTGCGTGGGAGTGGAGTGCATGGCCGGGGGGCCGTTCCGAATGATACCCACGACCCCGGGCCCGGGTGCAGGGGCCGGCGGCACGCGCCCGGGGCCGCGACTTGTACGCCCCTGGTAATGGTTCTGTAGAACGGTTGGCCGCACGAGCGGGAGACGGCACTTTGACCGCGAACGTCAACCTCTTCCGGAGTCGGCCATGTCCTGTGCTCGCGTACCCGTGTTGCTCGGCGCCGTTCTTGCGATGGGCGTGTGTGTTCCGGCTGCAGCGCAGAATGGTTCGGCATCCGCCGCGCACGCAGCGCCGTCGGCCCCGACGCCCTGCGAGTCGCGGCCGGAGTCGCACCGGTTCGATTTCTGGGTGGGCGACTGGGACGTAACGAATGCGCAGGGGGCCCACGCCGGCACGAGTTCGGTGCAGAAGATCCTCGGCGGCTGCGTGGTGTTCGAGAACTGGACCAGCGCCCAGGGGTCGCAGGGCAAGAGCCTCAACGCGTACAATGCCGGCCTCGGAATGTGGCAGCAGTTCTGGACGTCCCAGACCGGCGCCGTTACCGAGTATCGCCGGAGCGAGTGGGTGGCCGGGAGCCTGCGCCTCACCGCCCACGTGCCGGATGTGGATTCGCCCGATCTCGTCCGCATGACCTTCACCCCGATCGATTCGAATACGGTGCGACAGCTCGGAGAAGCGTCGGCCGACGGTGGCCGGACGTGGAAGACGTCGTACGACCTGTATTACCATCGGGTGAAGTGAGACGCCGACACCACTGGCCGGCGGTCCGGGGGGAGGGTAGGCGCGACGGGCGCGCGGTGCGATATTGCGAGGTCTTCAACTCCAACATCGCATGTCCGGACGAGCCAACGTCACGCATGTCCCGAAGCCGTGGGGGCACGAAACCATCTGGGCCAGCGCCGACCGGTACGTCGGTAAGATCCTGCACATCAGGGCGGGGCACGCCCTGTCGGTGCAGTATCACAACGTCAAGGACGAGACCGTGTATCTCCTGTCCGGTGAGCTGATCTACCGGGTGTGGGACCGGCCCGTCGTCGATGGCGCGCTGCCGGCCGGCGCGAAACCCGTGGACGTGAAGCTCCAGCTCGGCGAGGCGTACCGCATCACGCCGTTCACGGTGCACCAGATGGAAGCGGTCACCGACTGCGACGTGCTCGAGGCATCGACCCCCGATCTCGACGACGTCGTGCGCCTGCAGGATCGTTACGGACGCGAAGGAACCAGCGCTCCATGAAGGTGATCATTCCGCTGGCGGGCAAGGGCACGCGCCTGCGCCCGCACACGCACGTCACGCCGAAGCCGATGCTCCGGATCGCCGGCAAGCCGGTGATCGACTACGTGATGGACGACCTGCAGCGCCTGGGCGGCGTGGAACAGGTCGTGTACATCACCGGGCACCTCAAGGAGAAGGTCGAGGAGTACGCGCGCGGCAAGTATCCGTTCGCCTCCGTGTTCATCGAACAGAAGGTGCAGGACGGCACGGCGGGCGCGGTGGCGCTGGCCCGGCCGTACGTGGACCAGCCGGTGCTGATCGTGTTCGTGGACACGATCTTCGACGCCGACCTGTCGGTCATCAACCGCACCGACGCCGACGGCATCATCTGGACGAAGGAAGTCGAGGACTACCAGCGCTTCGGCGTCGTCGTCACCGACGCCGACGGCAACATGACGAAGATCGTCGAGAAGCCGTCGACGCCGATCTCCAAGCGGGCCAACATCGGACTCTACTACATTCGCAACTGGAAGCTGCTGTACGAGGGCATCGCGCACGTGCTCGCGGCTCCCAAGAACAAGGGCGAGTACTATCTGACCGACGCCTTCCAGTACATGATCGACCACGGCGCGAAGATCCGCGTGGTGGACGTGGACGGCTGGTACGACGCGGGGAAGCTCGACACGTTGCTGGAAACGAACCGCACGATTCTCGAGAAGCGGGGGATGGCGCGTCATCCGAAGGCCGGTGCAGACGTGGTGTTCGTGGAGCCGGTGTACGTGGAGGACGGGGTGACGCTGCGCAACGCGACCATCGGCCCCAACGTCTCCGTCGGCACGGGCACCACGGTGGACGGCGCGACGCTCCGGAACACGATCGTGGGCAACCACGCGCGCATCACGCGGTCCACCCTTCATGATTCGCTGATCGGGGACGACGTCGTGGTAGAGGGGTTCTCGGGGCAGGCCACGGTGGGCGACCATTCGGACCTGCGGGGAGACTGACCCCGGTCGCGCGCCGGCGGGCCGCGTGCTAACGTAGCGGGTCCTCCATTCCGGCACGCGCATGATCTCGGTTCGGCAGCTCACCAAACTGTACGGCGATTTCCCGGCCGTCTCGAATCTCTCGTTCGACGTCGGACCGGGCGAGGTGCTCGGACTCGTCGGTCCCAACGGCGCGGGCAAGACGACCACGCTGCGCTGCCTGGTGGGCATCATCGCCCCCTCGCAGGGGTCGGTGGCCATTGCCGGCCACGAGATGGCCACCGACCCCGTGGAGGCCAAGCGCTCGCTGGCGTTCATTCCCGACGAGCCCTACCTGTTCGAGTACCTCACGGTCGCCGAACATCTCACGTTCATCGCACGCGTGTACGGCGTGGCCGACGCGGGGCTACGGGCGCCGGCGCTGCTGCGCGAGCTGGAGCTGTCGGACAAGATGGACGTGCTCCCCGCCGAGCTGTCGCGCGGCATGCGCCAGAAGCTGGCGATCGCCTGCGGCCTGCTGCACGACCCGAAGGCGCTCATCCTCGACGAGCCACTCACGGGGCTCGACCCCGGCGGCATGCGGCGGATGCGGAACACGATCGCGGCCCGCGCGCGCGAGGGCGCAGCCGTCGTGCTCAGCTCGCATCTCCTGCACCTCGTGGAGGAGCTGTGCACCAAGCTGCTCGTGATCGCGCACGGGCAGGCGGTGGCGTACGGCACGATCGAGCAGATCGTCGCCGGGCGGCCGGAGCTGCGGGGGCATACGCTCGAAGAGGTCTTCCTGATGCTCACCGGCGACGGCGCCGAGCATCCGCCGGCGGCCTGACCGATGGTGACGGGCGCGTTCGTGTACCTCACGTGGACGAGCATCCGGAACCGGCTGGCCCACCAGATCCGCCGGGCGCGGAATCCGCGCTACGCGCTCGCCATCATCATCGGCGTCGCCTACTTCTACTTCATCTTCTGGCGCAATCCGCGGCACGGCGGACGGACCCAGGCGATGCCGCTGATCACCGGTGGCGGCCACCTGTTCGTGTTGGCCGGACTGGTGTTCGGCGCCATCGCGATGTGGCTGTTCGGCGGCGACAGTACCGCGCTCGCATTCACGCAGGCCGAGGCGTCGTTCCTCTTTCCGGCGCCGGTGTCGCGGCGGCAACTCGTCGCGTACAAGCTGATTCGCGGCCAGCTTCCACTGCTGTTCAACACGCTCATCTGGCTGCTGATTCTCGACGCCGGGCAATCCGCGCTGCCGGCGTGGGCGCGCGGCATCGGCATCTGGCTGCTGTTCAGCACGATCTATCTGCACCGGCTCGGGTCGTCGCTCGTCCGGACGGCGTGGGCCGAGCACGGATCGCAGGGGGTCCGCCGGAACGCGCTTTCCCTCGCCGTGTTCGCGATCGTCGGAATCGGCGTGGCCGTGACGCTTGGGCGTAGCCTCGAGCCGCTCCGCGAGGCCGCGAACCTGGACGCGCGCATGGCGATCCTCACGGCCGCCGTCGCGCAGGCGCCGGCGCGCTACGTGCTCTGGCCGTTCACCGCGCTCCTGGCGCCGGCCTTTGCCGGCGACATGACGGCCTGGGTCGCCGCGCTCCCGGGCATGCTGGCGGTGCTGGCGGTCCACGTGTGGTGGGTGCTGCACACCGACACCGCGTTCGAGGAGGCGGCGCTCGCCGCGACCGCGGCGCGCGCGCAGAAGATCGAAGCGCTGCGCGGGCGCGGCATCGGCGCGTTGAGCGGCTCCGGCCGCACGGTGCCGGCTCGCCGCCCGCGTGCGGCGCGGACGGCGCGCGGATTTCCGCTTGCGTCCACGGGACGGCCTGCCGTCGCCATCGTCTGGAAGAACATCGCCTGCCTGCGCCGCACCGCGCAGCAGCGGCAGCTGATCACGCCCGTCCTGCTCGGCGTCGTCACCGGATTCGTCAGCACGTCCACGCTCGGCGCGTACCACGGCGTCGTCACAGGGCTGCTGACGTTCACGACGGCGATGATCCTGATGGGACCGATGATGCTGCGCGGCGACCTGCGGCAGGATCTCCAGCACCTGGCGGAACTGAAGACGCTGCCGTTCAGCGGCACGACGATCGTGGCCGCGGAGGTGCTGAGCGTGGCGGTGCCGCTCGCGGTGATTCAGGCGATGGCGCTGCTCGCGGCGGCGCTCGTGGCGCAGGCCGGCGGCGTCGACTGGGGACCGCCCGCGATGCGTCTCGCGATCGCCGCCGGCGCTCTTCCCGTGCTGCTCGCGTTCAACGCGTGCAGCGTCACGATCCAGAACGGGGCGCCCATTCTCTTTCCTGGATGGGCGCGGCTGGGCACCGTGGTGCCGGGCGGCGTGGAGATGATGGGGCAGATGATCCTCATCATGGGCCTCTACTTCATCCTGCTGGCGCTGCTCCTGCTCCTGCCCGTCGGTGCGGCGGTCGTGGCGATGAGCACGCTCCATCTCACCGGGGCGTTGGCGGTCGCGGGGCTGATGGTCGCCGGGAGCGCGGCGCTCGCGCTCGAGCTGCAGGGCGTGATCCAGCTGCTCGGGCGCGCGTTCGAGCGCCTCGAGCCGTCGTCCGTCTCAGGCTGATCCGCCGGGCGGATCCTGCGCTGCGGCGAGCACGATCGCGAGCGCCCGCGCCACGCCGCGCGTGCCATGCACGTTCTCGAACCACTCGCTGGACGAGTGGGCGTCGCCGCCCTGGCCACCGGCGCCGATGGCGATGGCCGGGATGCCGAGCCCGATCGGCACGTTGGCGTCGGTGGACGCGATGGCGAGTTCCGGCTCGCCGCCGCCGAGGATGGTGATCGCCGCCGCGGCCTGCACGAGCGGGTGGGCGGGGTCGGTCTCGCCGCCGGGGCGGTCGCCGATGCGCACGATGTGGGCGACGAGGGCGCGGGTGTCGCGCGCGCGGCGGGCGTTCTCCTCGTGCACGGCGGCGGCCACGGCGCGGTGCACCTCGGCTTCCATCTGGTCCAGCGCCCGCGTGTGCTCGGAGCGGACGTCGATCTCGAGCCAGGCGTGGTCGGGAATGGAATTCACCGAGATGCCGCCGCCGATGCGTCCCACGCTGAGCGTCGTCCGCGGATTGGTACCGAGTGGGATGGCGGAGAGCCGCGCCGTGGCGGAGGCCGCGGCGTGAATGGCGTTGGGGGCGCCGAAGGCGGCCCAGCTGTGGCCGCCGGGCCCGTCGAAGGTGACGCGGTAGCGCCGCGTGCCCAGCGCGCGATGAATGATCCGCTGGTCGCCGGCGCCGTCGAGGGCGATCATCGCCGCGGGCCGCGCGGCAGCGCGCGCGAAGTAGTGCTTCACTCCGCGCAGGTCGCCGTTCCCCTCCTCGCCCGTAGTACCCACGAACTCCACGGGCCGCGCCAGCGGCGAGTCGCGCGGATCGATGGCGGCGGCGAGGGCGACCATGGCCGCGAGCCCGCGGCTGTTGTCGGTGATGCTCGGTCCCCGGAAGCGGCGTCCGTCCTGGGTGACGGCGTGCGGCGTCTCGCGCGAGAACACGGTGTCCAGGTGCGCGCAGACGACGACCGGCTCGTCGGCGCGCCTGCCCGGGCGGCGGCCGATCACGTTGCCGGCTTCGTCGATGCGAACGTCCGCGAGGCCGAGCGCGGCGAAGCGGTCGCGCACCCACGCGGCGCGGTCGGCCTCGTCGCCGCTCGGCGCGGGGATCTGCGCGACCGCGATCTGGTCGCGCAGCAGGGCGTCGTCGGCCGCGGCCAGCCGCGCGCGCAGGGGTGCGAGCGCGGCGAAGGCGTCGGCGTGGTGTCGGGAGTGCGTGGGCATGCTGCTCAATACAGCGGCGCCGCGCCGCGATTTGGCAAGTGGTAGATTGTCGGCACGCATGACCGCGCCTCTGCCGGACGCCTCCCGCCCCAGACTCGGACGCAACGTCGTCGCGCTCGGCCTGGTGAGCTTCTTCACCGACATGTCGAGCGAGATGATCTATCCGCTGCTGCCGGTGTTCCTCACGGCGGCCCTCGGCGCGAGCGCCGCGTACGTCGGCGTCATCGAAGGGACGGCGGAGTCGATCTCGGCGCTGCTCAAGCTGGCGAGCGGCTGGTGGTCCGACCGTGTGCGGGTGCGCAAGCCGTTCGTGCTCGTGGGGTACGTGATCGCGACCATCACGCGGCCGCTCGTGGCCATTGCGCAGTCGGCCGGCCAGGTGCTGGCGATCCGGGCCACGGACCGCGTGGGCAAGGGGCTGCGCACCTCGCCGCGCGACGCGCTGATTGCGGACTCGGTGGATCCGAGCATTCGCGGACGCGCATACGGATTCCAGCGGGCATGGGACAACGCGGGCGCCGTGGCCGGCCCGCTCATCGCGTTTGCGCTCCTCCAGTGGGAGGGGCTCACGATGCGGCACGTGTTCTGGTTCGCACTCGTGCCCGGCGCGTTCGCGGTGGCGACGGTGGCGTGGGGCGTGCGGGAGGTGCCGAAGCGAGCCGACCGCAGCGGAGCGCCGCTGGATCTCACGCAACCGATGGGCGAGCGCTTCTGGGCGTACATGGCCGTGATCTTCGTGTTCACGCTCGGCAACTCGACCGATGCGTTCCTGCTCCTGCGGGCGAACCAGCTCGGTGTGCCGATCGCGTTGACGCCGATCATCTGGGCGCTGTTGAACGGGGTGAAATCGCTCACCAACACGCCGGGTGGCGCGCTGAGCGATCGTGTG
The DNA here is from genome assembly GCA_036393095.1 of Gemmatimonadaceae bacterium. Taxonomy (GTDB): domain Bacteria; phylum Gemmatimonadota; class Gemmatimonadetes; order Gemmatimonadales; family Gemmatimonadaceae; genus JAGWRI01. The sequence goes on along the minus strand of DASVWS010000025.1, from coordinate 840 downwards.
GGCCGCCGACCGACGCTGATCGTGGGCTGGCTCTTCTACGCTGCCGTGTACCTGGCCTTCGCGCATGCGACGCGCGCGTGGCACGCCTGGGCGCTGTTCGCGGTGTACGGGATCTACTTCGGGTTCGCCGAGGGCGCGGAGCGCGCGCTCGTGTCCGACATCGTGTCGCCCGACCGGCGCGGAACGGCATTCGGGTGGTTCAATCTCGCGGTGGGTCTTGGCGCGCTGCCTGCATCGCTGATTTTCGGGGTGATCTGGGATCGTGTAAGTCCGGGGGCGGCGTTCACGCTCGGGGCGGGGCTGGCCATAATTGCGGCGATGGGGATGCTGGCGCTCGGCCGGACGCGGGTGTCGACGGCACGGGTCAGGCCGCCGGCGGGTTGAGGGCTTGTTCGCCGGGCGGGAGTTCTATGTAGAAGGGAATGCGGATTGATCGGATTTGAACGGATTGGTTTCTTTGGGGGATGCCGGTTGGGATCCGATGTCGTATGCCGATCCATTCGGCCTCTGGCCGCTGCCTGATCCACTTACCATCCACATCGCGACCGCACTGGCGAATGCAGTCATTAGCTTAGCGAAGACCGTGCTAAACACCACGCCAGAAGACTACGTGAATGGCGTGGCCCAAATCAGCTCCTTCGTCGCTCTTGGTTCTCTTGGAGGATCGGACGGCGTTGCAACGGATGAAGCCGAGGCGGGGGACGAGTACTGGATCGTGGACGTCGATGCTCGCGTGATCGAGCGCTGGCGCGCGAGCGACGAGCGCCCGGAGATCCTGGACGTTTCCCTGCAATGGCGCCCGGCCGGAGCCTCGGTGCCGTTCACGCTCGACCTTCCGGA
>DASVWS010000024.1:0-8599 GCA_036393095.1 Gemmatimonadaceae bacterium | reverse complement strand
GCGGCCGGCATCATCCAGCTCATCGCCCCGACGCCCACCGGCGGCAGCCGCTTCCGGCTGACCGCGCCATGCATGCGATCCGGGCCGCAGACTCCGAACCCCTCCACCGGCTGGCCGTGCGAAACCCTGACTCTATCTTGGAGGAGATGAAGCGCGGAAATTTCCTCGACCACCTGCGCCGCGATTTCGCGTACGCGATTCGCGCCCTGCGTCACCACCGCGGATTCTCCGCCGTCGTCGTGCTCACGCTCGCGCTCGGCATCGGCGCGAACTCGGCGATCTTCTCGCTGGTCGATGCGCTGCTGCTGCGCTCCCTCCCGGTCGCGCACCCCGAGCAGCTCGTCGCCCTCGGTGACGTGACGCAGACGAACTCCGTGTGGACGGGCGCGCCGCGCACCGACGTCTATTCGTATCCGCTCTACGAGGACATCCGCGACGACAACACGGTGCTTTCCGGCGTGTATGCCACGACGGGCACCGGCTCGCTGGCATTCGGGTTCGCCGAATCGTCCGATTCCGGCTCGGACCGCGCAGCCTCGGCGCCGAAGCCCGAGTACCCGCACGCGCGCTACGTAACCGCGAACTACTTCCGCGTGCTCGGCGTCGCACCGGCCAGGGGCCGGGTGTTCCGTCCCGATGAGGACCGCGCCGCCGGCGCCGCGCCGGTGATCGTGATTTCCGACGGCTACTGGAAGCGGCGATTCGCCCGGGATCCGCGCGCGATCGGCCGCACGGTGTCGGTGAACCACGTGCCGATGACGATCGTGGGAGTCACGCCGCCGGCGTTCACGGGGGACGTCGTCGCCGAGCGCACGGACGTCTGGATTCCGGTGAGCATGGCGCCGGCGCTCACACCGACGAACGACTGGCTGAACGACCGCCGCTGGGACGGCCTCCTGCTCATGGGGCGGCGCAAGCCGGGCGTCACGTTCGCGCAGGCGCGCGCCGAGCTGGTGCCGTTGATCCGCCGACTGCTGGACCGGGCCGCCGCGGCGAATCCGAAGTCCGGCGCGTCCGGCTCGCAGGTTGAGGACATTCCGATATCGTCCGGCGCGCGCGGATTCTCGTACTGGCGCGCGCAGTACGCGACCTCGCTGTACACGCTGCTGGTGGCGGTGGCGCTGGTCCTGTTCATCGTCTGCGCCAACGTGGCCAACCTGTTGCTGGGGCGGGCGACATCGCGCAGGCGCGAGATCGGCGTGCGCCTGGCGGTGGGCGCGGGGCGGGGTCGTCTCGTGCAGCAGCTCATGATCGAGAGCGTGACGCTGGCCGCGACCGGCGCCGTGCTCGGCCTCGGGCTCGCGCACTGGGGGATCGCGCTGCTGCTCCGATTCGCCGCCGCGGGCGGCAGCGTGCTCCCGCTCGACACGCGGCTCGACGCGCGCGTGCTCGCGTTCACCGCCGTACTCACCGTCGTGAGCGCGCTCCTCTTCGGTCTCGCGCCCGCGTTGCGGGCGACGCGGGTGGACCTGGCGATGGTCCTGCGTTCCCACTCGCGCGGGATCTCCGGTCCGTGGCGGCGCCTCGGGGCGGGCCGCGTGCTCGTGGCGCTGCAAGTGGCGCTCTCGCTCACGATGCTCGTCGCGACGGGCATGGTGATGCGCAGTCTCCGGGCGCTGGAGATGGGCGACCTGGGGCTCGATCGGGATCACCTGCTGATCCTGTCGTTGGACGCCGCGAAGCTGCAGCGTTCCGACAGCGCGCTCGAGGCGCTGCGCCGCGAGCTGTCGTCGAAGATCGGCGCGCTCCCCGGCGTCACCGCCGTGAGCTTCTCGAAGAACGGCATCTTCAAGGGCACCGACGCGTGGACGACGTTCGAGATCCCCGGCTTCGTGCCGCGCGCCGAGAGCGATTCGTCGGCGGCCTACGACATCGTCGGGCCGCGGTACTTCGCGGCGATCGGGGCGCGCCTCCTGCGGGGACGCGACCTCACGGACGCCGACATGGGCGATCCGGGGCCGGTGGCGGTGGTCAACGAGGCGTTCGCCGCACGGTTCTTTCCGCACGCCGACCCGATCGGCCGGACGCTGTCGCGCGGCGGGCCACGGTACCGCATCGTCGGCGTGGTCGCCGACGTGCACGAGAACGACCTGCGGGGAGCGCCGCGGCCGCGGCTCTACATCCCGATGTGGGAACACCATGGCGGCAACTTCTTCGAGGTGCGCACCGTGGGCGATCCGGCGCAGCTGGTGCAGGCGGTGCGGCGAGTGGTGCAGACGACGGAGCCGGAGCTGGAGATGGACGGCCCGATGGCGCTGCGGGACCTCACGCGAAATTCCATGCGCCAGGACATCCTGCTGGCGCGGCTCGTGACGGGATTCGGGCTGCTCGCGCTGGTGCTCGCCGCGATGGGGCTCTACGGCATCCTTTCGTACGCGACGCTGCGCCGCACCGGCGAATTCGGGCTGCGGATGGCGCTCGGCGCGCAGCCGGGCGAGATCCAGCGGCTGGTGCTGCGCGATGCGCTGTCGCTGCTGGCGCTCGGCGTGGTCGCGGGCGTGCCGCTCGTGCTGGTGGGGGCGCGGCTGCTGCGGAGCGAGTTGTACGGGGTCGGGCCGTTCGATCCGCTGTCGATCGCGGTCGCGACCGCGGTGCTGGCGGCGAGCGCGCTGGTGGCCGGTCTGCTGCCGGCGCGGCGGGCGGCGCGCGTCGGGCCGCTGGTGGCGCTGCGGAGCGAGTAGGGCCGGGGGCGGCCGGCGCTTCCGCAGCCGGTAGCCGTCCGCGGGTTGCGCCGGGGGCGTGGCGTCGCTAGCATTGTCCGAATGTACGGACATTTCGCCCAATTCTCCGCACTCACGTTCCTCCTCGAGGTGTTCGCGGCGTCCATCGCCGGCGGCGTCCTCGGCTCCATCGCCGGCATCGGCGGCGGCGTGATCATCGTCCCCGTGCTCACGGTGTTCCTCGGCATGGACATCCGCTACGCCATCGGCGCCAGCATCGTGTCCGTGATCGCCACCTCCAGCGGCGCCGGCGCGGTGTACGTGCGCGACCGGATCACCAACGTCCGCATCGCCATGTTCCTGGAGGTGTTCACGGCGCTCGGGGCCATCATCGGCGCGGCACTGCTCGCGCCTCACCTCTCCACGCACTGGCTCTCCATCCTGTTCGGCGTCACGCTGCTCACGTCGCTCGTGCCGATCTTCCGGAAGTTCGGCGAGGAGCTGCCCGAGGGCGTGGTGGACGACGCGATGGCCAAACGGCTCCGCCTCGACGGCTCCTACTACGACAAGCGGCTGGGGCGCGAGGTGGCGTACCACGTGACCGGCATCCCGGCGGCGTCCGGCTACATGTTCGTGGCGGGGATCGTGTCGGGGCTGCTCGGCATCGGGGCCGGCGTGGTCAAGGTGCTGGCGCACGAGATCGCCATGCGCGTTCCCTCAAAAGTGTCCACCGCCACGAGCAACTTCATGATCGGCGTGACCGCGGCGGCGGCGTCGGGCGTGTATCTCAACCGCCACCTCGTGCTGCCGTTCGTCGTGGCGCCGGTGGCGACGGGCGTGGTCGTGGGGGCGTTCGCCGGCACGAAGCTCATGGAACGGATGTCCAACAACCACATTCGCCAGGTGTTCGCCGCCGCGCTGGCGCTGATCGGCGTGCAGATGCTGGTGCGCGGCATCGGAGGACTGTGATGAACGCGGCGCCGGGAGCCGTGGGTCCGCAGCGGCGGCACCCGCTGGCCATCGAGGACGTGTCGAGCTGGGTGCTGCGCCTCGGCGTGGTGGCGAGCGTGGCGCTGTTCGTGCTGGGACTCGCCCTCTCGTTCGCGCACGGGGAGCTCACGCGGCAGCTGATGGAAACGCAGACGTTCGTGCTCGACGCCGGCGCGCTGCGGCGCGGGCTGGCGGCGTGGCAGGGGTTCGCGTGGCTCGAGCTCGGGATTCTCGTGCTCGTACTGACGCCCATCCTGCGCGTGTTCACGGCGATGGTCCTGTTCGCCGTCGAGGAGCGCGACCGCCTGTACACCGCCGTCACCTTTCTGGTGCTGGTGATGACGCTGGCGTCGCTGCTGCTCATCCGCTGAGCCGCGCGGTGCACGCGCTGGACCGCGCGAGTCCGATGCCGCTGTGGGCGCAGCTCGAGGCGGAGTTGCGCGCGCGAATCGCCGCCGGCGACTTCGAGGACCGCTTTCCCACGGACGCCGACCTTGTGGCGCAGTACGGCGTGAGCCGGCACACGGCGCGCGCGGCGGTGCGGCGGCTGCAGGCGTCGGGGATGGTGGCGCGGGAGCGAGGGCGGGGAAGCCGGCTGCCATCCGCAGCGGCGCTCGAGCAGTCGATCGCTCCCTTCCACGCCCTCGCCGACGTCATCGCCGGAAGTGGGCTCGCCGAGCATGCGCGCGTGCTGCGGCGCGGCGTCGTGCGTCACCGAGCGGCGGCGGCGCGGCTCGGCCTCGCGCCGAAAGCGGAGCTGGTGCACATTCGGCGGCTCCGCTTTGCCGGCGACGAGCCGCTGGCGGTCGACGATTCATGGCTCGTGGCCGACGTGGGGCGCCGGCTGCGCGACGCCGACCTCGCACGCGGATCATTGTATGAGCACCTGGCGGCGGCGAACGTGCGGGTGACCGCGGGGACCGAGCGCATCCGCGCGGCGGTGCCGGGCGTGACAGAGCGGAAGCTGCTGGCCCTGCCGCGTGGGGAGGCGATGCTGGTGGTGGAGCGCGTGGCGTACGCCGGCGAGCGGGCGGTGGAGTACCGGCGCAGCCTGGTGCGCGGGGACCGGGTGGCGCTCGTGGCGAACTGGCAACCGTCGGTCGGGGAGCCCGCGACCCGCGGGTGACCGGCGCCGGCACGGCGTGCGGCCGGCATGACCGGGAGAGAGGATCCGACGCGTATCGCCGCCGGCCCAGTCATCGACGCGATCGTGATCACCAGACCAACGACTCAGGCGGAGGGGGAGGGGCTCAGAACCTCAGGCCGGACGCCCAGAGCGCGAAGCCGTTCGCGGAGATCCCCGCGGGCACGTTCACGCGGGGAATCGCGAACGACTTTTCGATCTGCGCCGGGACCCATCCGCCCTCGATCGCGAATGCGGCCTCGTAGCCGGCCGCCGCTGACGCGCGGACCACGCGGGCATCGAATCGACCGTACGGGTACGCGAGCAGGGGCACCGTGCTCTCCGGGAACCGCTCGCGCAACCAGGCCAGCGGCTTCGCCAGCTCCTGCGTCAGCCGCTCGTTGTCCACCCGCACGAGATTCGGGTGGCTCCAGGAATGTGCGCCAAGCGCCACCTTCCCGGCCTTGGTGGCCTCCACCAGGTCGTCGACCGCCGCCCCGCGTGCTTCGGGCGCGGCAGCCCACAGCGGCGCATGCCGATCGGCCGCCCACGCGCGGATGGCCCGGTCGTCGCCCTGCAGCTCTTCGAGAGCCCGGGTGCGCATTTCGGGATCGAGCCCGCGGGTCGGCGAGGCGAGCTCGTCCCACCAGAACGCTCCACCATCGAGGAAGTCGGGAGTCACGAACACGGTCGCCGGAAGTCGCCGTCGCGCGAGCTCGGAAAGTCCGAGCGAGACCGCGCCACGGTACGCGTCGTCGAACGTGATCGCCGCCCGGGGGCGCTTGCGGTCCACCGACGCCGGATGGAGCAATTGCCGCAGCGGCACGATGTCGTGCGTGGCCTGCAGGACGTCGAGCTGCGCGCGAAAATCGCTGATCGGGAGGTGCAGCGACCGGTCGCCGGCGCCGGTCCAGCGATCCGGCACCACGTCGTGGTACGCGAAGATCACGGCGCGTTGCCGCAACGCAGCCCGGATCACCGGGGCAACCGTGATCCGCAGCCCGAACTCGGCGACGTGCTTGGCAGAACTCCGAAGCGACATGCTCACCCCCGATGAGGGCCCGCGCGCCGACGGTGACGGTGGCCCAACCGCGCCTCCGTCCGGCGTCGACCAGGTCTGGCCGCAATGAATGTAACCGACGCGTGCTCGAAGGGCGTGCGCCGTTCAGCCGTCCCTACTTCCTCCGCTGCGTCTCATCGGGCTGTCCCGTCCCCGATGCCGGTGCCTCACGCGGATCGGCCACATACTCGGCCTTGAGCTTCGCGATCGCCTCGCGGAACTGCGGAGCCAGACGGGAATCCGGATAGCGATCAAGAAGCCGGCGCAGCTCGACGAGGGCGCGAGCCGGCATGCCCAGCGGCCCGAGGTAGAGATCGGCCAGTCGGTTGCCGACATACAGCTCCTGACCCGACGGAAGGCCCGGAATCCGCTGCGTCTCGCGCAGGAGCTCCGCCGCGCGCCGCGGGTCGCCCGCCGGTCCGGCGTACAGTTCGGCGGCGCGGATGCGTGCGGAAGCGCCGGCGGGGTCCGCGGCAATGCGTGCTTCGTACAGGGCGAGCGCGTCGGATACGCGGCGCTGCATCACGAGCGCCTCCTCCTGCGAGAACTGCTCCTCGTAGGGAGTGCTCGCGCCGGTCGGCTGGAAGTAGAACTTCGCCACCGCCGTGGCGGGGCTGATGAGGAGCATCGAGAGCCCGAACAGGACGGCCCAGGAGAGGACGAAAGCCGCCGGGACGGCGATGATCGCGGGGATTGCCGCCGGCATGTGATACAGCGCCACCGGAATGACCAGCAGCGAGCCGAACCCGGTCCACCCGATCGCCTGGTAGACGTAGGCGGTGTCGGACCCAAGGCGGTCGCCGAGGGTCCGCCGGTAGGGACGCGGCTGGGGGGATGAGGAGGGGGGAGGCATCCGGTCGGCTCCGAGTCACGTGGGGACATCCCTAAGCTACATCAGGCGCCGGGAATCGCCCGCGTCGTGATTCGGCGGTGCGCGTCACGTTCCATCCCGGCGCCGCTTCCGGACGAGCCGACGGATGACCGCTCGCACCGCCCGCCGGTTGAGCCAAGTGAGCAACTGCTTCCGCTCTTCGTCCGCCTTCCCCTCGGGCCGGAGCTACCGGTGCGCCTCTATCGTCCCTCGACAACCCTGATCGCCGCCGGCGCGCTGATCGCTGCCGCCGCGTGCACGCTCGCCCCCACGGAACCGTCCGGTCCGCCGCCGGCGCTCACGGCGCTCCCCCGCGCGCTCACCCCCGCCGAGCAGTCCATCGTGCAGGCGTCGAACGCCTTCTCGTTCGCGCTGTTCGACACGGTCTCGGCTGCGCAGCCCGGCGCCAACGTCTTTCTCTCGCCGCTCAGCGCCTCGATGTCGCTCGGCATGGCGCTGAACGGCGCCGCCGGTGCCACGTACGACCAGATGCGGTCGGCCCTGCAGTTCGGCAACGCATCGCAGCACGACATCAATGCGGGCTACGAGTCGCTGATCGCGCTGCTCACGTCGCTCGATCCCGGCGTGACGATGCAGCTCGCCAACTCGATCTGGTACGACCGGACGTTTCCCTTCTACCAGACCTTCCTCGACACGACGAAGGCCTATTTCGGCGCCGAGGTCGAGCCGCTGGACTTCGGCAACGCGAGCGCGTCGCTGGCCATGATCAACGGCTGGGTGAATACGCAGACGGACGGGAAGATTCCCTCGATCCTGGATGCGATCGACTCGAACGACGTGATGTTCCTCGTGAACGCCATCTACTTCAACGGAAGCTGGCGCACGCGGTTCGATCCCGCGGAAACGCAGGCCGCGAGTTTCGCCGCCGCCGACGGCAGCACGCAGCCGGTACAACTGATGCACCGCGTCGGGACGATGCTCTACACGGCGGATCGGAGCTACCAGGCGGTGGAGCTGTCGTACGGCGACTCGGCGTTCGCCATGACGGTGCTGCTCCCGGCGCCCGGCGTCAGCGTGGACGCGCTGGCCGATTCGCTCACCCCCGCGTTCTGGGCCCGGGTGGCGGCGGGGCTCGACGACCAGAGAGTGGAACTCTATCTCCCCAGGCTGACGTTCGCCTATGCGCGAACGCTCAACGGCGACCTCGACCAGCTCGGCATGCACGATGCCTTCGTGCCGAACGGCGCGGACTTCACGGGCATGTCGTCCGCGGGGAAGTCGCTCTACGTCAGCTTCGTGAAGCAGAAGACGTTCGTGCGCGTGGACGAGAACGGCACGGAGGCCGCGGCGGCGACGGCGACGGGGGTGGGCGTCACCTCGCTCCCGTCGACGGTCCTCATGCGCGTGGACCGGCCGTACCTGTTCGTGATCCGCGAGCGGCTGTCGGGGACGCTGCTCTTCATGGGGAAGATCACGAGCATGGCGGGATAGCGATCAGGGAAGGGTGATCAGCCCGAACGCGCCGCCGAACTCGTCGCGCACGCTGGGGAGGTTCGCCGGCACGATCCACGGCCCGCCGTCGATCCGGACGGCAACGCGGTGGGGGCCGGCCGGAATGGCGCCGGTGAAGGTCCAGTCGTCGCCACGCGGCGTCAGCGCGCGCGGCGCCCAGCCGGTGAAGTCGGCCATCAGCTCCACCTGCTGCGCACCGGCCACGCGAACGCGCACCTCCTTCATGCCCGACACCCCGATGCTCGCCGTCACCACGGGCACCGTCGCCGGGAAGCTCCGGCGCGGAAGCCACGAGGGCGGGCCGCGCATGCGGACGCGCAGCGACAGGCTCACGTAGCGCGACTGCGGCGTGCCGCGCGTGAGATCTTCCAGCGCCCGTCCCGCCGACATCACGAGTCCGAGCCGCGGCGTGAGCCACGCCG
>DASVWS010000023.1:0-91588 GCA_036393095.1 Gemmatimonadaceae bacterium | reverse complement strand
GACTGCATGCGTCGGTGCCGATCTACGCCGGCGGCCTCGGCGTGCTGGCCGGCGACCACTGCAAGGCGGCGTCGGTGCTCGGCGTGCCGCTGGTGGGCGTGGGGCTGCTCTACACCAAGGGATACTTCGACCAGGTGGTGGGCGTGGACGGATGGCAGCAGGATACGACCGAGCCATTCGATCCCTCCGTCATGCCCATGGTGCGCGTGCTGAACGCCGACGGCGGACGCCGGCTCGCGACGATCCAGATGTCGGGGCGCGAGGTGAACGTCGGCGCATGGCGGATCCAGGTGGGACGCGTGCCGGTGTTCCTCCTCGACACCGACCTCGACGGGAACGAGCCGGCCGACCGCGAGCTGTCGCATGCCTTGTATTCGGGCGGGCGCGTGCACCGGATGCGCCAGGAATGGCTGCTCGGCGTGGGCGGCGTGCGCGTGCTGCGCGCCGTGGGCATCTCGCCCGACGCGTGGCACGCGAACGAGGGCCACGCCGCGTTCATGATGATGGAGCGCCTGCGCGAACTGTGTCACGACGGCGTGCCGGTGGAGGACGCGATCACCCGTGTGCGGAACGCCACCGTGTTCACCACGCACACGCCGGTGCCCGCGGGGCACGACGTGTTCCCCGTCGAGGAGGTGACCGCGTGCGCCGGCTCGCTCTGCGCCGAGATGGGCGTTGACCCGCAGCGGCTGCTCGCGCTGGGCCGGCATCCCACCGGTGATCCGGACGAGTTCCACATGACCGTGGCTGCCATCCGGCTGGCGCGGCGCGTGAACGGCGTGTCGCGCGTGCATGGCGCGGTCACGCGCGAGATGTGGCACGATCTCTGGCCCGGGCGCGGCGTCGACGAAGTGCCGATCGGCCACGTCACCAACGGCGTCCACCTGCCGACATGGATGGCCAACCACATGGTGGACCGCCTCGACGAGCAGCTCGGCCCGCAGTGGCTGGAACGCCTCGACGACCCCGCGTTCCTGGAGCGCATGCTGACGCTGGACGACGGCGCGCTCTGGCGCACGCACAACCGGCTCAAGGTGTACCTGCTGGAATTCATCCGTGAGGAGGCGCGCCGGCAGTGGCGCGAGAAGCGCCCGGCGGCGGCACACCTCGTCGGCGCCGGCACGCTGCTCAGCGACAACGCGCTCACCATCGGGTTCGCGCGCCGGTTCGCGACCTACAAGCGTGCCGCGCTCCTGCTCGGCGACACCGAACGTCTGCAGCGCCTGCTCTCCGATCCGCGGCGCCCCGTGCAGCTCATCTTCTCGGGCAAGGCGCATCCGGCCGACCAGCAGGGCAAGCAGGTGCTGCAGGAAGTCTACGCCGCCACGCGCGACGCGCGCTTCGAGGGGCGCATCGCCTTCCTGGAGGACTACGAGCTGCACGTGGCGCACCGGCTCGTGCACGGCGTGGACCTGTGGCTCAACCTGCCGCGCGTGCCGCTCGAAGCGTGCGGCACGAGCGGCATGAAGGCCGCGCTCAACGGCGTCCCCCAGCTCGGCACCGAGGACGGATGGTGGGCCGAAGGGTACACCGGGCTCAACGGATGGCGCATCCCCGCCGCGGCGCCCGACGACGGCGACCCCGACGCGACCGACACCGAGCAGCTCTTCCGCCTGCTCGAAGAGCAGGTGATCCCGATGTACTTCTCGCGCGACGAGAAGGGCGTGCCGGTGGAGTGGGTGCGCCGGATGAAGCACGCCATGCGCACCAGCGCCGAGCGGTTCACGGCGCGGCGCATGCTGCAGGAATACGTGCGCGACTACTACCTGCCGAGCATCGCCGCCGATCCGGCCGGCGACGATCCGCCGCTGATGCGCTGAGCGCCCGCGGCGGAGGGCGGCGCGCTACGGCTGCGCGCCGTCCTTGCGGAGCCCCGCCTTGCGGAGCGAGTTGGCCGCGAGCAGGAACACGGCGCAGATCGCGGTCACCGTCATCAGCTCGAACGGCCACAGGTGGTGCGTGGCGGGATCGACGACGCCCGAGAAGTACGAGAAGAGGAGGTCGCCCACGATCGCCACCAGCGGCAGCACGCCGGCCATCTTCCACCCGCCGGGCCAGCGAATCGCCGCGCGCAGGGCGGCGATCGCGACGGCGATCGGGAACGCCAGGAGGATGACCAGCCCGACGGTGTTCTCCATGCTTACGGCAGCTCCCGGATGCGCATGTTGCGCAGCGACAGGGTGCCCGGGTGGTCCCCCTGGATGCCGATGTAGCCCGCGGGCGCCAAGCCGTAGTCGGGCCACGCCGCGAACTTGCTCCCGGCAACGCGCGCGGTCCAATCCGGGCTCCTCAGATCGTACGACACCATCTCGTGCCCGTTCAGCCAGTGCTCCACGTGGTTGCCGTTCACGACGATGCGCGCCGTGTTCCACTGGTCCGCGGGCTTCACGAACCCCGCCGGCGACGGGTACACGGCGTAGTCGGAGCCGGCCGCGGTCAGCCGGCTCTGCCCGTCGGGCGCGTTGGCGTCGTCCAGCAACTGGAACTCGGGACCGCTCCAGTACACGTGGTCGTACTCTTCCGTCGCGCGGTAGAACACGCCGGAATTCCCGCCCGTGCTGATCTTCCAGTCGAAGTCGAGTTCGAAGTTCCGGTACGGCATCCGCGTGATGATATCGCTCGCGGGCCCGGACTTGGTGAGCACGCCGTTGGCCACGTGCCAGGCCGTATCGGCCTCGTCACGGTAGCCGCGCCACTGGTCCATGGAGCCGGTGCCCAGCAGCGCGTGCCACTCGGGTGCGGGAGCGGGCGCGGCGGCCGCGCCCTGGACGGCGGACGAACAGCCGGCCGCCGCCCACGCCAGCGTCATCGCGGCAATCGCCGCGCGCATCGATCGGCGCATCGTGTCCTCGAGCGGATCGTGACTCAAATGGCCCATCCCGGACGGAAGTTGCGCTTCAGGTACTTGTCGATCTCCGGCATGTTGGTCACCTGCATGTTCTCCGCGTCGTAGTAGATCTTCTTGCCCTGGCCGGCGCGGACCGCAATCACGCCCAGCAGCATCGTCTCCGTGAGCTGCGAGGCATACGAGATCGGAGAACTCTCGGCGGCGAGCCCCTTGGCGGCCAGCGCCCAGTTGCGCTCGTGGCTCACCGTGATGCGCGGAATCGTCTTCGGCACGGCGCGCGCCACGTCCATCAGCGACTCGGGGTAGCAGTGCGGGTTCTCGCCGTACGTGTCGTAGTGGAGCACGCCCTCGTCGCCGATGATGAGCCCGCCGCCGTCGCTTTTCAGCTCGACGTCGTCCGGGAGCACGTCGGGGCGCGGCGGGAAGAGTCCGCCGTCGTACCAGAAGAGCTTGATCGGGCCGCGGTCGCCGACCGCGGGGAACTGGTAGTGCACGGTGGTCGCCACCGGATACGTGACCGGCACGTGCTGCGGCCCCGCCGGCTTGCCGTCCGGCCCCATCGCTCCCGGCGTGGGCGGCACCACGCTCGTTCCCCACGGCGTGGACGTGGCCTCGATGCTCGTCGGCTGCGTGAGCCCCAGCGCCCAGTACGGGTGGTCGATGAGATGCGCGCCCATGTCGCCCAGGGCGCCGATGCCGAAGTCCGTCCACCCGCGCCAGTTGAACGGGTGGTAGATCGGATGGTAGGCGATGTCCTCCGCCACCGGGCCCAGATACATCTGCCAGTCGAGACCGTCGGGCATCGGGTACGGGCCGGCGATCGCGTCGGCCAGGATCGCATCGAGCGTGCCCTGGCCCCAGCTCTTGCCGAAGCGCGCCGCCTGATCGGGCGTCGCCTTGGCCGGACGGGAAATGGCCTGCGGCCAGTAGCCCCACGGGCGGTTGGTCCACACGTGCGCCTCGCGCACCGTGCCGATCACCCCCGCCTGCACCCACTCGTTGATCAGCCGCGCGCCGTCGCCCGAGTGGCCCTGGTTGCCCATCTGCGTCTTCACGCCGGTCTTGGCCGCCGTGGCCCGCAGCACCCGCGACTCGTACACGGAATACGTGAGCGGCTTTTGCACGTACACGTGCTTGCCGGCGAGCATCGCGGCGTTGGCCACCACCGCATGGTTGTGGTCGGGCGTTGCCACGACCACGCCTTCGATCTCGTGCTCCTTGTCGAGCATCTCGCGCCAGTCGGTGTACTTCGGCGCGGCGTCGAACTGCGCCTTGAGCTGGAGGCCGTCGGGGCGGTCGGTGCCGTCGCGCGTCTTGAGCTTGGATGCGACGTTGCGCGCCGCGAACGCGAGATCGACGTCGCAGACGGCGACGATGCGCTCGGTCTTGGAGAGCTCGAGCGCGTTTACCGATCCCATGCCGCCGAACCCGACGATCGCCACCTGCAGCTGGTCGCTGGGGGCGATGTAGCCCGGTCCGCCGAGCACGTGCCGCGGCACGATGGTGGGAAATCCCTTGGGGAGCACCATGGCGCCGATTGCCAGCTTTCCGGCATCCGACACGAATTCGCGGCGCGTAACCTTCTTGCGTGACATGACGATCGGCCTCCACTCGGGTTTGGTCGCCCCAAGTGTGCACCATCCGGCGTGGCCAGGTCAATTGCGGCGGCGGAATTCGGGCGTACCCGGGAAGGCCGTTGCCCGGGGCTCCGGCAGCGCTCCCAATGACCTCTTAACGCGGTTCCCGCGCCGGCGGATCGCGGGCCGCTCGCGCCGCCCGACCCGGAATGGGATGGCGCCCATCGGCCGGCGCGACACCGGGCGCTTGAGAACTCTCCGATGAGGCGCCCCGGCGCCGGAGCCCGAAATCGACTAGATTAAATGGCGCTCAACAAGGACCGGCCGTGCTGGAAGCATTTGAATTCGTCGACAACGACCGCACCTTCACCTGCTCGGTGGAGAAAGCCCACGCATTGGGCAATGAACCCTGGTGGTGGTTCAGCGTCTCGACCGACGACCGCCAGCGGTACGCGCCCTTCCGCGCGACGTCCGGCGACACGCAGAAGTCGGTCCGCGCGCGCATCGTGGCCTACTACGACGACCTGCTGGCCCGTCGCGCCGCTCCCGCCACGCCGTACTGGCGGCGGGGCCCGCAGCAGAACGGATCCGGGCAGACGCCCGCGGCGGCGGCGCCGGCGGTGGAAGCTCCGCCGGAGAAGGCCGCGGCCGGCAAGAAGTCGCCCAAGGTGGCCGCCAAGCCCGCCCGGGCGCGCACTAAGTAGCCGAACGCCCGGAGCGTCCGGGCGCGCCTGCACGCGCGGCTACGCGTCGCCGAACAGTCTGACGGACACCGGCGCCGGCTCGGTTGCCGCATCCTCGATTTCCAGCCGCACGCGCCTCACCCGCATCGCGTCGAACCGGTCGAGCTTGGCGTAGCCGATCGTCGTGCCGCGCGACAGCGGCTGCCAGTCGCCGCCGGCGGAGCCGTACAGCGTGTAGCGCGCCACCGCCTGCCCCCGCTCGATCGGTTCCTCGAGGCGCGCCGCCGCGACGTCCACCGGGGCGCCGAGCTTGATCGTCAGCGTCGCGCGCGCGCCGTTCGCGCGCTGCCACGTGGATCGGCCGCCGGCCGCGAGGTCCGTGCCGAACATCGCCTCCCGCCGCTCGCGGAATGCCGCGAGCCGAGCGACGTCCACCTCGTGGAGCACTCCTGCACGCGTCGGCGGCACGTTGAGCAGCAGCTTGGAGTTCCGCCCCACCGACGAGCAGTAGAGATCCACCAGCGAATCCACCGTGCGCACCTGCGCGTCCTGGCTCGCGTGGTAGAACCACCCCGGCCGGATGGACACGTCCGCCTCTGCGGGGCGCCACGCCGACCCCGCCGGATCGCCGTGCTGCAGCTCGGGCGTCACCTGCGGCCCGCTTTCGCCGGGGTACGACACGACGGCCGGATCCACCGTCGACCAGTTGGGATCGCCGGCCACGCCGCGCTCGTTGCCGCACCAGCGGACGTCGGGGCCGGCGTCGGAGAACATCACCGCGTCCGGCTGCAGCCGCCGCACGAGCGCCCAGAACCGGGGCCAGTCGTACACCTGCTTCCTGCCGTTCGGCCCCTCGCCGTTCGCGCCGTCGAACCACACTTCGGCGATCGTGCCGTAGCGCGTGAGCAGCTCGGTGAGCTGCGCGCAGTAGAGATCGTTGTAGCGCGGCGAGTCGCCGTATGCCGGATTGTTGCGATCCCAGGGCGACAGGTAGAGGCCGGGGCGCAGCCCTTCGGCGCGGCACGCATTCACGAAGTCGCGCACCACGTCGCCCCGTCCGCCGCGCCAGGGGCTCGACGCCACGGAGTGCGTCGTGGTCGCGGTGGGCCAGAGGCAGAAGCCGTCGTGGTGCTTGGCCGTGAGGATCATCGCGCGGAATCCGGCGGCGCGCGCGGTGCGCGCCCACTGTCCGGCGTCGAACCGCGTCGGGTTGAAGATCGCCGGATCCTCGGTGCCCTCGCCCCATTCGCGATCGGTGAACGTGTTCACCCCGAAGTGGCAGAACATCGCCAGCTCGTCGCGCTGCCACGCGAGCTGCGCGGGCGAGGGAAGGGGCCGCGCGGCGCCGGCCATCGCGTTCAGCAACCGCGGCCGGGGCACGGCCGCCGCCGCCATCGCCGCCGCTCCGCTCAGCAGGAAGGTGCGGCGGTCCATCCTAGCCGCCGGTGGCGAGCTGCGCGGCCACGTCCCCCTCCAGCGCCGCCGGCGTATCGGCCGGTGCGTACCGGCGGACGACGCGTCCGTCGCGCGCCACCAGGAACTTCGTGAAGTTCCACTTGATCGCTTCCGTGCCCAGCACGCCCGACTGCGCCGACTTGAGCAGGCGGTAGAGCGGGTGCGTGCCGGAGCCGTTGACGTCGATCTTCGAGAACATCGGGAAGGTGACGTCGTACTTCGTCGAGCAGAACGCCGCGATCTCGTCGTCGCTGCCCGGCTCCTGGTGCCCGAACTGGTCGCACGGGAACCCGAGCACGGAGAAGCCGCGGTCGCGATGCTTGCGGTACAGGGCCTCGAGCCCCTCATACTGCGGCGTGAAGCCGCACTCGCTCGCCACGTTCACGATCAGCAGCACCTG
Organism: Gemmatimonadaceae bacterium; assembly: GCA_036393095.1. Taxonomy (GTDB): domain Bacteria; phylum Gemmatimonadota; class Gemmatimonadetes; order Gemmatimonadales; family Gemmatimonadaceae; genus JAGWRI01. The sequence continues at coordinate 84,625 of DASVWS010000023.1, read as the reverse complement.
GCCGCGATACGCGGCAAGGGTCTGCCGGGTGCCGTCGATGCGCGTCACCTCGATGTCGTAGATGGCCGGTGGTCGCTTCGACATCATGCGGCCGGCTTGCGCCCGAGGACCTGCACCACCGCGCCCATCCCGCGATGGTACTTGCCCTCGACCACCTCGCGCTCGGCGTCCTGCGCGAGGATGAACTCGAGACCCGACAACTCCCGTTCGAGCGCCGGCCGCGGCACGAGCAACTCGGCCGCGCGCGGGCCGCCGGTGCCGAATTCGAGCTGGCGCGGCGAGTACGCCTCCACCACCATCACGCCCCCCGGGCGCAGTCCGGCCACGGCCCGCCGATACACGGCGCCGCGGAGCGCCGGCGGCAGGTGCGCCCAGATCGACACGATGCCGGCCCACGCGCCCGCCTCGATTTCGAAGTGGGCCAGGTCAGCGGCCACGCACTCGACGGTCACTCCATGCGCGCCGGCCAGCTCGCGCGCGCGCCCGAGTCCCACGGCGGACTGATCGACCGCAGTGACCGCATGGCCGCGGCGCGCCAGGAAGACGGCGTTGCGTCCCTGCCCCTCGGCCAGGCAGAGCACCGGCCCATCGGGGATCTGGCAGGCGACGGCGGCGAGAAAGGCGCTCGGCTCCGTCCCGTAGGCGAAGTCGGTTTCGGCGTAGCGTTCGTCCCAGTGTGTCACGTGGCGACCGGCTGTGGTGATGGGCCGGTCAATGCGCCGGCCCGTGCTCCATGCGCGCCACGAGGAGATAGCGCGCCCGTGATGGAACCGCTGCGCCGCCCGGGAAGTTCCGAGTGCGTTCCGCGTCGCCGCCCAGGCGATGGATGGCGATGAACTGCGTGGGCACCTCGCGATCCTGCTCATCGCGCAGGTGCAGCGCGAACGCGTCCACGGCGCGCTGCGTCTCGACCACGCGGCGCACGACCGAATCACCGCTGAGCGCCGAGCGGATCGTGCGCACCTGCTCCTCGCGTGTCATCGCCGCGAGCTCGTCGGGCGTGGGGAGCGGGGCGTCGGTTTCGAACTCGCGCATCGCCTGCTCGAGCGCGCCGAGTATCGGCTCGATGCGCTCGAACGGCGGTTCGGGCTCGAACACGCCGCTCTGCTGATCGGGGTCGTCGCTCGGCGTTCCCAGGTTGGTGTAGCCGAGCAATTCGTCGTGACTCCAGAGAGAGTATTGCAGGGAACGTCCGCGCGTGCGTGATGAGTGGGGGTGGCCTTCGATGCGAAATCATGGAGACGAAGGGCCGCGCCCGCTAGGGATGGGCGCCGTTCCGCCGGCGGGGCCGGGGCCGCGCGCCGCGGGGGACGTCAGTCGCTGTACGGGTAGTCCGGATCCGCCAACCGCTCGGCGCGTGCGGTGGCTTCGGGGCCCGCGATCTCCCGGGCCATGTGCAGCAGCATCGGACTGAGGTGCTGGCCGTAGCGCACGACGCTGGCGGCGCGCTTGCGGTGCCCGAGCAGGAAGGCGAGGAACGACTGGTCCTTCTTGCGGGCGTTGCACTCGGGGCAGCAGAGCAGGAGGTTGTCCCGCCGGTCGTAGGCGGTCTTGCCGCGCCGCGGCGTGGCGTGATCGAGCGTGATCGCGTCGGGGTCCACGCGGCGCTCGCAGTAGGCGCACACCGGGCCGTGCAGGCCCAGGAGCCATCGCCGCGTTTCCATGTACGCGTTCCGCGACGTGGGCAGCGACGTCTCCTGCGGCTGCGCGCCGTGTCCGCGCCCGCCCCGCCGGCGACGGCGCGCGGCGCCGCCGCGCGAGCGCCCCGAGCCCGCGGACCTGGCGGGCCGCCCGGATTTCGCCGCGCCGTGGCCGTGCGCCGTCCCCCGGCCCGAGGAGGCGGCATGCGAGTGCGTGGTGCGGCCGGAGCGCCGGCGCTTGTCGGTCACCGGCGGGCGGCAGGCAGATGGGGCATCGTCATCGCGTCGGTGGATAAGATAGCATATCCCTGAAAACGTGCGCTCCGGCTCCGGAGGGGTCCGGAGCCGGAGCGGTGCGGGCGCGGATCCGCGCCATGGCTGCCGGCGTCAGCGGCCCGGCGACGGCACGTGCAGCTCGATGCCCTCGGGCGGCTGCACCCCCAGCAGGTTGTGCACGAAGTAGTCCCAGGTGCGGCGCAGCACGTACGGCTCGTTGCCGAATCCGTGGTTCCGGTTGGGGAGCACGAGCAGGTCGAAGTTCTTGTTCGCCTTGATCAGGGCGTTGATCAACAGCAGCGAATTCACGGGACTCACGTTGTCGTCCATCGTGCCGTACATGATGAGCAGCTTGCCCTTGAGATTTCCCGCGAAGTTCTGGTTGGCCTGGCTGTCGTAGTTGTCCGTGCTGTCGCTGGTCTTCTTCAGCAGCCCCTGGTACTTCTCTCCCCACGTGTAGTCGTAGCTGCGGTTGTCGTGGTTGCCGGCGCGCGACACCGCGACCTTGAAGAAGTCGGGGTAGCGGAGCATCGCGTCGGTGGACGAGAACCCGCCGCCGGAGTGGCCGTATATTCCCACCCGGTTCAGATCGATCTGCGGGTAGCGCACCGCGAGCTGCTTGATGCCGGTGACGAGGTCGGGGATCCCGTTGTCCCCCATGTTCCCGTAATACGTGTCGTGGAACGCCTTGGACCGGAAGGGCGTGCCCATGGCGTCGATCTCGACGATGAAGAATCCGAGCTGCGCCATGGCGGCATTGCTGTTGCGCATGCCGGAGTCGAAGGTGCGATCGCCGATCGGACCCGTCTGTGGACCCGGGTAGATGTAGTCGATGATCGGGTAGCGTTTGGTGGAGTCGAAGTCGGCGGGGCGGTACAGCACGCCGTACAGGTCGGTGACGCCGTCGCGCGCCTTCACCGTCACCGGCGTCGGATATTGCCAGCCGATGGCGAACAGCCGGCTGGCGTCCGCCTTCTGGACCTCGTGCACGAGCGTGCCGTCGGCGCGGCGCACCACCGTCACCGGCGTCGCGTCGAGGCGCGAGTAGCTGTCGAGAAACTCGGCGCCGGAGGGCGCGAACGAGACGTCGTGGTCGGCGTTCTCGGGCGTGAGGAGCTGCATGGCCGAGCCGTCGAGGTGAATGCGATAGAGGAAGCGGAAGTAGGGATCGCGCCCCGGTTCGTGTCCGCGGGCGGTGAAGTAGACCCACTTGCCGGTCTCGTCCACGCGCAGCACGTCGCCCACCGTCCAGGCGCCCTGCGTGATGCGATTTTCCAGCGCGCCCGTCCGGCCGTCGTAGAGATAGAGGTGCGCCCACCCGTCGCGCTCGGAGAACCAGATCACCTCGCGGCCGCGGCCCAGCGGCCGCCAGTCGGGCACGCCCCCCGAGGCGAGGTTGGTCTCGACGAAGGTCCTGCTCTTCTCGGTGAGCACGGTGCGCGCGTGCCCGGTGGATGGATCCACGGCCAGCAGGTCGAGTTGATGGTAGCCGCGGTGGCCGTATGTCATGAACAGCTCGTCGCTCGTCGGATCCCACTTCACGTCCTTGAGCACGGTGTCCTGTGTGGTGAGCCAGCAGCAAGTGGTGTTCACGGCCTGCTGCGGCGGCCGGTCCACCTTCACGCCGCGCCGCGCCGCCACGTCGAACACGTACGTGTCGTACGTCGGGATGATCGAATCGCCGGGCAGGGCGTACGGGTAACTGTGCAGCACGAATGCCGGACTCTTCGTTTCGAGGAGGTACATCCGGCGCACGCCGCGCTCGTCCATCTTGTAGGTCGCGATGTACTTCGAGTCGGGCGACCAGACGAGCACCGGGCGCTGCGGGATGTGCCGCACCTGCACCGTCACCTGTGCGCAGCACCCGGTGGGCTTGGCGTATCCCCAGTCCGGTGCGGCGTCGTTCGTGAGCTGGCGCTCATGGCCGGTGGCGACCTCGCGCACCCAGAGGTTGTCGTCGCGCGTGAACGCGACCCACTTGCCGTCGGGCGACGGCACCTGCGTCACGTCGTCGAACGGCATCGTGTCCGGGCCGACGCAGGCGTAGCGCACGATGTTGCACGTCCACTGCCGCTTCGCGCCCGTCGAGAAGCGCACCGCGCTGTCGTGGTCCACGAAGCGAATCTGCTGGAAGGGCAGGGTGTGGGGATCGTAGGACGTGTCGGCGGCGACGGAGAGGGCCGCGGCCAGCCGTGCCTGATCGAACGCGGGCACGCGAATGCCCGTGGTCGCGTCGACCTTCATGAACTCGTAACCGTCGGCCGATCGGTTGCGGTACCAGAACCGGTCGGACGCGTACCAGTTGGGCCGCACCGCGTCGTCGATCACCAGCTCCTGCGCGTTCGGCCCGAGAAAGCGCTCGGCGCGCGCATAGTCGTCGCGCGTTCCCTGCGCGCGCAGGGTGGGCACCCAGACGGACGCCGCGCAGAGCGCGGCGGCGAACGCGAAGCGCCGCTCGGCGGCGTGACTGCTGCTCCGGAAGAACCGCATCTCGTAACGTCTCCGTTGAACGTCAGTGGGTGGAGGGTCCGGGCGCCGTGACCGCGCCGCCGGCTTCCATGCCGGCGATGCGGTTGCCGGCGTGCCAGCGGGCGGACCAGGCGGCCGGCTGCGCGCGCAGGAAGCGGTCGTACCAGTCGAGCATCACCCCGTAGAGATGGCGGGTGATCGACGGCCTGGAATTGATGCCGTGGTTCTCGCCGTACACGCGCACCAGCTCCGCCTGGCGGTCCAGCATGCGCAGCGCCGTGAACATCTGCTCGCTCTCGTTCTCGGGCACGTTGGTGTCCGACGTGCCGTGAATCAGCAGCATCGGCGTGTGGATCCTGTCGGCGTTGAACAGGGGCGAGCGGTCCACGTACACGTCGCGCCGGTTCCAGGGATAGCACGACGGGCAGGTGCCCTCGGTGTAGCTGTACCCCGTCCAGCCCACACCCCAGTAGTCGGCGATGTTGCTGATGCCGGAAATCTCGATGGACGTGGCGAAGATCGACGTGCGCGTGGCCATGTGCATGGTCATGAAGCCGCCGTACGAGTGCCCGAAGTTGCCCACGTGCGCGGCGTCCACGAACGCGTGCGTCTTTTCGAATTGCTGCACGCCCTCGATGATGTCGGTGCCGGCGGGGTACCCCCAGTCGTTGATGTGCAGGTCGGCGAACGCCTGCCCGTAGCCCGGCGCGCCGGCCGGATTGCACATCCAGACCACGTACCCGTTGTCGGCAAACCAGACCAGCCGTTCGTCGAAGGTCTCCTTCATCGGCAGCGTTCCGCCGTAGTAGTGCACGATCATGGGATAGGTCTTCGTGGAGTCGAAGCCCGGCGGCAGCCAGTACCACGATTCGATCTTGTTGCCCCGGCTGTCCGTGAAACTCCACGGGCGCCACGTGGGCAGCGCGATCGCCGCCGTCAGCACGCCGTCCGACGGACGGGCAATGGCCACCGGGGCGCCGCCCGCCAGCGGGATGCGATACACCACCGACGGCGACACCGGCGTCTGGATGGCCGCGACCAGGTTCCCGCCGCCGAAGTCGTAGGCAATGATGTTGTTGCCCGGCATCGCTACCGCTTCCAGCGGCGGCTGCTGCGCCAGCGTGCCCGGCACCGGCGCCGACGTGCGCGCCGGGATCGTCTGCGCGCCCTCGTCGGCCGTGACGTAGATGCGTCCGTCGGCGGCGCTCCAGTAGATCGATCTGCTGCAGGCGACGGCCGGCACGAACCCCGCGCTCAGGTGCACGAGCGCCGGATGCGCCACCGTCGTGGCGTACAGCTCCGTCTCGTACACGCTGAACGTGCGCGCCGGATGCGGATGCAGCTCCTCGGCGCTGGCGCAGAACGCCACGGCGCGGCTGTCGGGCGACCAGGCGAAGGCCGTCGGGGCGCCGAACGCCTCGCGCGGCAGGTCGAGGAGCTTGTGCACGCTGCGATCGCGCAGGTCGAGCACCCACAGCTCGGCGCGCAGCCAGGGCGGCGCGGAGTCGGTGCGCACGCTCTTCGCGAAGACGATCTCGTTGCCGTCGGGCGACACCGTCGGCGCCTCGGCCGACGAGAGCGTGTCGCCCAGCAGCTGCACGACCGTGCCGGCGCGCGTGTCGAGCGCGAACAGCTGGGCCTTCTCGGGATAGAACGACCAGCGATCCCACACCTGCGTCAGGCGCTGGAGGTCGCCGGGCCTGTAACTCTCGGCCTCGCCGATGTGCCGCCCCGCCGAGAAGTAGATCCAGCGTCCATCCGGCGACCAGTCGACGGCACCGAGCCCGTGTTCGTTTCGAAGCACGCGGCGGCTCTCGTGCGTGGCAGGATCGTAGAGCCAGAGGTCGCGCCCCGCGCCGTCCTTCTCATCCGTGGCCGACTCGTAGGCCAGCGTATTGCCGTCGCGCGACCAGCGAGCGCCGCCGAGTCCGCGTCCGCGGACCTGCCCGAGCAGCCGTCCCGATGCGAGATCGTGAATCTCGAGCACGGTCGCCGCGTCGTCGTTGGTCTCGTCCACGCGGCGCGCGATCCACGCCACGCGGCCGCCCGCGTCCGCGACGGCCATGCCGCTCACATCGGTGGTCGACATCAACTCGCGCAGCGAGGCGGCGTGCCGCGGATCGGTGCTCGCGGTGATCGCGGCGCCCGGCGTCGTGGGCTCCACCGTCGCGACGAGCGCGTGCGGCGCGCCCGGGCGCAGCACCGTCTCGACGAGCAGGACGTGCTTGCCGCGCTCCAGCGCGACCGTCCCGCCCGTAACCGGAGTCCCGTCCACCGACACCTGGCGCGCGGCGCCGCCGGACACGGTGATCTTCGCTTCGGTCCATCGGTCGGCATCGAGATAGCTGACGGCGAACGCGAGCGACGGCGCCGTGGCCGCGAGATCGAGCGCGCCCGCCGGCGCGTCGCGCGACGTCCAGGCGACCGTCGCGCCGTCGAGCCATTGCTCGGCATCGCCGGCCGCGGGCCATCCGTGCGCGAGCGAGACGCGTCCCGATGCGAGCAGCGCCGAATCGCTGGCGGCGCCGAATGCCGGCGCTTCCGCCGGCACCGGCCCGAGCACGAGCCACCGCGATACGCGGGCCGCGTGCCCCGCCGGGACGATGGCGCCAAGCAGCGCGCCGGCCCACAGTCGGACGTTTGCGGAAATGCCGGAACGAGTCATGGTTACGCTCCTCCGAGCGGATGGAAGCAATTCGGGATGTGCGCCGCGCGCGGGCGCGGCGCACACTCAGGCGGGAACGACCTGGAGCGTGGCCTGCATATCAGGACTATGATAGGTGCACCGGTACGGGAAGGTGCCCACCTGGTCGCTCGTCCACATGAAGTTGCCCAGCGGCGCGATGTCGCCCGAGTCGCCCCATGGCCCGCCCGTCACGGTGTGCGCGTGGCGGCCGACGTTGTACCAGCACACGCCGGTGCCGAGGGTGACGACGACGGGAGCATTCGGGAGGCCGGTCGGCTGCTCCTGAAAGAAGAAGTCCCCGGCGTAGATCTCGCGGTCGCTGCCGGCCAGGCCGCCGAGCTCGATCTTGAAGTCCACGACGACTTCCTGGTTCTCCGATACCGTGATGCGCACGGGGTTCGGGAAGGTCTCCGGCACGTCCGCCTGGTTGCCGCCCCAGTACCGCACCTGGTACGAGCCGATGTCCACGCCTCCGAGATCGTAGGCGCCGGTGGCGTCCACGTCCGCGTACCGGCCGTTGTTCAATCCGGCGTCCGACAGCAGGTAGATCCGGCCGATGGGTTGCGACACGCCCTGCAGGTCGGTGACGTTCCCGCGCACGGTGCCCTGCGGGCCATTGCCGGAGACGCCGGTCAGCCCGCCGCTGCAGTCGCCGAGCAGGCTGGCGGCGGTGAGGATCGCGGCGGTCGACCCGACCCGATGGAGGAACGCGCGGCGGGTGATGATGGCGGGCGCTGGCGGCAGGAGGAGCGGACTGGCGGGAGGTCGGGTCATGGAAAGGAGGCCGATGTGCTGATGGTGGGGAAGGGAACAACCGGGATGGGCCGTCGGCCCACCCCGGTTGCGCCCCGCAATTCACTGCGACTTCATGCGCGGCTCAGCTGCGGCCCGGGCACTTGCCTCCGCCGGGTCCGATGGCGCGGTTGTTCTGCTCCTCGTTGTACGACAACGGCAGCTTGAGCGGACGGTTGGTGCCGACGCGGGACGCCATGAGACCGAACCGATAGATGTCCTGCAGCCGGTCGCCCTGTGCGAACATCGTCGCAAACCGCTCCTGCAGCAGCATGTTGAACACCCCCGAGTCGGGGTTGGTCGCCGGCACGGTGAGCGCCGGCAATCCGACCGCCAGACGGTTGACGTTCATGTCCGACACGGCCGTCGGGTAGTCGCCATTGTGCCACGCCACCTCGGCCTGGATCAGGTTCATCTCGGCCTTGTTGGTGATCGGGATCGGCGAGTTGAGGTTGATGTACTTGGTCATGCTGTAGAATGGCGAGATGCCGTCGGCCCCGTACCACTTGCCGGTGGCGTTGTTGTTGTCGTGGCCGAGCGGGATGCGCGGATCGTCCTGGCCGCTGAGCGGATCGCGCATGTAGCCTGTGAGGGTGTCCACGTACTGGTCCCAGATGTTGCGGATCGTGTAGGACCGGTTGTTCGTGAATGTGCCCTGCACCGTCATGTTGTTGTTCTGCGATCCGCTGTTCGTGGAGTAGATCGCGTCGTACTCATAGCCCGCCGGAACGGCGGCGGCGTACGTGTCGGCCTCGGTGTACTTGCCGAGCATGAGGCTGGCCCGCGCCAGCCCGGCGTTGGCGAGGTTCGTCCGCGCCGTGCGCTCGGCTGCCGTGGAGAAGTGCGCGGCCTGGATCAGCGGCAGCAGCGCCTTCAGGCTGTCGTATGCCTGCTGGAACATGGCCGCGTCCGACACCGTGGCCACGCCCGGGCTCGGCGGCGACTCGCAAAATCCCATCGCCAGTTCGAGGTCGTCCCAGGCGCGCGAGATCTCGACCTGGATGAACAGCGGGCTGGTGTGGGCGCTGTCGCCCATCACCGTCTCGAACCGCTGGGCGGCCGAGATGGCGTCGAACCGGGCTCGCAACAGGTTGTCCTGCGCGCCGCTGTACGCGCCGGCGGTAGGCCAGTTCACGGTGATCGATCCGTCGGACACCTGCTTCCAGTCGATCCACGTGCTGGTGTTCTGCAACTCGTCCGACAGCATGCCGGTCATGATCGCGAAGGTGGCGATCGAGAGCTGGAATTGTCCCTCGGCGCCCGCCGCGACCGCCGGCAGCAGCGTGGGGCTGTTCGCGGCCTCGTTGGTGAAGGCCTGCGGATTCTCGACCTGCAGGATGTTGTTGCATGCCGTGGCCAACACCACCGACACGCCCGCCAGAGCACATCCGGCTACTCGAACCCCGCGGCTGAAGAAATCGTGCATAGTGTGTATCTCCGAGTGTGAAGGTCGCGCATCCCGGCCGCGTGCGGCGGCGGCCGGCAGACGCGAGGCTAGTAGCGGCTTCGAACGGTGAGACGGAACTGGCGCGGTGCCGGATCGGTGAGGAACGCGGTGGACACGCCGAACGACGACGCGCCGGCCCAGTTGGTGTACGGATCCTGGCAGGCGCAGTGATCCCACCACATCACGTTGTGGACGCTGAACGTGACCGTCGTCTCGCCGAGGCGGGCGAACGCCGACAGCGAGCGCGGAACGCTCCACGCCAGGGAGATCTCGCGCAGTTCCACGTTGTCGCGCGACTCGATATCGGTGAAACGGGACCACAGGGCGACCGTGGAGTCCGCCGCCGGTGTGTCGGCGCCGCCGGGCCCGAGCAGCTTCAGGTACTCGTCGCCCGTGTGCTCGCGGAAACGGTACGGACGGTCGGCATTGTTGAACATGGCGCCGCGTGCGGCCGTGACGAGCATGTACGCCTGGAACTGCCGGAAGCGCACCGTGGGGCTGTACGAGAGGTCGAACGTGGGCATCGGCGGCCCGAAGTACACTGCGGTGTCGGTCGACGTCCACGTCTTGGTGCCGGCGTCGTACGACTTGGGGGCAACGGACCAGATGCCGCCCACCGGATAGCCGACGCGCACCGACGTCGTCGGCGTGGCGCTGCCGAGATCCGTGATCTTGTTGTGGTTGCCGTCGAGCTTCAGGTCGTTGCTGATCTGCAGGTCGCCGCGGTCGATGGTGACCCAGTTGAAGCTGAGGTCCCAGCCCGTGTTCTGGATGCCGCCCACGTTCTGCTGCTGCGCCTGGGAGAAGCCCGAGCTTGGCGGCAGGGGGATGGCGAGGATCGCGTCGTTCGTGCCCGACTTGAAGACCGACGCCGATACGCCGAGCCGGTCGTGGAAGAAGCCGGCGTCGAACCCGGCGTCGATTTCCGTGGTCACTTCGGGCTTGAGGTTCAGGTTGCCCGGGCTGGACGGGGTCAGCGACGGCGTGTTGGTGAACACGGCGCCCGGTGCCAGTGTCAGGAACGCGTCGTACGGACCGGGGGCCTTGCCCGCCTTGCCGATGGCGCCGCGCAGCTTGAAGCTGTTGATCCAGGTCGGCAGCCACTTGTACCCGTCGAGGTTGTACGCGACGTCGATCTTCGGATACCGCTGGAACCCGTAGTTCTTGCCGAACGCGCTGTTGCCGTCGATGCGGAGGCCGACCGTGGTGTACAGCCGGTCACCGTACGAGAACCGGTCCTGCACGAGGCCGCCCAGGTTGACCTGGTGCGTGTAGATCTCGCCGCCGAAGGTCTGCGACGCCGCCGACACGGTGGAGACGCCGGGGCCGGCGAATACCTTGCCGATCGAGGCGCTGAGCCACTCGGTGTCGTAGTACCCCTGGCCGCCGAAGGCGAAATCCGATCCGATGCCGAACGGCAGCTTGAAGGAGATCTGCCCGAGGTAGTCGGCCGTGTAGATCGTCTGGTTGCGGAAGTCGTCGTCCTTCTCGCCGTTGTGCACGTACGCACTGGTATAGTTGCCGTCCGGCGGGAAGAAGCGGACCTTGGCCTCGCTCACCTGGTCGTTGCCCACCGTGAGGCGGTTCTGGAAATGCTCGAACGGCTGGTAGTTGATCGTGAGCCCGCCGGTCCAGTGATTCGCCGCGTTGTACGACGTCATGCGCTGGATGTCGGCCACCGAGACCCACGCTTCCCCGTACGGGCGCAGCGCCGTCGCCTGCCGCGGGTCGCCGTTGCTCGCATTGCCGGTGAGGGACGTCCAGTTGTTCCCGGACTGCAGCGAGTTGATCATGTTGTGATCGAACGCCGAGCGGACGTCGAACTTCCACTTCGTGTTGGCATCCCACGTGACGTTGACGCGCAGGTTGCCGCGCTTCTCGTCGTTGGGCTGGATGCTCCCGACTTCGTCGGAGTACGCGCCCGAGACGTAGTACGTGGCCTGCCGGGCGCCGCCCCGCACCTGGATGTCGTAGGAGCCGTAGGGACCGCTCTTGATGAGCGTCTTGTTCATGTCCAGCGCACGCGTGCCGTCCGGCCCGGTGAAGTTCGGATACAGCTTCGTCGGGTAGTTCGGGCGCTGCCGGTCGAAGCCCATGCCGGCGCCGATCGTCCACTGCGGCGGGCTGTCCGTCTGCCCGCGCTTGGTGAAGATCTGGATGACGCCGTTGGACGCTTCCGAGCCGTACAGCGTCGCAGCGGCCGCGCCTTTCAAAATTTCGATATGATCGATGTCGTTGGGGTTGAGGTCCGACAGCCGGTCCTCGCCGACGCCGCCGTTGAAGTTGCAGCAGCCCTGGTTGCCGAGGCTGGCCGTCCAGTCGCTGGCGCGGTTGTCGACCTTCACGCCGTCGATGTAGACCACGGGGCGCTGGTCGAGCGTGAAGCTGGAGACGCCGCGAATCCGCAGGTCCATGGCGCCGCCCACGCCGCCGCCGACGCTCACCGAGCGCAGGCCCGCGACCTGGCCTTCCAGCACCTGGGTCATGTCGGTGGAGGGCTTGACCGCCTGCACCGACGCCACGTCGACGACGGCCAGCGGTGCGCCGAGCTCGCGCTTCTCCACCGCGCCGCCCGTTCCGGTCGTCACGACCTGGGACAGCTCCACGGCGCTCGCCGAGAGTTCGAAGTCGACGGCCACGGAATCGGCGGCGGGCACCTGAATGGTCTTGGCGGCAGGGCGGAATCCGATGCGTTGCACGCGGACGGTGACCCGGCCGGTGGCGCCGCGGATCACGTAGTGGCCGCGTCCGTCGGTCGCGGTGCCGAGCTGCGTGCCGGCGATGAGAACGCTGGCGCCTTGCAGCGGCTGCCCGGTGCCGCGTTCCGTCACGGTGCCGACGACGACGCCGGCGCCCTGTGCGGACGCAGTGGACAGTGGGACGGCGGTGAGTGCTGCGATGACGGCGGCGAAGACGAGCCAGGCCGATGTCGGACGCAGCCGCAGGGTGGAGCGAAGTCGATCCATAAGGGTCCCCCGGGGCGAGGGTAGGGGTGGGAAGGTGACTGCCTAGCGGCCGGAGGCCGCACTGCACGGCGCCGCGACGAGCGCGCCGGAAAACCCGGATGGAATCGTGAAGTGATCTTCCAACTCAGCGACCGGCCGCTCGCGTCACCGCGAACATCAAGCCGATCAGAACGGCAACACAACGCTTGCGCCCGCTTACCCTTTCCTCACGGATTCGGCGGCGGCGCGATCTCGTAATCGTGAGGCGGCGTCGCCCCCAGCAGATTCTGTACGAAGTAGTCCCACGTGCGCCGGATCAGATACGGCTCCTGCGTGATCCCGTGATTGCGGTCGGGATAGATCAGGAGGTCGAACGACTTGTTCGCCTTGATCAGCGCATCCACCATCTGAATGGTGTTGGCGGGATGGACGTTGTCGTCCATGTCGCCGTGAATGAGGAAGAGCTTCCCCTTCAGGTTCCGCACGTAGGTCTTGTTCGCGGCGCTCGCGTAGTTGTCCGTGTGACGCGCCGTGTCGCGAACGAGCAGGCCCTGGTAGCGCTCCGCCCACCCGTAGTAGTAGCTGCGGTTGTCGTGATTGCCCGAGCTCGACACCGCCACCTTGTAGAAGTCCGGGTAGCTGAGCATCGCGTCGGTGGACGCGAACCCGCCGCCCGAATGGCCGTAGATGCCAACCCGGTCCAGATCGAGGAACGGATAGCGCACCGCCAGCTGCTTGATCGCGGTCACGTGGTCCGGAATGCCGTTGTCGTGCATGTCGGCATACCACGCGTCATGGTACGCCTTCGACCGGAGGTTCGTCCCCATCGCGTCCACTTCGACGACGACGAACCCCAGCTGCGCCAGCGCCTCGACCTGGCCCATCGACGAATACTCGAGTGCCGGCGAACTCGTGGGGTAGAAGCTCTTCGGCGCCGCGATGATCTGCGGGCCCGGATAGATGTGGTCGATCACCGGATACTTCTTCGTCGAATCGAAGTTCGACGGCAGGAACATCACGCCGTAGAGATCGGTCACGCCGTCGCGGGCCTTGACCGTGAACGGCACCGGATATCGCCACCCGGTCGCGACCAGGTCCCTGATGTCCGCCGTCTCCAGCGTCTGCACGACCCGGCCGTCCGGTGTGCGCACCACGGTGACGGGCGGCTGACGCACGGTGGAGTAGGTGTCGACGATGTACTGGCCCGAAGGCGTCATCCGGACGGTGTGGTCCGCCGCTTCCGGTGTCAGCAATTGCAGCCCGGTCCCGTCGAGATGCGCGCGGTACAGCCGCGCGTAGTACGGATCGCCCGGCTCGCGGCCGCGCGCCGTGAAGTACACCCACTGGCCGGCCGAGTCCACGCGCACGAGGTCGCCCACCGTCCACGGTCCCGACGTCACGGCGTGCTCCAGCGCACCGTGCGCGTCGAAGAGATACAGATGGCCCCAGCCGTCGCGCTCGGAGAACCAGAGGAGGTGGCGGCCGCCGTCCACCAGGGTCCAGTTCGGGGCGCCGCCCGACTCGAGATTCAACTCCACGTACGTGCGGCTGGAATCGGTGACCAGCGACGTCGCGCGGCCGGTCGCCGCGTCGGCCTCCATCAACTGCACGTGGCGCGGCCCCCGGTCGCCGTACGTGAAGTACAGGTGCCGCGAATCGTTGCTCCACTTCACGCTGATCCACGTGGAGTCCTGCATGCCCGTGAGGCCGTTGTCCTGCGCGTTCTGCGGCGGCACGTCCACCGGCACGTTCGTGTGCGCCGTGACGTCGAGGATGTGGATCTCGAACCGCGGGATCACCGAGTCCCCGGGCAACGCGTACGGATACGTGTAGAGGCGCGGACGCTGCGGCGTCATCGAGATGAGCGGCATCGTGAGCACGTGCCGCTCGTCGAACCGCGCCACCGCGATGCGCCTGGAATCGGGGGACCACTGCAGCGTCGGCCGCTGCGGCGTCGGATGGAGCACCTGCGTGGGCCGCTCGGTGGCGTATCCGTAGCCGTAGAGCTCCGCGCCGTCGCTGGTGAGCGCCGTGGAATCGGTGCTCCCCACCGCCCGCACGAACACATTGTGCCCGCGGACGAATGCGTCCCGCGTGCCGTCGGGCGAGCGGACGTAGGGCACCGGGCTCGGCAGCGTGTCGCCGACCGTGCAGGTGTAGCCCACGATGTCGCACACGAACCGCCGCGCGTGCGCCCGGAACGCGATGTGCGATTCGTCGCGCCCGTCGCGTCCGAACTCGAACGTCGTGAACGGCAGCCGTGTCGGGTCGTAGCTCGAGTCGGCGGCCAGCGACATCGCGGCGGCGAGCCGCGCGTTGTCGAACAGCGGGGCCCGGCGCGCATGCGCCGGATCCTCGACGATGAACTCCCGGCCGTCGCGTGCGTGCACGCGGTACCAGAACCGGGTGCCGTCGCGCATCCACTGCGGGGCGAGGTAGTCGCCGTACACGAGGCGCAGCTCGTTCCACGTCAGCGACTGCTCGGCGCGGTGGTAGTCCACCTGCGCGCCGAGTCGGGCGACGGGAAGCAGCGCCGCGACCAGGGCGAGGAAGCCGGGGCGGGGCGGACGCGGGAACGTCCGGAAGCGCAGGGAGGGCAAGAGCGGGGAGAGGGCGGGCGGGAATTGGATAAAATATCTTTTAGCCTCCCGGCCCGAACCGCAAGTCCTCGCCGTCCCGCCCGGCCCCCGGCGGACCCGCCCCGGCGCTCGCTGCCATTCTTGGCGCCGCCGTGCACAAAGAAGTCACAAAGACACCGCCGGCCACCCGCGGGAGCCGCCCGCCGCCTCGCGCTGGCACTCGCCAGGGGGCACTGGTACGATCCGACCTCATGCGCCCCTCGCTTCGATTCGTCCTCGGCCTCTCGCTGGCCATCGCCGCGCTTTCCGCCGCGCCCCTCCGCGCACAACGCGGCGCGCCCGCCGACACCATCGCGCCGTACCGCGACCCGCGGCTTCCCGTGAACGCCCGCGTCCGCGACCTCATGCGCCGCATGTCCCTCCGCGACAAGTTCTGGCAGCTGTTCATGATCCCCGGCAGCCGCGACGATCCGGCCGACGACTACTCGCACGGCATCTTCGGCCTCCAGATCAGCGAAGCCCCGCCCGGCGACCGCGTGCGCGTCGCCGATGCCGCGCGCGAGCAGGCCGGGCGAATCGACGCCATCCAGCGCTACTTCGTGGACAGCACCCGCCTGGGCATTCCGATCATCCCCTTCGACGAGGCGGTGCACGGGCTGGTGCGCGACGGCGCGACGGTCTTCCCGCAGGCGATCGCGCTCGCCGCCACGTGGGACACCACGCTCCTGCGCGACGTCGCCACGGCGATCGCGCAGGAAACGCGGAGCCGCGGCATCCGCCAGGTCCTCTCCCCGGTGCTCAACATCGCCAGCGACGTGCGCTGGGGGCGCGTCGAGGAAACCTACGGCGAGGATCCCTATCTCGGTTCCGTGATGGCCCGCAACTTCATCGAGCCGTTCGAACGGGCCGGCGTCGTGACCACGCCCAAGCACTTCGTCGCCAACGTCGGCGCCGGAGGACGCGACAGCTACCCCATCGACTGGGACGCGCGCGTGCTCGGCGAATACTTCTTCCCGCCCTTCAAGGCCGCGATCACCCAGGCCCACGCCCGCTCGGTGATGAGCGCCTACAACTCCGTGGACGGCGTACCCGCCACGCAGAACCACGCCCTGCTCACCGACCAGCTCAAGCGCGACTGGCACTTCGGAGGATTCGTCATCTCCGACGCCGCGGCCACCGGCGGCCCCACCGTGCTCCAGCACACCGAAGCGAGCACCGCGACCGCCACCCGCGACGCGTTCGCCGCCGGACTCGACGTCGTGTTCCAATCCTCGTATGACCAGCATCGCCCGTACCTCGCGGCGTTCGAACGCGGACTCGTGCCCGCCGCGACCATCGACTCGTCGGTCGCCCGCGTGCTCCGCGTGAAATTCCAGCTCGGGCTCTTCGACCATCCGTTCGTGGACCCCGACAGCGCCGCCGCGCTGAACGGCAGCACCGCCCACCTCGCCCTCGCCCGCCGGGCCGCGCGCGAGGCCATCGTCCTCCTCAAGAACGGCCACCACGCGCTCCCCCTCTCGCCGGACGTCGGTTCGGTGGCCGTCATCGGCGTCGACGCGCGCGAGGCGCGGCTGGGCGGCTACAGCGGACCGGGGCGCCGGCGCGTGTCCATCCTCGACGCCCTGCGCGAACGGCTGGGCGCCGCGCGCGTGCGCTATGCGCCGGGACCGGGGCGCACCGCGGTGGATCACGTCACCGTGCCGGGCGCGCAACTCGCGACCGCCGACAGCGGACGCGCCGAGCCGGGGCTGCGCGGCGAATACTGGAGCAACAACCGGTTCGAGGGTGCGCCGGCCTTCACGCGCGTCGACCGCGACGTGGACTTCGCGTGGACGCTCAATTCGCCCGGCCGCGGGATTCCGTTCGACTGGTACTCGGTGCGGTGGACCGGCACGATCACCGCTCCGGCCGCGGGCGTCCGCCGGCTCGGCGTCGAGGGGAACGACGGGTACCGCCTCTGGCTCGACGGCAAGCGGCTCATCGACGACTGGACCAAGCGGTCGTACGGAACGCGCATGGCCCGCGTCGACCTGGCGCCGGGAAGCACGCACGCCGTGCGCCTCGAGTACTACGAGAGCACCGGCGGCGCGCGCGTGAAGCTCGTCTGGGACGCCGGCGCGCCCGACGACTGGCAGGCCTCGATCGACAGCGCCGCAAACATCGCGCGGACGAGCGACGTCGCCGTGGTCGTGGCCGGCATCGAGGAAGGGGAGTTCCGCGATCGCGCCCTGCTCGGACTGCCAGGGCATCAGGAAGCGCTCATCGACGCCGTCGCCGCCACGGGGAAACCGGTGGTCGTCGTGCTCATCGGTGGAAGCGCGATCACGATGTCGAACTGGCTCGACCGCGTGGACGCCGTGCTCGATGCCTGGTACCCGGGCGAGCAGGGCGGGCCGGCGGTCGCGGACGTGCTGTTCGGCGATGCCGACCCGGCGGGCCGCCTGCCCATCACCTTTCCCGTGGCCGAGGGCCAGCTGCCGCTGGTGTACGATCACCAACCGACCGGCCGCGGCGACGATTACGTCGATCTCACCGGCCAGCCGCTCTTCCCGTTCGGCTTCGGGCTCAGCTATACGACGTTCGAATATTCCGACCTTCGCATGACGCCCGACACCATCGGCCCCGGCGGTACGGCGACCGTGTCTTGCACGGTTACGAATACGGGGAGCCGCGCCGGCGACGAGGTGCCACAACTATATATACGCGACGTGCTGGCCTCGGTCGGGCGCCCGGTGATGCAGCTCGAGGGATTCCGGCGCGTGCACCTCGAGCCGGGGCAGTCGGCCGAGGTGCGCTTCCGGCTCGGGCCCGACGAGCTCCACATGCTCGATCGCACAATGCACTGGGTCGTGGAGCCCGGGCGCTTCCGCGTGATGGTGGGCGCGAGTTCCAGGGACATCCGCCTCCGCGGATTCCTCACCGTCCGCTGAGTTGCGCCCCTACGCCCATCCGTCCGCGGCCGCGGCGAGCAGCTCGACCTGCTCGCTGGCCGCGCTCCACCGCTCGAGCGCCGCGTCGAGCGCGCGCCGGCGGCCGTCGAGTTCGGCGCCGAGTCGTCGGGCTTCGGACGCGCCGTCGGGCCGCGTATAGAGATCCGGGTCCTCGAGCGCCGCCGTGAGTGCGGCCACCTCCCCTTCGAGCTGCTCCACCTCCGACTCGGCGGCTTCCAGCGCCCGCTCGGCGGCCCGGAGCTGCCGGCGCGGATCGCCGGCCGATTTCGATTCGCGTTCGCGATGCGCCGTCGTGCGCTGGCGCTCGTGCATCCGGCGCAGCGCGACCTCTTCCGCGGCCCGCACCGACGCGGCGTGGGCGCGCTCGGCGCTGGCCAGTTCCCACTCGGCGAATCCGTCGTTGAACTCGGTGATGTGCGTGTCGTGCAGCACCCAGACCTTCGTCGTGAGGGCGCGGAGCAGCTCGCGGTCGTGGCTCACCAGAATCACCGAGCCGTCGTAGGCGTCGATCGCGTCCTCGAGCGCCTCGATGGATTCCACGTCGAGGTGGTTCGTGGGTTCGTCGAGCACGAGCAGGTTCGCGTGCGACAGCATCAGCATCGCGAGCGCGATGCGGGCCCGTTCGCCGCCGGACAGCGTGTCCACGCGCCGCTGCACCTCGTCGCCGGAGAATCCGAACCGTCCGAGGTGCCCCTGCACCAGGCGGCGGTCCCACGTGGGGCGCAGGTCCTCGATTGCCTGGTAGATCGTGCGGTCCAGCGGCACCTGCGACAGGTCCTGGCGATACCATCCGGCATCGATCGAGCCGCCCAGCTTGAGATCGCCCGACGCGATCGGGTGCTCGCCGAACAGCGCGCGGATGAGCGTCGACTTGCCGGCGCCGTTCGGGCCGATGAGGCCCAGCACGTCGCCGCGCATGAGCGTGCCGTTGAAGTGCTCTACGAGCACGCGCTCCCCGACCTTCACGCTCACGTTCGCCGCCTGCACCACGCGATCGCCGCCGCGATGGTGGACCTCGAAGCGCAGCGCCATCGCGTCGTCCGCTGCCACCGGCGCGCTCAACCGGGGAAGGCGTTCCAGCCGCTTGCGCCGCCCCTTGGCCTGGCGGCTGTTCTGGCCGGCGATGTTGCGGGCGATGTAGTCGCTCTCCTGCGCGATCTTCCGCTGCTGCTGGTCAAACGCCCGCTGCTGCGTGAGCCGCCGCTCGGCGCGCTGGATGACGAATGCCTGATAACCGCCGGAGTACGGCGTGGCCGTTCCGCCCTCGAAGTGCAGCATGTGGTCCACCGTGGCGGCGAGGAAGGCACGGTCGTGGCTGACCAGCAGCACCGTCTTGCCGACCTCCCGCAGGTAGCGCTCCAGCCATTCGGTGGTTTCGAGGTCCAGGTGGTTGGTCGGCTCGTCGAGCAGGAGGACGTCGGCATTGCTCGTGAGCTGCCGGACCAGTCCGAGCCGGCCGCGTTCCCCGCCGCTCAACACGGTCACCGGCGTGGTGCGCGCGGCAGCGGGGTCGAAGCCAAGCCCGTGGAGCACGGCGTCGATGCGCGAGGTGACTTCGTAGCCGCCCTCGTGCTCGAACCGCTCCAGGTCGCGGCCGTACCGCTCCAGCGCCTCGCTCGACGCGTCGTGCGCCAGCGCGGCCGCCTGGTCCACGAGCGACCGCTCGAGGGCCAGGAGCTCGCGCAGCTCGCCCGCCGCCGCCTCCCATACCGTCTCGGCGTCGCCGAAGTCGCGGTGCTGCTCGAGCAGCGACACGCGCAGCCCGGGCTGCCGGGCGATGGCGCCGCGCGTCGGCTCCATGTCGCCGGTGAGCAGGCGGAAGAGCGTCGTCTTGCCGGTGCCGTTGCGGCCGACGATGCCCCATCGGTCGCCGGCGCCCACGGTGAAGGTGATGCCGGAGAAGAGGGTGGTGGCGCCGAAATCGACGCCGACGTCGGAGAAGGAGAGCAGGGTCATGCGGAAGCGGGCGAAGCCGTCGCCTTGCGTCCGGTGCGGCACGCCGCGCGCACCGGGCACGCCCCGCACCGCGCCACGCGCGCGGTGCAGACCAGCGCGCCGAGCTCCATCAGCGCCTGGTTGTGCGTCCAGGTGGCCTTGCCGGTGCGCGGCAGGATGCGCTCCGCGATCGACCAGAGCACGGTGAGATCGCGCGGGCGCTTGGGGTCGAGCGCCGGCGCGAAGGCGCGGGTCAGCACGCGGGCGACGTTCGTGTCCACCAGCGCGGCACGCTTCTCGTACGCGAAGCTGGCGACGGCGCCCGCCGTGTACGCGCCGATGCCGGGCAGCGCGAGCAGCTCGTCGGGATGCGCGGGCAGCGCCCCGTCCCGTCCGTCGCGCGTGACGTGCCGGGCCAGCGCGTGGAGGTTCCGCGCCCGCGCGTAGTAGCCCAGGCCCTCCCACGCCTCGCGCACGTGCTTCGGGCGGGCCCCGGCCAGGTCGTGCACCGTGGGAAAGCGATCGAGGAAGCGCGGGTAGAACTCGAGCACGCGCGACACCTGCGTCTGCTGGAGCATCAGCTCCGACACCAGCACGCGGTACGGATCGCGCGTGCGGCGCCAGGGCAGGTCGCGGTGGTGGCGTGCGAACCAGGCGCGCAGGCGGCGCGAGAATTCGCCCGCCGTCCGGTCGTCGACGCGCGGCGGACGGCGCCGGGGGCGTGTTCGCCGCGCCGATGGATCGGCGGCGGATCCTGTCTTGTGTGCGGTGCGCGAGCGGGGCATCGGGTTCTGGACGACGGGAAACGGGCGCCTGAAAACTAATGCCCCGCCGCGCTACGAGACCTTGCGCGTCTTCCGCTTGAGGAAGTCCATGAGAATGAACTGTCCCAGGCTCATCGTCGTCGTGAAGTACGCCTTGCCGCGGCTGATCTCGGACACGCGCTTCACGAACTCCACCAGGGCGCGGTCGCGCGCCAGCATGAACGTGTTGATCATGATGCCGGCCTGCCGGCAGCGCGCGACTTCCTTGAGCGTCTCCTGAATGACCGTGAGGTCCAGACCGAACGCGTTCTTGTAGATCTGCCCGTTGGGCATCGTCAGCGCGCTCGGCTTGCCGTCGGTGATCATGATGATCTGCCGCATGTCCTTCTTCTGGGCGAGCAGCAGGCGGCGGGCCAGCTTCAGCCCCTCGGCGGTGTTCGTGTGGTACGGGCCCACCTGCGCGCCGGCCAGCGTGGCGATGGGGATCTCCTCCGCCGAGTCGTGGAAGAGCACGACCTTGAGCGTGTCCCCCGGGAACTGCGTGCGGATGAGGTGCGTGAGCGCCAGCGCCACCTTCTTGGCCGGCGTGAAGCGGTCCTCGCCGTACAGGATCATCGAGTGCGAGCAGTCGAGCATCAGCACCGTGGCGCACGACGAGCGGTACTCCGCCTGCCGGACCATGAGGTCGCCGTAGTCGAGGTCCACGGGCACCTCGATCTTGCCCGTGCGGGCAAGCGCGTTCTTGAGCGTTTCGTTGACGTCGAGGTTGAGGACGTCGCCGAATGCGTAGGGCTTGCTCCAGCCGTCGGCTTCGATGCCGGTGTCGAGGTGCGGCGTTTCGTGGCTGCCCGCGCTCGACTTGCCGAGCGAACCGAGCAGGCTGCGCAGTGTCTTGTAGCCGAGGAAGTCGATGCCCTTCTCGGTGAGGTTGAACTGCACGTCGCGCGCGGCGGCCTTGGCGATGCTGCCCGGTCCTTCGACCGGTTGGTGGCCGCCGGGCATCTGGGGCGGCGCGTCGAGGTTGAGGAAGCCTTCGTCGATGAGGCGCTGCACGAGATCGTCGAGCAGCTTGGCCAGCTTGGCCTGCGATTCCTCGTCGCCCTCACCGCGCAGGGCTTCGAGCATTTCGGGCGTGAACTGGCCGCTCTCGATGAGCGCGTTCAGGATCGCCTGGCGGAGCGCGTCGAGCGACCGGTCGTGCTGCTCGTCGAGGTCGAAGTTGCCGCCGAAGGGGAGGTTCGCGCCGGCGAACCCCGACTGGAGGAGGAAATCCGCGAGCTTGTCGAGCAAGGCCTGGAGATCGACCTGGTCGGCGGCTTCGGGGCTGAACTTGGTGTACGTGTGGAATCGCATGCGGGCCTCCTGCTTCCAAGAATACCCGGGGCCGGGAGAGAGTGCCAAACCGGGGCGGATTGGACGCCCAGGGCAACGGGTTGATGACGAACGCGCCGCGGATCGGGATTAGCCATGACGGAGAGCGGGGCGCGACGCCTTTCACCACGGAGCACACGGAGCACGCGAAGAATGGCGGCTCAGAACGACGGCGGTCGGGACGCGGCGAAAGTCCACGTCGGGATTCGAGACCCGGTCACCTACCGTGTGATCGGGGCGTTCTTCGGGGTCTACCGGGAACTGGGCTGGGGATTCCTTGAACGGGTCCACCACCACGCGATGCTCGTCGCGCTGGCGGAGGTTGGCGCGCGCGTCCTTTCCGAAGTGGCGCTGCCGGTCCATTTCCGGGGGGTGCTCGTTGGGGAGTATCGGGCGGATCTCATCGTCGACGGCGCGGTCGTCGTGGAGATCAAGACGTCAGAGTCGATCGCTCCGCCGCATCGGGCGCAGGTTCTCAACTACCTGAAGGCCAGCATGTACGACTGCGCGCTGCTGCTCAATTTCGGACCGCGGCCGCAGTTCGAACGCCTCGTGCTGACCGCCGACCGCAAGGCCGCTCGGCGCTCCTGAGGCCCGCCAGTCGGGACTACCCACCGCCGTGCTCTGCGTGGTCCGTGTGGTCTGTGGTGAAAAAATGCCGCCGCGCCGGCGCCGACCGCCACCCCCATCCGGCCCCCGGTATATTTGGGGGCATGCCGACGGCGAACCCGTTTCGCGCGCTGCTCAAGCACCGGAACTTCCGGCTGTTCTGGTTCGGGCAGACGCTCTCGCTCATCGGCACCTGGATGCAGACGATGGCCCTGGGCTGGCTGGCGCTCCAGCTCTCCAACAGCCCCTTTCTCGTCGGCCTCGTCGCCTCCGCCTCCTCGTGGCCCATCGTCGGGTTCTCGCTGTTCACCGGCGTCTTCGTCGACCGCGGCGACAAGCTCCGCCTCGTCAAGTTCGGCCAGATCCTGTTCCTCATCCAGGCCGTCGTGCTCTGGTACATCACCTGGAGCGGAGCGGCCACGATCTGGTGGCTGGTCGGGCTCGCCTTCGCCAACGGCGCGATCAACGCGCTCGAGATCCCCGCGCGCCAGTCGCTGATCGTCGAGCTGGTGGGGCGCGAGGATCTCCACGACGCCATCGCGCTCAACTCGAGCGGCTTCAACCTGGCGCGGATCATCGGGCCGGCCATCGGCGCCGCCGCCATCGCCCAGCTCGGCCTCGCGTGGTGCTTCGGCCTCAACGCCCTGAGCTTCGTGGCCGTGCTCATCGGCCTCTACATGATACGGCTTCCCGAATGGCATCCGACGGCCGTCGTGGCCTCACCGCTCGCCGGCGCCGTCGAGGGGCTGCGCTACCTGCGCGACAACCGCGCGGTCGCCGCGATGCTCGGCGTGGTCGCCGTGTACTCGGTCCTCGGCGTCCCGTACCTGACCCTCATGCCGGTGGTCGCCCGCGACCGGCTCCACATGGGTGCCGGCGGCTACGGGCTGCTGCTCGCGTGCGTCGGCGTCGGCGGCCTGGCCGGCGCGCTCTGGCTGGCCGCCGCCGGGAGCAACTGGCGGCGCGGGCGCCTCTGGGAGGGCAGCGTGCGCGCCTACGCGCTGCTGCTCGTGCTCTTCGGCATCGTGTACGCGCCGGCGATGGCGTACCCGGCGCTGCTCGTCGTCGGGTTCGCGATGATCGTGAGTGGCGCGCTGGCCAACGGCATCCTGCAATCCGTCGTCCCCGACCACCTCCGCGGCCGCCTCATGGCGGCGTACTCGTTCGTCGTCGTCGGATTGTCGCAGGCCATCGGTTCGCTCGTTGCCGGCATCATCGCCGAGCACGCCGGGGAACAGCTGGCCATATCCGGCACCGCGGCGGTGATTTTCGCGTACAGTGTCTGGGCCTTCCGAAAGACGCCGCACATGCGGGAGCTCTAGGGCATCGCACCGTCGTGTACTCCACCTGCATCTTCTGCAACGCCAACCTCGGCGCCAACGAGGTCATCGAGCACTTCCCGGTCGGGCGGCGCCTTGCCTTCGACGCGGAGAAGGGGCGGCTCTGGGTCGTCTGCCGGAAGTGCGAGCGGTGGAACCTCAGTCCGCTCGACGAGCGCTGGGAAGCGATCGAGGAATGCGAGCGCATCTACCGCGATACCAGGCTCCGCGTTTCCACCGACAACATCGGGCTGGCGCGCGTGAGCGAGGGGCTCGAGCTCGTCCGCATCGGGCGCGCGCAGCGTCCCGAAATGGCGGCGTGGCGCTACGGCGATCAGTTCGGCCGCCGGCGCCGGCGGTACTACACCTACGCCGGACTCGGCGCCGCCGCGGTGGCGGGGGTCTACGTCGTGGGGCCGGCGCTCGGGCTCTACGCGATCGGCGGCGCCGGATTCCTGGGGCAGGCGCCGCAGCTGTTCGCGCAGCTCTACCGGCGCGCCTTCGGCCGCGTGAAGCTGCAACTGCCGTGGATGGACGAGCCCTACGTGCTCGACGCCGAGCACGTCGCGCGGGTCAATCTGATTCGCGACGACAATGCGCTGGGGTGGGCGCTGCGGGTGCCGGTCAATCGCAAGCGGTTCACACTGCCCGACGCGCCGGCGCGGCTGGGCGACCCGCCGCTGCCGCGCATCGTTCGCCATGGGCGGAACGAGCGGCGTACGAGCGCCGTGTTCGTGGGCGACGAGGCCGTTCGCATCGCCGGCAAGATCCTGCCGAAGATCAACGCCAGCGGCGCAGCGCGGGACGACGTCCAGCGCGCCGTCAAGCTGATCGAGGAGGACGCCGACCCCGGCCGCTTCTTCGCGACGCAGACGCGCGGCGGCCTGCTCGGGCCCGCCGCGCTCACCGAGAAGGGGCGCATCATCAAGCAGATCCCCAAGCCGGTGCGCCTGGCGCTCGAGATGTCGGCCCACGAGGACGCCGAGCGCCGCGCCCTCGAAGGCGAGCTGGCGATGCTCGAAGCGGCGTGGAAGGAGGCCGACGAGATCGCCGCCATCTCCGACGACCTGCTCCTGCCTGCGGAAGTGGAAGGCTGGCTCGCGCGGCTCAAGCGGAAGCGCTGACCGGCCGGCCTACTCGAACCGATCGCGGGCGAGATCGATCACCAGGCGGGCCGCGCCCTCGATCCCCAGTGTCCCCGTGTTGACGCACACGTCGTAGTTCTCTTCGGCGCGCCACTCGCGGTGCCAGTGCTGGCGGACGTACTGCTTGCGCTGGCGGTTCATCACGTCCACGATCCGCAGCGCCTCGTCGTTGGACACGCCGCGATCGCTCATCACGAACGCGGCCAGCGCCGGGCGGGGCGCGTAGCAGAAGACGTGCAGGGCATCGGGCCGGTTGGCCAGCAGGCACTGCGCGCCGCGCCCCACGAGCACGGCATGCCCCGTCTGCACTGCCTCCTCGATCACCGCCTTCGTCATGGCGACGATGCGCTCCTCGGTGGGCGCCAGCGTCGTGTCGGTCACGGGAAGCATCTCGGGCACGCTCAGCGTGAGCGCCGACGCGAGCCGCTCCACCAGCGACGGCACGCGCTCCTCGTGCGCCGACACTTCGGCGGGCGACATCCCCAGCCGTTCGGCCACGGCATCGACCACGTTGTTGTCGAGCAGGTCCCAGCCGAGCGCGTCGGCGACGCGGCGCGCCACCTGCGATCCGCCGGAACCGTACATCCGCGAGATGGTGACGATGGCCATCGGCTAGGGGGTGCGGAGGTGGCGGATGCGAACCTCTTCCACCGGTTCGAACGCGAGTGCGGTCCACGCCGCGGCGGCGATGCCGCCGGGCACGTTGTGCAGGCGCATTTCCGTCAGCCCGCGCACGGCGCACCACCGTTCGGCGCGCGCGAGGAGCGCGCGCAGCACGCCGCGGCGGCGCCACGCGGGCACCACGTACGCCGACGACACGTACGCGAAGCGTTCGGGAAGCAGCAGCGGCGAGGCGTGCGACTCGGTGCACCGCAGGAGGCCGACCACGTTCCCCTCGGACTCGGCGAGGAAGAACGCATCGCGCGACGATGCGATCTGCTCCTCGCAGAGCGGCGGCGCGCGCTCCTCGGCCTTGGGGTGCAGGCGGCCGTACAAGGCGTGCTCGCCGTACTCGCGCACGAGAGCGAGGCGCATCGCGACCACCGTGCCGACGTCGTCCACGCCGGCGGTGCGGACGCGGATCGCGACGCCGTGGTCGGTTCCGGTCGCGTGCATGCGCGCCGCCTAGCCGAGGCCGCCGCCGAAGAAGTCCTGATTCGGCCGCCGGCGCGGCTCGGCGACGGCGCGCGTGTACCGGCCGCCGTCGCTCCGCGAAATGCGCCGCCGCGCCACCAGCGCTTCGAGCACCAGCTCGCATCCCGCCACCGACTGCGCCGCGTCGTCGTCGGGCGCGAGCCCGGTCTGGTGGACGACGCGCACGAGATCGGGCACCACGTCGAAGCCGCGCAGCACGACCTCGGCCCGCGCGTCGTCGGCCACCTGCAGCGCGCCGCCCTCGTCGAACCACATCACGATCTCGTCCACGTTGGCGCCGCCCGCGCGTTCCTCGAACGTCTCGTCGGCCGCCTTGCGGATGAGCTCGCGCGCGATCGTGGCGCCCCCCACCAGTTCGCCCTCGTACTCGAGTTCGAGCTTGCCGGTGATCGCCGGCAGCGCCGCGTACACGTCGGACACGCGTGGCACGATCTCCTCCTCGCCCGTGTTCACCGCCCGCCGCTCGGCGTTCGACACGACGTTCTCGAGTACGGTGATCGGCATGCGCTGAGAAACGCCGGAGCGCTTGTCCACCCGCCGGTCGGCGCGCGCCTCGAACGCGACGCGCTCCACCAGCTCGGCGACGAAGTCGGGAATGCGCACCGGACGGTGCCCGCGCGCCGTCCACGCTTCCTGCCGCGTGATCTCCACGCCCAGCTCCACGGTCTCCGGATAGTGCGTGAGGATCTCGCTGCCGATGCGGTCCTTGAGCGGCGTGATGATCTTGCCGCGCGCCGTGTAGTCTTCCGGGTTGGCGGTGAAGCAGAGCTGGACGTCCAGCGCCAGGCGCACCGGATAGCCCTTGATCTGCACGTCGCCTTCCTGCATGACGTTGAACAGCCCCACCTGCACCTTGCCGGCCAGGTCCGGAAGCTCGTTCAGGGCGAAGATGCCCCGGTTCGCGCGCGGGAGCATGCCGTAGTGAATCGTGAGCTCGTCGGAGAGGAGATGTCCGCCTCGCGCCGCCTTGATCGGATCGAGATCGCCGATCAGGTCGGCGATGGTGACGTCCGGCGTCGCCAGCTTCTCCACGTACCGGCTGTCGCGCCCCACCCACGCGATCGGCGTATCGTCGCCCGCTTCGGTGATCAGCGTACGCGCGTACTTCGAGATGGGCGCGAACGGATTGTCGTTCACCTCGCTCCCCGCCACGATCGGCATCGCGTCGTCGAGCAGCGTCGTGAGCGCGCGCAGGATGCGCGATTTCGCCTGCCCGCGCAGTCCCAGCAGGATGAAGTTGTGCCGCGACAGGATCGCGTTCACGATCTGCGGCATCACCGTGTCTTCGTAGCCGAGCACGCCCTCGAACAGGGGGCCGTCGGTGCAGAGCCGGGCCAGCAGGTTCTGCCGCATCTCGTCCTTGACCGAACGCCGGGCGCGGTCGGGGACGCCGAACGGCGAGCGCTTGAGCGCGCCGAGGGTCTCGGGAAGTTTCGTCACGGGCGACTCCGGTGTGTTGATCGGAATCAGCAAAACGCGGGCGGACCGCGCAAGGGGCGGATCAATCCGCCGGCGCGACGGCGACGAGATTGTCGTAGAACACCGGCCCGTGCCCCATGTCGGTCTCGCGCTGCGAAGTCGTCTGATTCGCGTTTGCGCCGTCCGCCGTGAGCTTGCCCCACCAGATGGACGGGGCCCACACCACGCCGGCGCGGATGGAATCCTCCACGCGCGCCACGGCCGTGAACGAGCCGCGGTCGTTGTACACGGCCACGCGCATGCCCGCCGCGATCCCCCATCGCGCCGCGTCGTCCGGGTGCAGCACGCACTCTGGCTCGCGCGCTCCGCGCCGCAGCGCGTCGACGTTCACGAACGTCGAGTTCAGGAACTGGTGCGCCGGCGACGAGATGAGCACCAGCGGGTAGCGCGCCGCGAGCTCGGGCGCGCGCTCCGGCCCTTCGTACGGCGGCGTGTACGAGGGCAGCGGATCGAGCCCCATCGCCTCCATCCGCGCCGAGTAGAACTCGCACTTCCCGCTCGGCGTGGGAAATCCGCCGTCGGCGAAGGGCAGGAACGGCGTGGGCAGGTTGAGACGCGTCCACCCCCGGTCGAGCAGGCGCTCGAACGTGACGCCGCGCAGCTTCTCTCCTTGCGAGTCGAGCGCCTGTTCGATGAGCGTGAGGTCGTCGTCGCCGAGCGCGTCGTGCCCGAGTCCCATCCGCGCGCCGAGCCGCCGGAAGATCTCGGTGTTCGGAAGCGCTGCGCCGAGCGGCGCGATCGACGGGCGATTCAGCGTCACGTAGTGGTGCCCGTACGCGAGGTGCACGTCCCAGTGCTCCAGCTGCGTGGTGGCCGGCAGCACGTAGTCGGCCCAGTCGGCGGTGTCGGTCTGGAAGTGCTCGAGCACCACCGTGAACAGGTCGTGGCGCGCCAGTCCCCGGAGCACGGCGTTGCGGTCGGGCGCCACCGCGGCGGGGTTCGAGTTGTAGACGACGAGCGCCTTCACCGGCGGCCCGCCGACGCCGGCGTCGGGCCGCGTCAGCGCCTCGCCCAGGCGGATCATGTTGATCGTGCGCACCGGAGGCGAGAGGTCGGGACGCTCGAGCGCCTGCCGGTTGAACTCGAAGTTGGCGCTCGTCGACAGCTGCACGCCGCCGCCGGCACGGCGCCAGTGGCCGGTGACTGCGGGAAGGCAGGCGATGGTGCGCACCGCCATCCCACCTCCGGCATGCCGCTGGAGTCCGTAGTTCACGCGAACGAACGCGGCGCGCGCGCGGCCGAACCGTTCGCCCAGGCGTTCGACCGTCGCCGCGTCGAGTCCCGTGATCGCGGCAACGCGCGCCGGCGGATACTCGGCCACGCGCTCCCGGAGTGCGGCCTCGCCCAGCGTGTGGCGGGCCAGGTAGTCGGCATCCTCGAGGCCGCGGGCGAAGATCACGTGCATCATGCCGAGCGCGAGCGCCGCGTCCGTGCCCGGGCGGATGCCGATCCACTCGTCGCATTGCGCGGCGGTGCGCGTGCGGATCGGGTCGATGGCGATCACCCGCGCCCCGTGCTCGCGGGCGCGGAGCACGTGCGGCCAGAGGTGCGGGTTGGAGGTGAGCGTGTTCGTGCCCCACAGCAGCACGAGGTCGCTTTCCGGCAGCCCCTCCGCGTCGGCGCCGATGTTGGCCCCCACCGTCATTCGCATGCCCATCGTGCCGGCCATCGAGCAGATGGTCCGGTCGAGCTTCGACGCGCCGAGCAGGTGGAAGAACCGGCGGTCCATGGAGGAGCCCTGCAGCAGCCCCATCGTGCCGGCGTAGGAATACGGGAGAATCGCCTGCGGTCCGTCGGCCGACCGCGCAATTGCTCCGAGTCGCTCGGCAATCGCGCCCAGCGCTTCATCCCACGAGACCGGTTCGAAGGATCCGCTTCCTTTGGCCCCCACGCGTCGCATCGGCCGCAGCAGGCGGTCCCGATGGTACGTGCGCTCGACGTAGCGATTCACCTTCGCGCACAGGAATCCGTTCGTGAAGGGGTGTTCCGGGTCGCCCGCTACCCGCGTGGCGCGCCCATCCTCCACGGTCACCAGCATCGCGCACGTGTCCGGGCAGTCGTGCGGGCAGGCGCCGCGCACGACTCCGTGGTACGGAAGCTCCGTGAGGCGGCGGTGAGCGGAAGCGGCCATGCGATGGATGGGCGGGGGGTTGGTACAAGATCGGACGCGGCGGGATCGGGAGCAACCTCATCCTGATTGGGTCGCGGTTGGCGGGAGCGCGCCAAGGTTTCTTAGCGCCGATAAGGCGTTGCGATGGCGGCGATTAACAGCGCGGGCACGGTCTATTGACAGTCCCCACGTGCCCCATAAGTTAAATCCCGCAAGAGACCGAGCACCTTCCCGTTGCGTGCAACGGTGCTACGCGCCTCTCGTTCACCCAGCTATCCGAGGAGACTGCAATGAAGCGCTTGGCTCTGATTGCCGCGATGTTCGCGGTGGCCGCCTGCTCGAAGCAGGCGCAACCCGCTGCCGATACCAGTGCTGCGATGAAGCCGGCTCCGGCTGCCGCCGCGCCTGATACGTCCGCGATGAAGGCAGACACCGGCATGAAGATGGACACGACCAAGAAGGACACGACCAAGAAGGCGCCGACCAAGAAGTAGTCGCTGCCGCTTCGGTCTGACGACGGGGACGGGCGCGGCCTTCGGGTCGCGCCCGTTCGCGTTCACGCGCGTTGGCGCGCGCGGCGTGCCGCCGCCCACGCGAAGGCATCCGTCACTCCGACGCCGGGCGGCACGCTCGGCGTCCATCCGAGCTCGGCGCGCGCCCGCGCCGACGTGAATGGGTTGTCGCGCGACACGAAGTCGAGCGCCGTCCCGCCGCCAAGCCGGGCCTGGCCAAGCGACAGCACGCGTACGGCGCGCTTGGCCGCGCGCAGTCCGCCGTGCGCCACCGCCGGCGGCATCGAGACGAAGCGCGGCGTGACGCCGAGTCCGCGCGCCCCGTAGGTGAAGAACTCGCGCACCGTCACGTCGAAATCGTTGGCCAGGTTGTAGGCGCGCCCCGCCGCGACATCGGACGTCGCGGCGCGGATCGCGCCGTCCGCCACCGCGCTCGCGTGCACGACGGCGAGTGTGGAGCGCCCGCCGCCGACGAGCGGCACCACGCCGAACCGCAGGAAGCGCGCGAGGCGCGGCACGAACTGGCGGTCATGGCGCCCGTAGATCACGTCGGGGCGCACCGCCGCCGCCCAGATGCGCCCCGCGGCGTGCGCCGCCATCACCAGTTCCTCCGACTCGCGCTTGCTGCGCGCGTAGTACGACCGCTCGTGGAGCGGAAGCAGCGGAAGGTCCTCGGTCGTCTTCGTGCCTTCGCGCTCGCCCAGATATCGCGTCGCCGAGCCATAGACCGCGACACTGCTCACCTGCAGCAGCCGCGCGCTGGCCGCGGCGGCGGCCGAAATCGCGTTGCGCGTGCCGTCCACGTTCACCGTGCGGTACGCCTCCCAGCCACGCGTCATGATCTCCGCCGCGGCGTGGAAGATCACCTCGCAGCCGCGCGCGGCCGCGACGAACGCGGGCTGGTCGAGCACGTCGCCGCGCACCGTCTCGACGCCAAGATCGGACAGCTCGCGCGCCGCGACGCCCGCGGGGTCGCGCACCATCGCGCGCACGGTCCACCCGTCGGCGAGGAGCCGCTCGGTGATGTGGCGCCCCACCATCCCGGTGGCGCCGGTGACCAGCGCGCGCACTATGCGCCCTGGAAGGGGAGCGCGCACACCTCGGCCTGCGCCTCGCCGCCCTCCCACCGCGCCGTGAGCGTCGCGCCGGTCTCGATCTCGCGGCGCACCATGGCGAGCGCGATCGGCCCCAGCCGCGGCGACACGACGGAGCTGCGAACGTCGCCCACCGGCTTCCCGGTCGCGTCTTCGAGCGCGGCGCCCGTGGGCGGCGCCGCCGCTCCCGAAACGCGCAGCCCCCGGAGGTTGCGGTTCACGTGGCCCTTGAAGTGCACCCGCGCCACCACCTCCTGCCCCACGTAGCAGCCCTTGGTGTAGCTGATCGCCTGCAGCGTGTCGAAATTCGCTTCCTGCGACAGCGTCGCGTCGTCCATGTCGAGCCCCCACTCGGGGCGGCCCGCCTCGACGCGCGCCGCTTCCCAGGCCGAGAGCCCGCACGCCGCCGCGCCCGCATCCAGCCCCCGCTGCCACAGGGCGTCGAACGCCGCCGCGGGCATGAAGAACTCGAACCCCGGCACCTGCAGCTCCGGCGTGCGCGCCACCATGATCGACGCGCCGTCGAGCTGCACACGAACGTGGGAGTACGCCGGCAGCACACCGAGCGCGCTCGCATTGATTCCCGTCATCGCTTCCACCGTGTGGTGCGCCGTCGGGCCGAACACCCCGAGGCATCGCGTGGTCTCCGACTCGTCGGCGTGCGGGGCGATGCGCGGATTCACGTACTTCTTCACCATCTCCCGCCAGCCGTTGCCGGCGCGCGCTCCGGTATCGGTGAGCACGCCGTCCTCCTGCACGAAGATGCGCACGTCGGCGACGATCTTCCCCTTCGGCGACAGCGCGGCGGCATACTGTCCCTGGCCCGGCTGCAGCGCCTGCGTGTCGTTGGTGACGAGCCCCGAGACCATCTCCGCGGCCTTCGGTCCCGAGAGGCGGAGCCGCGCGCGCTGGCTGCGATCGATCACGGCGGTCCGCTGCCGCAGCGCCGCGTACTCGGCGGCGACGCTCGTGTACGTCAGCACCACCGGACGGCCCGCGATCGCCTCCAACGCCGGATTTGACGGCGTGATCCTCCCGGCGACGCCATCCGTGGTCATGCCGCTTCGTGCGCCCAGCGCTCGAGCTCCGAGAGCACGTCGTGGCCGGCGTCCGCGAGCGAGGGCACCAGGCCGTCCGCTTCCACCGCCTGGTGCGCGGGCAGGTCGCCCACGGCCAGGCAGCGCACGCCCGCCGCGCGCGCGGCCACGATGCCCGGCCGCGAGTCCTCCAGCGCCAGCACGCGCTCGCGCGCCAGCGGACGCCGGTTCTGCAGGCGGTTCAGCGCGCGCGCATAGCTCTCGGGCGCCGGCTTGTTGTCCAGCACGTCGTCGGCACACACGATCACCTCGAACGCGTCGTGCAGCCCCGACATCCCGAGCAGGAGGTCCACGGTGGCCCGCGCGCCGCGGGTCACGAGCGCCAGCCGCGATCGCGCGTGCGCGATCGTCACGAGCACGCGGGCGCCCTCGCGGAGCGAAAGGCCCTGGCTTGCGCGCTCGGTGAAGTAGCGGTCGGCGCGCAGCCCGATCAGGTCGAGCGTGGTCGGATCCGCGGCCACGCCAAGCAGGCGCGATGCCACGCCCGCCGCATCGCGCGGCGGGAGGCCCAGCAGTTCCTCGTCGGCGCCGGCGGGCAGGTTCGCCAGCCCGTCGTCGGCGAGCGCCCGGACCAGGGCGTCGAAGCGCGCGGCGCGCGTGTCGACCACCACTCCTTCCAACTCCAGCAGCAGCGCATCGAGCATGGCTGATATGTAATACCGGCGGGCCGGAGGTCGCCACCGCGGGTTTGCGGCGGCTACTCGGAACGCGTGCCGCCCGCCCCCGCCTCCGTTCCCCACTTCGCGTACGCGGCGTCGAGCAAGTCCACGGGGTGCACGGCGCGTACGGGAACGCCGGCCTTCCGCAGTCCGGCGCCGATCTGCATGAGACACCCCGGGTTCCCGGTGGCGACCAGCGCCACGCCGGCGTCGCGAATGCTGCGCAGCTTGGGAGCCAGCACGGCCTGCGATACGGCCGGCTGCACCAGCCCGTAGATGCCGGCGCTCCCGCAACACTGGTCGGCGCCGTCGAGCAGCACCACCTGCGCCTGACGCGCCGCCGCGAGCACCCGCAGCGGGGGCTCGGCCACACGCTGCGCGTGGAGCAGGTGGCACGGCGCGTCGTACGCCACCCGCACCCGATCTGCCTGGGCGCCCGCGCCCGCCGGCACCGGCCCGGCTTCCGCCAGCAGCTCGCTCACGTCGCGCACGCGCGCCGACATCGTTGCCGCCCGCCCCGCCCACGCGGGGTCGCGCGCCAACAGGTGGCCGTACTCCTTGCACATCGCTCCGCACCCTGCGGAGTTGACCGCGACGCGTTCGGCTCCCGATCGCTCGAACGCTTCGATGTTGGTGCGGGCGAGCCTGCGGGCGCCCTCCAGGTCGCCGGCGTGCGCGTGCAGCGCGCCGCAGCACCGCTGCCCCGGCGCTTCGACCACCGCGAATCCGTTCGCCGCGAGCACCCGTGCCGTCGCCGCATTCGTCGCGGCGAACAGCCCCCGCATCACGCATCCTTCCAGCACCGCCACCCGTTCGCGACTCGGCGCCGCCATGCGCGCGTACGGCGCGCCGCGCACGGGAGCCCGCGTCGCGTCGAGCATCGCGAACGCGAAGCCGAAGCGCCCCGGAAGTCGAGACGCGAGCGCGGCGGCGCCGGTGGCCCGCAGGGCGCGGGCCAGCACCATGGCGGTGCGCAGCAGCACCGGGCTGGCGAACACGCGCAGCAACGCGCGCGCCGTGGCCGGCAGCGGCCGGCCGGGCGCCAGCGTCGCGCGCGTGGCCTCGAGCAGACGGCCGTACGGGACGCCTGAGGGGCACGCCGTCTCGCAGGCGCGGCACCCGAGGCAGCGATCGATGTGCGAGCCCACCGATGCGTCGTCCACGGCAAGCGTGCCGTCGTAGAGTGCGCGCATCAGCACGACGCGCCCGCGCGGGCTGTCGTTCTCGTCCTCGAGCGCGAGATACGTCGGACAGCTCTGCAGGCAGAATCCGCAGTGCACGCACGCGTCGATGCCGGCACGCTCGAGCGCGAGGGGCGTGTCGGGGATCGCGCACGGCGGCGCTTCGGGTCGCGGCGCCGTCATGCCGTCTCGCCGAGGATGCCGGGGTTGAGAATGCCCCGCGGGTCGAACTTCGCGCGCACGCCGTGCGACAGCCGGTCGGAGGCCGCCGGCGGAAGTGACTTCCAGATGGATGCGGGGAGCGTCTCGCCGACTCGCGCTCCGTCGAATGGCAGCGCGAGGGCCCGCGTCAGCCGGTCGACGTTGCCGGCGGGGGCGCCGCAGCGCACGACGCCGCGCAACACGCTTCCGTGCATCCATCTGCCGCCGGCCGCGGCGAGCGATTGACCGGCCGCGCGCCAGGTGGCCGCGAAGTCCGACGGACGGTGGGACAGCCGCCACGCCGCGTGCCCTTCGGGCTCCGCCAGCCGCAGGCGGCGCCATACGGCGTCGTCGACCGGCCGGAGTGCGCCCGCGTCGAGTGCTGCGAGGGCGTCGCGCTGGGCGCGCATCAGCTCGCGGTTGCCGCCGATGCGAATCACCAGCGTCGGCGCCGGCGGCAGCTCGAGCGTGGCGGCGAGTGCGCCGTTCACGAGCTCGCACGCCATCGGCATCGTGGACAGCGCGCGCAGCCCGGCGCAGAGGCGTTCGAGCGCCGGCGCATCCTCGTCGGTCACCAGCGCCAGCGTCTCCTCCTCTGCCGGACGGGCGCGCAACCGGAACGTGACTTCGGTGATGATGCCGAGCGTTCCCCACGCGCCGGTGGAGAGCCGGACCAGATCGAACCCGGCCACGTTCTTCACCACGCGTCCGCCGCCGCGCACCACGTCGCCTTCGCCCGTGACGAACTCGATGCCGAGCAGATGGTCGCGCGGTGCGCCGAACGCCGCGGCCAGCGGACCGCCGGACGCCGTGGCGACGGTGGCCCCGATGCTGCCGTCGTCGCCGCCGTGCGGGTCGAGCGGCAGCCACTGCCCTTCTGCGCCCGCGGCGCCGGCGATCTCGGCGAGCGGGGTGCCCGCGCGCGCCGTCATCACGAAGTCGCCGGGCACGTACGCCACGATCCCCGTGCACTCGCGCACCGACAGCGTGTCGTCCGCGCGCACCGGCCGGTTGGCCGCCATCCAGTGCCCGCGCCCGCGCACGCGCAGCCGGATGCCGCGCGCGGCGGCGTCGCGCACCCGGCCGGCAATCTCCGGCGTCGCGGTCATTCGGCCTGTCCGGCCGCGGCCCCGCGTGCGGCGGGGGCCATCTGCCATTCGCGGCAGCTGTGCACCGGCACGACCTTGCCGGGGTTGGCGCGGCGCGCGGGGTCGAACACGTCGCGCAGGTCGCACATCGCCCGCAGCGACGACGGGGAGAAGATGGACTCCATGTACGGGAGCTTGTCGAGGCCCACGCCGTGTTCGCCGGTGATCGTTCCGCCGGCGGCGACGCAGGCCTGCATGATCTCCCGCATCGCGGCGTGCACGCGCGCCGTCTCGTCCGGATCGCCGGCGTCGTACGCGACGTTGGGATGCACGTTTCCGTCGCCGGCGTGGAACACGTTGCACACGGTCACGCGGTGCTTCTGGGCAATCGCCTGGATCGCGGCGAGGACGCGGGGAAGCTGGGTGCGCGGCACGACGGCATCCTGCACCACGAGGTGCGACGCCAGCCGCCCCATGGCGCCGAACGCCTTCTTGCGTCCCTGCCACAGGCGCGCCCGCTCCGTCTCGTCGCGGGCGATGCGCACGGCGCGCGCGCCCTCGGCGCGGCACATCGCGTCCACCGCGGCCACGTCTTCCTCGAGCCCGGCCAGCGCGCCGTCGAGCTCGATGAGCAGTACCGCGGCCGCGTCCACGGGATAGCCGGCCGCGTAGATGGACGATTCCACGATGCGGATCGTCGGCGCATCGAGCATTTCGAGCGCCGCGGGCAGGATGCCGCTGGCCACGATGGCGGACACCGCGCGCGCCGCGGCATCGAGACTCGTGAAATCGGCGAGCAGCGTGCGCACCGCTTCAGGGTTCGGCGTGAGCCGCACCGTGATGTCGAGGGCGACGCCGAAGCATCCTTCCGATCCGACGAAGGCGCCGACGAGATCGTAGCCCTCCGCTTCCGCGTCGGCGCGTCCGAGCGTGGCGACCTCGCCGTCGGGCAGGACGACGGTGAGGGCGACGACGTGGTTCGTCGTCACGCCGTACTTGAGGCAGTGCGGGCCGCCGGCGTTCTCGGCGACATTGCCCCCGATCGTGCAGGCCGCCTGGCTCGATGGGTCCGGCGCGTAGTGCAGGCCGTACGGCGCGGCCGCGCGGCTCAGCGCGACGTTCACCACGCCCGGCTCCACCACGGCCAGCCGATTGTCCCCGTCGATGGAGAGAATGCATGTCAGGCGATTGAGCCCGAGCAGCACGACGCCGTCGGCGAGCGCGCCGCCCGACAGCCCGGTGCCCGCGCCGCGGGGCACGAACGGCACGGCGGCGTCGGCGAGCACGCGCACCACGGCCACGACTTCGTCGCGCGTTCCGGGGAACACGGCGCACGCCGGCCGCCGATGGTACGACGGGAGGCCGTCCGACCGGTACGCCACGAGCTCGCTCTCGCGCCGCAGCACGCGCCGCTCGCCGACGATGGCGGCCAGTCGCGCCGCGAGCCGTGCGTCGATCGTGCCGCTGGGCGCATTGCGAATGCCGGTCATGGCGCGCGGCGGCTCATGAGATGGGGCGCGTGCATCGATGCATGCGTGGCGGCAGCGGCGCTTCCCGGTGGCGCGAAAAAAACCCCCGGCGGTGTCGCCGGGGGTTCAGCCATCGGTCCGCTCGGCGGGCTACGCGGCCCAGAAGCCGCACAGCGCGCGTCCATCCGGACTCTCGCGCAGCTTCTCGAACGCCCGCTCGCGAATCTGCCGGATGCGCTCCCGCGTCACGCCCATCAGGGCGCCGATCTTCTCGAGCGTCATCGCCTCGCTGCCCTCCTCGAGCCCGTAGTACAGGTAGAGGATCTTCCGCTCACGCGGCGTGAGATACTTCTTGAACACGCGGTCGATGAACTCGCGCATCAGCTTGTAGTCGGTGACCTCTTCGATCTCGGAGCCGTCGACGCCGGCGAAGCGCTCACCGAGCGTGGACGCTTCGCGGTCGGACCGGTCGATCGGCGCGTCGAGCGACACTTCGGTGGCCGACATCTGCTTGGCGCTGCGGATCGCTTCCGG
The DNA here is from genome assembly GCA_036393095.1 of Gemmatimonadaceae bacterium. Taxonomy (GTDB): domain Bacteria; phylum Gemmatimonadota; class Gemmatimonadetes; order Gemmatimonadales; family Gemmatimonadaceae; genus JAGWRI01. The sequence goes on along the minus strand of DASVWS010000023.1, from coordinate 47,118 downwards.
CGATTCGTCGAGCAGGCGGCCGATCTCGTTCTCGGTGGGATCGCGCTTGAGCACCTGGGCCAGCACCGTCTCGGCGCGCGCCAGGCGGATGAGCTGCGAGTTCTGGTTGAGCGGGATGCGAACGGAGCGCGTCTGCTCCGCGAGCGCCTTGAGAACGGCCTGGCGCACCCACCACACGGCGTAGGAGATGAACTTCACGCCCTGGTCGGGATCGAATTTCCGGACCGCCTTGAGCAGTCCCTCGTTCCCGATGGCCACCAGCTCGCTGAGGTCGAGGCCGTGGCCCTGGTACTTCTTCACGTACGAGATCACGAACCGGAGATTCGCCGTGACCAGCCGCTCGGCTGCCTTCTCGTCACCTTTCTGGGCTCGCCGCGCGAGCCGTCGCTCTTCCTGCGGATCGTCGATGAGGGGGAGCTTCTGGATGTCCTGCAGGTACTGGTCAAAAGCCGAGGAGGGGGACGACCTGAAGTATCCCTTGGACCTGGTTTCGGTCACTTGCTCCATACATGCCCCTATCACTGAAAGCGGGAAGGTGGGAACGGGCGAAAACGCTCGTGACACGCTGGTGACTGGCAGGGACGGGCACGATAACGTCGGGCAGAGGAGGCGTCAACAGCGGTGACAGTCCGCAATCCGCGCGTCGCAGCCGTTCACGGAGCTAACCGTCAGCCTCGCAGAAATTTGCCCCATGATGGATCGAAAGAGCTTCAAGCGCACCGTTTTCGGTCAACCTTTCCGAAAATCGGCCGAAGGACGCCACGTCCGAGACGGCCGTCACCGTCGCCCGCCGAGTTCCGATACAGTGCCAGGATGATGATCGGGAACGGATGGATCGCTTCGCACGCCAGCCAAACGACGCGTAGGCGCCCGCTCAGTTCAGTGCTGCAAGCACCAGCGCATCGTCCATCGGCGCCGCCCAGCCGCGCTCGCTGAACGCCATGCGGCCGATGCCGAGTGGGAGCGCATACTCGGGGCGTCCTTCCCGGCCCTTCTTGTCGCCGGCCGTCGCGTCGAGAATTGCCGCGGGAGCGAGATCGTCGGGCCGCGCCGTGGGGAGTCGGGCGCCCTCGCAGGCCGCACGGATGCGATCGGTCGTGCCGCGCTCGGCGATGCCGGCGCGCTCGGCGAGCGCCGACTCCAGGCACATGCCGATGGCCACCGCTTCGCCGTGAAGCAGCGAGTATCCGCTGAGATGCTCGATCGCGTGGCCGAGCGTGTGCCCGAAGTTGAGCGTCTTGCGGCGGCCCGCCTCCCGCGCATCGGAGGCGACGACGGCCGATTTGATCTCCACGCTGCGGGCGACGATCGCGCTCACCGCTCGCAGGTCGGGCAGGCGATCGCGATGCTCCGCAGCCAGCGTGGCGACGGCGTCGAAGTGCATGCGGTCCGCGATCACGCCGTGCTTGAGCGCCTCGCTCAGCCCGGCGCGGAAGTGGCGGTGCGGCAGGGTGGCGAGCACCGCCGGATCGATGATCACCGCCGACGGCGGGTGGAACGCGCCCACCAGGTTCTTTCCGCTCCGCGTGTCCACGCCCGTCTTGCCGCCGATCGACGCATCGAGCATGGCGAGCAGCGTCGTGGGCACCTGGACGAACGGAATGCCGCGCATGTACGTGGCGGCGACGAACCCCGCAAGGTCGCCCACCACGCCGCCGCCGAGCGCGATGATGGCCGAGTCGCGCCCGAATCCGGCGTCGAGCATCTGGTCGGTGACCGACGCCCACGTTTCGCGCGTCTTGTGCGTTTCGCCGGCGGGGATGACGAATACCTGCGTGCCGGCGCCGGCGAGCGAGGACTCGACGCGTTCCGCATACAGCGGGCCGACGTTCGAGTCGGTGACGATCGCGTAGCGGTGCGCGCGCGCCGCGACGCGCGCGACGCCGCCAACCGCGTCGAGCGCGCCGGGCAAGATGTGCAGCCGGTACGTGGCGTCGATCACCGCACCCGCTCCCGCGCCCGGGCGGTCACCAGGTGACTTCGCCGGCGCCGGCGCGGCGGTTCGCCACGCGGGCCAGCGTGAACAGCAGGTCCGACAACCGGTTCAGGTACACGATCACGACGTCCGGCACCTCGGCGGTGGATCGCAGCGCCACCACGCGGCGTTCGGCGCGCCGGCACACGGTCCGCGCGAGATGGAGCGCCGCGGCCTTCGGCGTGCCGCCCGGAATGATGAACGCCTTGAGCGGCTCCAGCTCCGCGTCGCCGTCGTCGATGGCGCGCTCGAGCTCCGCGATGCGGCCGTCGTCGATGCGCGCCTTGTCGAGATGCTGCTTCATCCTGGCGCGGTCGGGCGTCGCCAGCAGCGCGCCGATGGCGAACAGGTCGCGCTGGATGGGGACGAGCACTTCGTCGATGCGGGGCATCAACTCGCTCGCCCGCGCCAGCCCGAGGGCCGCGTTCAGCTCGTCGACGTCGCCGTAAGCCTCGACGCGCGGATCGTTCTTGGGCGTCCGGCCGCCGCCGAACAGCCCGGTGTCGCCGCGGTCGCCGGTCCTCGTGTAGATCTTCATGGCTCGGGTAATCTAATTCTCCGCGGAGCGGCCGCCGCCTCAGCCGAACAGGCGCGCGATGATCGATCCGCGTTTCTTCCTGAATGCGGCGGAGGCCGTGCGCCCCGAAGTCGAAGCCGCCTCGAAGCGCGCCTGGAAGGTGGTCGGAAACATCTCGGCCAGATGGATCTGCACGCGGTCGGGGGACGCGCCCCCGCGGTCGCTCTGCGTCACGATCCAGTCGTCGAGCATGGTGCCGAGCTGGGCGGCGGTGGCGCGATCGGCGGGATTGCGCTGCAGCGCGAGCTGCAGGATCTCGTCGAGCTCGGGGTCGAGGTCGGTGATGCGCGAGCGCAGGTCGGGGAGCGGCCGCAGCACGACCTCCTCCACCGACAGCGCCGTGTTGTCTTCGTGGAAGAGCGGGCTCAGCGCGAGCAGCTCGTAGAGCACCACGCCCAGCGAGAAGACGTCGCTCCGCGCGTCCACCGCCGTGCCGAGCACCTGCTCCGGGCTCATATAGCGCTTCTTCCCCATGCGCACGTGCTGCTCGGAAGCGGGATCGATGGACGTCCGCGCCTTCGCGATGCCGAAGTCGCCGAGTTTGACGTGCCCGTCCCACGTGATCATGACGTTGCCCGGAGACACGTCGCGGTGCACCACGTCGAGGCGCCGGCCGTCCGGCCCGACGGCGTTATGGGCGAAGTCGAGCGCGCGGCACAGGCGGCTGCCGATGTACGCCACCATCGTCGCCGCGAGCGGGCGGCCGAGCTCGTTGTGCCGGTCGACGACGCTGCGCAGCGTCGGCCCCTGGATGAACTCCATGGCGATGAAGTACTGCTGGTTCACTTCGCCCAACTGGTAGATCTGGACGATGTTCCCGTGCATCAGGTTCGCCGAGAGCTTGGCCTCGTCGATGAAGAGCTGGAGGAACTCGCGGCGTTCGGCCAGCTCCGGATGGATGACCTTGAGCGCGATCCGCTTGGCGAATCCGGACGGACCGAGCTGCTCGGCTTCGTACACGGTGGCCATGCCGCCCTCGGCCACCTTGCGCACGAGATGGAACGAGCCGTGATACTCGAGATTGTCGTTCATGCGGGTGTGGGATCGAGATCGTCGCCGGGCGCGGAGCGCGGCCGGCGGGCCGGATACCTGCGCTTGTCTAACGTTGCAGCCCTGGTCAACATTATCGAATGAATCACGAAATTCGCGATCTGACCATCATCGGCGGAGGGCCCACCGGGCTCTTCGCGTTGTTCTATGCTGGCATGCGCGGCGCGACCGCGCAAATCGTGGACGCCCTGTCCGAGCCGGGCGGCCAGCTGACCGCGTTATACCCCGAAAAGGACATTTTCGACGTGGCCGGCTTTCCCACGATTCCGGCCAAGGAGCTGGTGCGCCAGCTGCGCACGCAGGCCGCACAGTTCGACCAGCCGATGCATTTTTCGCAGCGCGTGACGGGGCTGGAAGAAGTCGACGGACATTTCGTGCTCGTCACCGAGACCGACCGCTTCCCCACGCGCGCCATCGTCATCGCCGCCGGGATCGGCGCCTTCGCGCCGCGCCGGCTGCCGCAGGCCAGCGCCGAGCCCTGGTACGGCCGCGGCATCCATGACGTGGTGACGAACCCCGAACACTTCCGCGGCAAGAAGGTCGTGATCATCGGCGGCGGCGACTCGGCGTTCGACTGGGGCGTGCAGCTGCTCGATCGCGCCGCGTCGGTGGCGATCGTGCACCGCAGCGACCGGTTCCGCGCCCACGACGCCACGGTGGCGCAATTCCGCGCCGCCGTCGAGGCGAACCGGGCGTCGCTCTACACCTTCCACGAGTTGCAGGACCTCGTCGCGCCCGGCGGCGGCGAACGATTCACGCACGTCGTGCTGAAGGACGTCAAGGCCAAGTCCACGCGCGAGCTCGAGGCCGACGCCGTGCTGCCGATGCTCGGCTTCGTGAGCGACATGGGCGCCCTCAAGGACTGGGGCCTCAACATCGAGAAGGACGAGATCCTGGTGAACAGCCAGATGGAAACGGGACGCCCCGGGATCTACGCCGCGGGCGACGTGGTGACGTATCCCGGGAAGCTGAAGCTGATCGCCACCGGCTTCGGCGACGCCGCGACCGCCGTGAATCAGGCCGTGCACTGGGTGTACCCCGAGAAGAAGGTCAATCCGGGGCACAGTTCGAACATGGCGATATTCGGCGCGAAGGACGATTGAACGACGGCGAGCCGTCGTCAGTCGTCAGTGGTCAGTAGCCTGAACCCATTGGGGTGGCGCGCCTTCAACTTCTCGACGTTGGCCGCGGCGACTTCGTCGAGTGACAGCCCGGCGCTGTGCGCGGCGATCGCCAGGCACCACAGCGCATCCCCCAGTTCTTCCCGCAGGCGGTCGCGGCTCAGCTCCCGGCCCTGCAGGCGATGCTTGCGCACCAGGCCCAACGCCTCTCCCGCTTCTTCCGCCAGTCCCGCCACGGCGTCGAGCAGCCGGTCGTCGCGCGATAGCGACTGATTGATCGTCCGCTCCGCGGCGGCCTGGTAGTCGTTCAACGTCATCGATCGCACTCCCTCCGTAGCTGTCCGACTGTCCGACTGTCCTCCTGTCCGACTCTAATACGCCACCCTGGGATCCGCCTTCGCGTACGCCAGGTCCGCCAGCAAGTTCACGAGCACGAACACCGTGCTCAGGAACAGCACCGATCCCTGGATGGCGGGCAGGTCGCGGCGCGAGATCGCATTCACGACGTAGCGGCCGAGTCCCGGCCACGAAAACACCGTCTCGGTCAGAATGCTTCCTGTGAGGTACGATCCGAAGTCGAGCCCGACGACGGTGATCACGGGAATGAGCGCATTGCGCAACGCGTGGCGCAGGGTGACCGACCACTCGCGCACGCCCTTGGCCCGTGCCGTGCGCGTGTAGTCGGCGCCGAGGGCGTCGAGCATCGACGAGCGCGTGACGCGCGCCTGGAAGGCGATCGAGCGCATCCCCAGCGCAAGCGCGGGCAGCACGAGGTACCGCAGTCCCCCCGATCCCGAGGGCGGGAACCAGCGCAGGCCGACGGCGAAGACGAGGATCAGCAGCAGCCCCACCCAGTACACGGGAAACGAGATCCCGAGGTACGCGACGCCCAGCGACACGCGGTCCACCCAGCCGCCCGGATGGCGCGCGCTCAGCACGCCGAGCGAGATGCCGCACGTCGTGGCGAGCAGCATCGCGGCGAGCGCCAGCTCCAGCGTTTTCGGAAACCGCTCGGCGATGTCGGCGCTGATCGGCCGGTCGGTGATGTACGAGCGCCCGAGCTGCCCGTGCGCGATCTGATCCACGTAGTGCGCGAACTGCACGGGCAGCGGATCGTCGAGGTGCAGCTCGGCCCGCAGCCTCGCGATCGTGGCCGGATCGGCGCGCTCGCCGATCATCGCCGTCACCGGATCGCCCGGCGCGACGTACAGCAGCAGGAACGTCACGACGAGCACGCCGAGCAGCGTAGGGACGGCGAGCGCGAGGCGGCGGAGGACGAAGCGCAGCATCCGCTATGGCGTGGCCGCGCGAATCCGCGCGTCCGTCCAGCGCTGGCCGTTGAAGATCACGGGGAGCGTGAAGCCCTCGATCCACGGCTGCACGGCGTACAGCTTGTCGTAGAAGTACAGGTCGATCATCGGCGCGTCGGCGTAGGCCAGCGAGTCGGCCTGCCGGTAGAGCGCGTTGCGCTTCGACTCGTCCGGCTCGCGCCGGGCCTGCGCCATCAGCCGGTCGAACGCCGGGTTCCGGTAAAACGACACGTTGCCGCCCACGCCCGTGTTCGCGCTGCCCAGCAGCGGGTCGAGAAAATCCTCGGCGTCGGGGTAGTCGGCGTACCAGTCCTTCAGGAACAGGTCCGTGTCTCCCTTGCGCGCCGCTTCGCGCGCCGAGGCGGCGTCGCGCTGGATGATCTTCGTGCGGATCCCGACCGCGTCCAGGTAGGCCTGAATGGCCTCGGCCACGCGGACCATGAGCGGCGTCGTGCCCGTCCACAGCTCGACGTCGATGCCGTTCGCGTGCCCCGCGGCGGCGAGCAGCGCCTTCGCTCCGGCGGGGTCGTACGGGTACGGCGCGCGGGTCGTGTCGGCGCCGCCGAGCGAGGGCGGGATGACGCCGGCGGCGAGGTGGCCGCGCCCGTGCACGAGCTGGGCGAGGATGGTCTTCGCGTCCACGGCGTAGTTCATCGCCTGGCGCACGCGCGGATCCCGGAGCGGGCCGCGCGTGGTGTTGATCGCTACGTACACGAGCTGCAGCGACGGCGCGTCCTCGAGCAGGCGCTTCTTCGCGGAGTCGGACTCCCAGGCCTCGACCTCGTCGGGCGGGATCTCGGCGACGTCGACGTTGCCGGCTTCGAACTCGGCGACGGCGGTGCTCGGCTCGGCGATGATCCGCGCCTCGAGCGAATCGGTCTTCGCGGCGCCGCCCCAGTAGGCGTCGTTGCGCGCGAACAGCAGGTAGTCGTCGTGCTTCCACCGCACGAGCTTCCACGGTCCCGTGCCCACGGGGTGCTCGTTGACGTCGGCGGGGGCGTCGGCCGGGAGCACCGACGCCACGGGCATGGCGAGCAGCTTGGGAAAGATCGCCAGCGGCTGGTCGAGGGTGATGACCACGGTGCTGTCGTTCGGGGCGGCGAGGCCGGCGACCGACGCGGCGTTGCCGTCCGCGAACGCGGCGGCGCCGTGGATGGGCAGCAGCGGCTCGGCGCGGCCGCCGTGCGTGGCGGGGTCGAGGGCGCGGGTGAACGAGTGCACGACGTCGCGCGCCGTGAGGGTCCGGCCGTTCTGGAAGGTGACGCCGGCGCGGAGGTGGAAGGTGTAGGTGCGTCCGTCGGCGGAGAGATCCCAGCGCGTGGCGAGCGCCGGTTGGAGGCGGGCGTCGGCGGTGAAGCGGGTGAGCCCTTCGAACACGTAGCTCACGGCTCTTCCGGTGGGGACGTCGGTGGAGAGGGCCGGGTCGAGCGAGCGTGGGTCGTAGGTGTCGCGGGCGTCGATGAGCGTGTGGCGCGACGGGGTGCCGGGCGCCCCGCCGCGGCAGCCGGCGACGGCGAGAACGATGACGAGCGACGAGCGCAGCGCGCGGATGCAGGAGAGCGGCACGACGGTTGACACCATGGAAGGCGGGCGTGAACTTAATAACGACACCCGCACCGACGCGTCAATCATATGCGCCCGCCGGATTTACGCGCCGTGCGGGCGTATCGTGTGTCGGCGGGTTGCCCGGCACGATCCCGTAGGTCCGGAGTTCGCGCGGGTATGCGGAGTCCGGAGGTTCCGCTCCGAGGTTCGCATGCCCGACCAGCGACGATCGTCGCACTCCGGCGGTTGATGCCACGACTTCTGCAGACGGCGCTCGGGGCGGCGAGTCTCGTCCTGGCGATTGCCGCCTCTCCCGTCCGTGCGCGCGCCCAGGACATCACGTGCGACCCGGGCGACAAGGAAGTCCGTTCGCTCGTCTTTCGCGGCAACCGCGCGTTCAGTGCATCCGATCTCGAGGTCCGCATCGCGACGACGGAATCGGGATGGTTCCGCCGGCACTTCGGGTTCTTCGGCACGCGCCACTGCCTCGACAGCAGCGAGCTGCCGCTGGACGTGCTGCGCCTGAAGAAGTTCTACCGCGACAAGGGCTACTACGACGTGCAGGTGGATACGCTCGTGCAGCCGATGGGCAGGGACCTCGTCCGGGTCGTGTTCACGATCAACGAGGGGCAGCCGATCCTGATCGACTCGCTGTCGATCACCGGGCTCGAGCAGGTGCCCAACCGCGCGCAGGTCCTGGCCGGGCTGCGGCTTCGCGTGGGGATGCCGTTCGACATCGGGCTGCTGGGCGCCGAGCTCGACACGATCACGGCGCGCCTGCGGAACTCGGGGTATCCCGACGTCGAGCTGCTGCGCAATTACGCGTTGCGCTACGAGACCCGGAAGGCGAGCGTCTCGATTCACGCGCTGCCGGGCCCGCGGGCCCACATCGGCGCGATTCGCGTGAACGTGCAGCCGGTGGACAGCGCGCATCCGCAGCAGATCGGCGACGACGTGGTGCGGAGCCTGCTCGGCATCCGGCGGGGCGACCTCTACAGCGACCAGAAGCTCATCGACGCGCAGCGCAGCCTGTACCAGCTCGGCGCGTACCGGCACGTGGAAGTGGCGCTGGACTCCGTGCAGCCGGCGGGCGACTCGTCGGTCACGCTGCTCGTGAACCTGCGCGAGGACTACATGCAGCAGCTCGACACCAAGTACGGGTGGGCGACGCTGGACTGCTTCCGGACCAGCGCGCTGTACACGAACAAGAACTTCCTGCACCAGGCCCGGCACCTCGAGGTGGCGGGGCAGCTGTCGAAGATCGGATACGCCTCCCCGCTGGCGTCGCCGGCCACGCGGGGGCTCTGCTATCAGGACGTGCTGCGCCGGGATCCGTTCAGCGACAAGACGAACTACAGCATCTCGACCACGCTGCTGCAGCCCGGGCTGTTCGGGTCGAGCTGGGTGCCCGCGTACTCCCTCTATCGTGAGCGCCGGAGCGAGTATCTGGCGTACCTGCGCACCACGCTCATCGGCGGCGAGGTGTCGGCCACGCGGGGGGCGCCGGACGCCGGCGGCTCGCTGCGGCTGGCGTACAGCCTGGAGTACGGGCGTACGGAGGCCCAGCCGGCGCTCCTCTGCGCCGTGTTCAACCGCTGCGATCAGCAGTCGCGCGACCAGATCTCCCTGGTGACGCAGCCGCTGGCGGTGGCCGGCGCCCAGTACACGATTTCGCGGACCGACGACCCGTTCAATCCGAGCCGCGGGTGGGTCGTGCGCACCGAGCTGCGAAGCTCCCTGCGGGACCTCGGATCGTCCCCCGGCCTGACGTTCAACAAGGGCACGTTCGACGTTTCCTGGTACCAGCCGGTGGGACGGTCGGGGGTGTTCGCGTCGCGGCTGCGCGGCGGTGTCGTGCTGGGCTCCAACCTCTCGCTGCGGACCCCCCCCAGCCGGTACATCCCGCCGGAAGAGCGGCTGTACGCCGGTGGGGCGAACAGCGTGCGGGGCTTCTACCAGAACGAGCTCGGATCGCTCCTGTACATCGCGCCGCGCTACGATACCGTCGTCGTGAACGACAGCACCCGGTACCTGGAAGCGCGGCCAGGGGACCGTCCGTTCCGCGTCGTGCCGGTGGGGGGCAACGCGCTGGTCGTGGCGAACTTCGAGTACCGCGTGCCCGACGCGTTCTTTCCCGACCTCCTGCAGTGGGCCTTCTTCACCGACGGCGGGGATGTCTGGACGCGCGGCACCCCGGGTACGGGCCTCGCCCTGTCGCAGATCAAGTGGACCCCCGGGGTCGGGATCCGGGTGTTCACGCCGGTGGGACCGCTTCAGGTGAACGTGGGGTACAATCCGTACCGGCAGCCGCGCGGTCCGATCTACTACGACGCCAGCGTCAATGAGAAGACCGGGTTGGCGCCGCTCTACTGCGTCAGTCCCGGCAATTCGATTCCGGTGCACGTGGCATCCGGCACGGGCGGCTACACGCAGGAGGAGCAGGCCTGTCCGGCGACGTTCCTGCCGCCGCAGTCCAGTGGCTTCTTCCGCCGGTTGACGTTGACGTTCTCCATCGGGTCCGATTTCTAGTCCATGAGCCGCCGCCGCATCGTCCTGTTCGTGAGTCTCGGACTCGTGCTGGCCATCTTCGCGGCGGCGGGCACGGGCGTGCTCGTGCTCACGAAGAGCGCGCGCGGGCAGGATTTCGTGCGGCAGCTCATCCAGCGCCAGATCGCGTCGGGCATCCACGGCCACGTGTACCTGGGCCGGATCACCGGCAGCTACCTCACCGGTGTGACGCTGGACTCGCTGGAGATCCGCGACGCGGAGGATTCGCTGTTCGTCGCTACGGGGCCGGTGACGGTGGACTACGATCCGCGCGACATCATGGACAAGCGGCTGCTGTTCCGGCGCGTGGACGTGCAGCATCCCACGATCTACCTGCGCCAGCACGAGAACTACGACTGGAACTTCCGGCGCATCTTCCGCAGCGGACGCGTCGGCCCGAAGACCACGGGCCCGCAGTTCGGCGACTACGTCGTGATGGATTCGGTGCACCTGCACGATGCCACGTTCCTGTTGACGCTTCCGTGGCATCCCGACGATTCGCTGCGCGGCAGCCGGCGCGACAGCGCCATCACCGCCGCGCTCGCCAACCGGAACATGGACGTCCGCCGGCGGCGCGAGGGGCTGGCCCGGACCTGGCGGTGGACGCACATCTACGCCGTCCTGCCGCACGTGCGGCTCAATGACCCCGACAGCGCGGCGCGCACGTTCGCCATCGATACGCTGAGCGTGGACGAGCAGGACCCGCCCTTCCAGTTCCGCAACATGCGGGGCACGGTGCGCAACCTGGGCGATTCGGTGTGGGCCGAGATCGGCCACTTCGACCTGCCCGGTTCCACCGGGAGCGCGAGCGGCAAGATCGTCTGGGGGAGCGACCTGCCGGTGCGCTGGAACCTGCACGTGATCGGCGACTCGGTGTCGCTGGCCGACGTGGCGTGGGTCTACCCCACGCTGCCGCGCACCGGCGGCGGCTCGATGGTGCTCGACATCCAGAACGAACGCAACCTGCACGTGATGGACTACAAGCTCTCGAAGATGGACGTGCGGAGCACGAAGTCGCGCCTCCGCGGTGCGATGACCTTCGCGGTGGGCGGTCCGGTGCTGCAGGTGAAGGACGTGAGCCTGCAGGCGGAGCCGGTGGACTTCGACCTGCTGCGCACGCTGGCCGGCAAGCCCTTTCCGGTGGACTGGCAGGGCCAGCTCCGCGGCACGGTCACGGCGCGCGGCGGCCCGCTCACCAGCTTCGTGGTCGACACGGCGCACCTCACCTTCGCCGACGCGCACGTGCCGGGCGCGATCTCCGAGCTGAGCGGTCGGGGCGAGCTGAACATCCTGAACCCCGGCCTCACGGAGTTCCACGACTTCGACGTATTCGCGCAGCACGTGGACCTCCGCACCGTGGAGTTCCTGTATCCGTCGTTCCCGGCGCTGCACGGCTCGATCGCCGGCTCGGCCATGCTGGATTCCTCATGGATGGACGTCCGGTTCTCGAACGCCGACGTGCGCTACACCGATGGCGACGCGCCGGCGTCCCGGCTCACCGGGAGCGGGCGGATCACGGTCGGCGAGCCGTACATGACGTACGACGCGACGCTGGCCGCCGACTCGCTCTCGCTCACGGCGCTGCGGCGGTCGTATCCCAAGCTGCCGCTGGTCGGCGAGTACGCCGGCACGATCCGCGTGCAGGGCACGGTCCCCGACCTCTTCCTCGACGCGTCGCTGCGCGGCCCCGGCGGCGCGGTGAGCTTCAACGGGCACGTCGATGCCGACCCGCCGTCGTACGGCGCGCACGGCAGCGGGCGCGTGGTGGCGCTGGATCCGTCGATTGCCGTGCCGGGAGGGAATTCGCCGGCGGGATCGCTCACGGGCAACTACGACGTGAATCTGGGCGGCGACTCGCTGGCCGATCTCGCCGGGTCGGCCAGCGTGTCACTGGAGCGCTCGGAGTTCGACGGCGTGCACGTGTTCTCCTCGCGCGCCTCCCTGCGCTTCGCCGACGATCGGGTCAACGTCGACACGCTCCATCTCGAGACCTCCGCCGCCACCCTGAACGCGCACGGCGCGCTCGGGCTGTACGGCGGCGTCGTGGATTCGCTCGTCTACGACGCCTCGGTGGATTCGCTGGGCGGACTGCGGCCGTTCCTCGCGACGCGGACCGCGGAACAGACGGGCATCCCCGATTCGCTGGCCGGCGCGCTCGTGCTTCGTGGGGCGATCACCGGCAACCTCTATTCGCTGAACACGCGCGGCGATCTGGTGGGGAGCGGGTTGTACATCAACAAGGACCGCGGCGCGACGGCCAGCGGCCGCTTTGCCTTCGACGACGTCCTGCGGGCGCCCCACGGGCTCGCCTCGTTCGAGCTCGACACCCTCATCCTCGCCGGCGTCCGCGTGGATACGATCGGCTTCCAGGCCCGCCTGGCGCAGGCGAAGACGAGCAGCGCCACGGGGCTGCAGTTCGCCGGCACCTTCGACGTGGGGGCCCTGAGCGACAACGGGCCCACGCTCGCCTTCGGCGGCACGATCGCGCACCTCGCCGGACACACCGACGTCGCGGTCCAGTCGGGGACGGTGGACCTGGTGTCGGACGTGTGGCGGCTGGCCGGCGCGGGCACCGTACGGCTCGATTCCACGCGCATCACGATCGACTCGTTGCGCATGGTCAACCAGAAGGGCGGGGCGGTCTCGCTGGCCGGCGTGGTGCCGGACGTGGATTCGGTGCGCATGCAGTTCCGCGCCGACAGTGTTCCGGTGCGCGACATGGCCACGCTGCTGCAGGTGGCCGATACGATGGCGGGATGGAGCTTCCTGCACGCCAACGTCACCGGCACCCGCGCGGCGCCGCACGTGACGATGGACGCGACGGGACGGGACCTCCGCTACGGCAGCATGCGGCTGCAGCAGGTGGTGGTCGGCGCCACGTATCAGAATCGCCGCACCGACGCGCGGCTCGACGTCATCCGCAACGGTGCGTACGCCTTGCAGGCCTCGGCGTCGCTCCCCATGGAGCTGCAGCTCTTCAGCGCGCGGCTGCTCGACGATTCCCTGAGCGGCTCGATCCGCGCCGACAGCGCCGACCTCGCGATGATCGAGGCGTTCGTCCCGAGCGTGAGCCGCGCGCAGGGGCGGCTGTTCGTGGCGCTGGACGTGGGGGGCACCTGGCACCACCCGACGCTGGGCGGACTCGTGCAGATGAACGACGCCCAGGTCTCGCTCGACGAGCTCGGAATCACGCTCCACGGACTGAGCGCCGAATTGAGCGTGTCGGCGGCCAACGACAGCCTCGCCATCCGGCGGCTGCGCGCGTGGAGCGGCGCGTCGCCTGCCGACAGCGTGTCGGTGGGAGGCTTCGTCGACTTCGCCGACCGCAGCAACCCGCGGTTCAACCTCGCGTTGTACGCGCACACGTTCCGCGCCATCGACAAGCGGACGCTGGCGCGGCTCGACGTGTCGTCCGGCGCCGACGCCATCCGGCTGAGCGGGCGCAAGAACGGGTCCACGCTCACCGGCTCCGTGAACATCGTGCGCGGGAACATCTACATCCCGGAGCGTAGCGCCGCCAAGAGCCAGATGATCCAGCTGAGCCTGGCGGATCTGGAGGGGATGGACACCACCGACCTCAACACCCGCATCAAGCTGCCCAGCCCGCCGTCGGCCGTCCTGAAGGACATGACGATCAGCGGCATGCGCGTGACGCTGGGCGACGAGGTCTGGCTCCGGTCGCGGGAAGCCAACATCAAGCTGGGCGGATCGCTGAACGTGCGGCGTACGCCGCAGATCCGGGCCACCGGCGTGCAGGCCTTCGCCGCGAATGCCCCCACCGCGACGAGCGACACGGTCTACGTCCTCGCCCTCGACGGCACGCTCCGCGCAGAGCGCGGGACGTACACGCTCTCCTTCGGCTTCCTCCAGCGGGAGTTCCAGGTCGAGGGGGGAACGATCACCTTCTTCGGCGATCCCGAACTCAATCCGAAGATCGACGTCAGCGCGCTGTACACCGTGCGGCAGTACAACCGCCCCGACGTGACGGTGCGCGCCACGCTCTCGGGCTACCTCTATCCGGGGCCGTCGCTCGACCTCACCAGCGGCACGGGCGACAACATCCCGCAATCGGATCTCGTGAGCTACCTCTGCTGCGGCGTGCCGAGCTACGAGCTGGGAGCCAACCAGAGCTACCTGCAGACCGCGGCGCAGGTGCTGCTGCCCACCGCGAGCAGCGTGCTCGCGCAGACGCTGCGCGGCCAGCTCGGATCGGCCGTGGACGTCCTGCAGTTCCAGGCCGGCGCCACGGACGAGACCGCGGCCAAGGGGCAGACGGGGGGAAACCCCGCCAGGCAGTTGCTGTCGGGCGCCCGCCTGGGCGGCGAGAAGCAGATCACCAACAACCTCTTCTTCAGCATCAGCACCGGGCTCTGCCAGTTCACGTCGAGTCAGAGCGGCAGCGCCTCGTCGGGCTTCAACGTGAACGGGTTCGTGGAGCAGCTCGAGAGCAAGCTCCAGTACCGGTTCTCGAGCACGCTTTCCGCCGACATCGGCCTCGAGCCGCCGGCCAGCGCACTCGTCTGTTGGCGTCCGCAGCGCGGGCTCATCCCGACCCCGCAGCAGTGGGGCCTCTCGTTATCGAAAACCTGGCGGTGGTGATCCGGCGGGCCCTGCTGATCGTGAACCCCGGCTCGCGGCGCGGGGCCCGCCATCTCGGACGCGTGGAACAGGCCTTCGCGGCGCGCGACGTCGAGGTCGACACGCGGCTCACCCGCGCCCCCGGCGATGCGGCGACCATGACGCGCGACCTCGGCGCCGACTACGACGCCGTGTTCACCCTCGGCGGCGACGGGACGATCATGGAGGCGCTGGGCGGCCTCGTGGGGAGCGGCATTCCGCTCGGCGCCCTGGCCGGCGGCACCGGCAATCTCCTCGTGCGCGCGATGGGCATTCCATTGAATCCGGTCCGCGCCGTCGGCGCGCTGTGCGACGGGCGTGTGCGGGAGATCGACCTCGCCGTGCTCGGGCTGGGCGGCCACTTCGCCGTGGCTGCGGGATTCGGCATCGACGTGGCCATGCTCGAGCGCGCGCCGGCGTGGCTCAAGCGGCATCTCGGCGTGGCGGCGTACGTGCTGGCCGGCGCGAGCGCCGCCATCGGCGCTGCCGTCCGCGGCGACACCTTTCGCGCGCGGATCGATGTGGACGGCGAGCAACACGACGTCGAAGCGCTCTCGCTGCTCGTCGCCAACGTCGGCTCGGTGCTCAATGGGTGGATCACGATCGCGCCGGGCGCGCGGCCGGACGACGGCGCCCTGGACGTGGCGGTCTATGCGCCGCGAAATCTCGCCCAGGCGCTCCGCGTCTCCTGGCGCATGCTCCGCGGCCGCTTCCCCGACGACGGACTCACGCGCTTCTACCGCGGCCGGCACGTCCGCGTGGTTCCCGAATCGCCGAGACGGGCCGAAGCCGACGGCGAACTGCTCCCGCCGGAAGCCCTGGACGCGCGGGCAATGGCCGGCGCCGGGCGTTTGCTCGTGCCAGCTCCGGCATGACGCAGGGTTGCTCACCGCGCCGCGAGCGTCCATTCTCTGTACAGCTCCGCTGTCGCAGTTTCGTTCACTCGCGGCCGAACTCCCTCAATCCCGCATGCCCACCGTTCTGATCGTTGACGACGAGCGCGACATCACTTCGTTCCTCGGCGCGTTCTTCGAACGCGGCGGGCACCAGGTGCTGAAGGCGTACACGGGGGAAGAGGCGGTATCGCTCGTGAAGAAGCGGCGGCCGGACCTCGTGCTGCTCGACCTCCGCCTTCCCGACATCACGGGGTTCGAAGTACTGGAGCGCGTCAAGGAAGAACATCCGGTGGTCATCATGATCACCGGACACGGCGACGTGGCGCTGGCGGTGCGCGCCATGCAGGCCGGCGCCGAGAGCTTCCTGACCAAGCCCGTCGATCTGGCGCACCTGGGCGCGGCGGCCGAGCGGGCGTTCGAGAAGGCGCACCTGCGGCAGATGAACCTGTACCTCACCGAGCGGCGCGGCGACATGCAGGCGGGGGCGATGCTCGGCTCCTCGCCGCCGATGCGCGAGCTGGCGGCGCAGATCGAGCTCCTCGCGCGGAGCGACCGCACCACGGTGCTGCTCGTGGGCGAGGTCGGCACGGGCAAGGGGCGCGTCGCCGAGGCGATGCACCGGCAGAGTCCGCGCGCCGGGCAGCGCTTCATCGAGGTGAACTGCGCGGCGCTCACCGCCGCGTCGCTCGACTCCGAACTGTTCGGCGTGGAGCAGGGCGGCACCCCGGAGGGCGACGTCTACCGTCCCGGGCTGCTCGAGGTGGCCAACAACGGCACGCTGTTCCTCGACGAGATCGGCGATCTCGACGCCCACCTGCAGCCGAAGCTGTTGCGCGTGCTCGAGGGCAAGAGCTTCCGCCGCCAGGGCGGCACGCGCGAGGTGCAGTCGGACGTGCGGCTGATCGCGGCGACGAGCCGCGATCTCGTGGCCGAGGTGACGGCGGGCCGCTTCCGCGAGGACCTCTATTACCGTCTGAGCGTCATGCCGATCAACCTGCCCCCGCTCCGGGCACGGGCCCGCGAGGATCTCGTGGAGTTGATCGCGCACTTGCTCGACGACCTGCACGTCAATCTGCCCGAGGCGCCGACCGAGCTCGAGGACGACGCGCTGGAGCGCGTGCTGAAATACTCATGGCCCGGCAACATCCGCGAAATGCGGAACGTGCTCGAGCGCGCCATGATCATCGGCCGCGGGGCGCCCGCGATCTCGGCGTCCCACCTGGCCGCCGAGGTGCGCGACGCGTCCGGCGTGAGCGTGGAGCACCATATTCCGCGCACGCTGGCGGAAGTGGAGCGGCAGCACATCGACCGCACGCTGCGCGCCCACGACGGGAACCGCACGCGGGCGGCCAAGGAGCTCGGCATCTCGCGCGCGACGCTGATCAAGAAGATCAAGGAGTACGGAGTGGAGTCGCGGCAGGCGGCGGCATCCGGAGGAGCGCGATGACGAACCAGTTGAGCGAGCACGACGCCATGATCTGCCGCGCCTGCGGGAATGAAGAGCGCGCGTCGGAAGGCTATCCCTGTGTGGACTGCGGCACCTTCATCTGCGTCGTCTGCAACATGCGCGGCGTCACGCGCTGCCGCGAATGCCAGGCCAGGCGCGACGCCGGCCGGCCGCCCGCCGCGTCGTGACGTGAGCGTCGATTTCTCCCGCGTCGGCATCGCGGTGGGCCACGCGACCGACGCCGAGCGCGGCACCGGGTGCACCGTCGTGCGCGGGATCGACGGGCCGCTGCGCGGCGGGGTCGCGGTGTTCGGCCGGGCGACGGGCTCCCGCGAGCTGCACGCCGTGGGCACCGACGCCCTGGCCGACCGCGTGGACGCGATCCTCCTCACCGGCGGCTCGGCCTACGGCCTCGATGCGGCCGCCGGCGTGATGCGCTGGATGGAGGAGCGCGGACGCGGCTTTCCGATCGGGGGCGGCGTCGTGCCGATCGTGCCGGCGGCGGTGATCTTCGATCTCGGTCCGATCGGCCGTTTCGACGGCCGTCCGACGCCCGCCATGGCCTATGCGGCGGCGGACACCGCGGCGTCGACCGGCGTGTTCGAGGGCAGCGTCGGCGCCGGAACCGGCGCCACGGTGGGCAAGGCCGCCGGGATCGCGCATGCGATGAAGGGCGGCGTGGGGTGCGCGGAGCGCGAATCCGCCGGCGTGCGCGTCGCGGCGGTGGCGGTGGTCAACGCCTTCGGCGACGTGCGCGACGGCGAGGGGCGCATCGTGGCCGGCGCGCGCGGCGAGGACGGCCGCTTCCTCGACGTCAACCGCATGCTGCTGGAAGAACCACACCGGCTGGCGGCGATGGCCGCCGAGCAGCGCCACCGGAACACCACGCTTGCCGTCGTCGCCACCAACGCGGCGCTCGATCGCCTGCAGCTCGCGCAACTGGCGCGCGCGGCCGGCGCGGCGCTCTTCCACCGCATCACGCCCGCCGGCTCCTCCTACGACGGCGACATGGTGTTCGCGCTCGGCGCGATCTCGGGAACCGGGGCCGACGCGCTGCACGTGGAAGCGCTGGCGGTCGCGGCGCTGGAGGAGGCGATCGAACGCGGCGTGCGTCTGGCCCGCGGGCGTCCGGGCGTGCCCGGACTCGCCGACGCGTCGTGAGCGGCGCGTCCTCGCGCGCCGTCGTGCGCGCCGCGGTGGCCCCGCTGCTCGGCGAGCCGCGTGCGAGCGCGACCCAGGTCTCGCAGCAACTCGCCGGTCACGTGGTGGACGTGTTGGAGCCCCGGCACGACTGGCTCCGCGTGCGCGGCGCCGATGCGTACGAAGGGTGGGTGCACGCCGGTTACGTGTCGCTGCTGTCCGATCCCTCGGCACGCATCAGCCGCGAAGCGGCGCGCATCTCGCTCGGGTGCGTCGTGAGCGCGCCGGGCGGCGAGCGCCGGTCGCTGCCGCTGGGCGCGTACCTTGCGCCCGAGGAGACGCTGGCGTCGGGCGACGCCGTGGCCGGGGCCGACGCGGCGGAGCGGTTCCCGCGGATGGCTGCCGCGATCGCGCACTCGGCGGAGGAATTCTTCGGCGGAACCAGCTATCAGTGGGGCGGCGTCACGCCGTGGGGCGCCGACTGTTCGGGGTTCGTGCAGACGCTGTTCTGGCTGCACGGCGTGCCGCTGCCGCGCGATGCGTGGCAGCAGGCGGAGGCCGGGAGCCCCGGGTCACGCGAGTTGAGCGCGCTCGCGTCGGGCGAGCTGGCGTTCTTCTCCGACCGCGACGACGCGAAGATCACGCACGTCGGGCTCGGCGTGGGTGGCGGGCGGATGGCGCACGTGGCGATCGGGCGCGGCGGCTTCTCGGTCGAGCGCCTCGCCGACGGGGGCGACGGCTACCTGCACAAGCTGCGCGAGCGCTTTCTGTTCGCGCGCCGGGTGCTGCCGGCTAACTGACGAGTCCGGAGGGCGCGACCATCGGCGCGTTGCCCACGCGCACCTGCACCGGCACCGACGCCCGCTGTTCGTCGTCGAGCGCGATGCTCATGAAGTAGGGACCCGCGCCCTCGATCGGCAGGTCGATCTGCGCGATGAGCGGCACGTCCATCTCGCTGACGCCCGACGGCAGCGGGCCGACGTTCAGATCGCCGGCGCTGCTCCACAGCTCGCTGCCCGAGGGATTGATCCACCGCAGGGTCACGGTGTGCGGCCCCGTGTCCATCGACGTGCCCTTGAGGTGCACCACCAGGTGCGCCCGCGGATGCACGGCCGGGCTGTTCCCGACCTGCAGGGCGTCGAACACCCCGAGAATGTTCAGCTTCCCTTCCTGCGACACGTTGGCGGCGTCGGCGAAGAGCGCGAAGGCGACATGCATGGGGGAAAGATAGACTGGCGCTCCGGACCCGTCTACGTTTCGTGAATGTCGCTTTCCCTCGACGAGACGGTGTCGCCGGAACCCGCCCGCGCATACACGCGCGCCGCCGTCTGGATCACCGACGGGTCGCTGGTGCTGATGGCGCTCATCTGGGGCGTCAACTTCAGCGTCGTGAAGTTCGGCACGGAGCAGATGGCCGCGCTGGCGTTCAACGGCGCGCGGCTCACCGTGGCGTCGTGCGCGCTCGTGCTCATCGCGCTGGGGATGCGGCGGACCCGCGTGGCGCGCCGCGACCTGGTGGCGCTGCTGCTCCTCGGCGTGCTCGGCAACGGCGTCTATCAGCTGCTGTTCATCGAGGGCGTGGCGCTCACGCGCGCTGGCGACGCCGCCCTCGTCGTGGCAGCATCGCCGGCGCTGATCGCGCTCATCGGCCGGATGCTCGGCGTGGACCGCATCGGCATGCGTGGGGCGCTCGGCATCGCGCTCTCCATCGCCGGCATCGGATTCGTGGTGTACAGCGGCACGCGCGTGGTGGTGAAGGGCGCGTCGGTGACGGGCGACCTGCTGGTGCTCGCCGGCGGCGTGAGCTGGGCGCTGTACACGGTGCTGCTGCTGCCGTACACGCATCGCGTGGACGGCGTCACGCTCTCGACCTACACCATGCTCGGCGGCACCGTGGCGCTCGACCTCGCGGCCCTGCCGTACATCGTCCACACGTCGTGGCGCACGATCCGCCCCCTGGCCTGGGGCGCGATCCTCTACAGCGGCCTCGGGGCGCTGGTGATCGCGTATCTCTTCTGGTATCGCGGCATGCGCGTGATCGGGCCGACGCGCACCGCCATGTACTCCAACCTGCAGCCGCTGTTCGCGCTCGTCGTGGCCTGGGCGATGCTCGGCGAGGCCCCGACCCCGTGGCAGGGCGTGGGCGCCGTGTGCATCATGTCGGGACTCTTGCTCACACGCGCATGAAGCTCGTGCTCTTCGACATCGACGGCACGCTCCTCAACAGCGACGGCGCCGGCCGGCGCGCCATCCAACGCGCGCTCGTCGAGGCGTTCGGCACCGCCGGTCCCGATCAGCACTGGTTCGACGGCAAGACCGATCCGCAGATCGTGCACGAGCTGATGGCGCTGGCCGGCGTGGATTCGGCGACGGTGGAGTCGCGGCTGGATGGCGTGTTCGCGCGCTATGTGGAGCTGTTGCGCGACGAGCTCGCCGCGCCGGGCCACTGGGCGGCGGTGTGCCCCGGCGTGCCCGACCTGCTCGACGCGCTCGAGCGCCGCGACGACGTGATCCTCGGACTGCTCACCGGCAACGTGCAGCCCGGCGCTCACGCCAAGCTCGGCGCCGTCGGAATCGCGCCGGAGCGGTTCCGCGTCGGCGCCTTCGGGTCGGACCACGCCGTGCGCGCCGAGCTCCCGGCCATCGCGCGCGAGCGTGCGAGCGCGCTCGTCGGCGGCGACTTCCCCGGCGATGCGATGGTCGTGATCGGCGATACGCCGGCCGATCTCACCTGCGGCCGCGGCGTCCGCGCCCGCGCCGTCGGCGTGGCGACCGGCCGCTATTCGGTGGACCAGCTCAGCAGCTACGAGCCCGCGGCCGTGTTCGCCGACCTCCGCGAGACGGCGGCGGTGGTCGCCGCGATTCTCGGCACATGAGCGCCGCGCGCCGCAGGAGACGCCCGTGAGCAGCCGCGCCGCCGGAGTGGGCGAATTCGAAGCGCGCCTGGCGAGCGGCGCGAACGCGCCGGTGTACGTGCGCCTCACCGCCGGACACCTGCTCATCGAAGGCGCCGGCCGCGCAACGGTCCACGACGTGCACGTGGACGACATCGTCGAAGTGGTCCGCCGCGGCACGCGCATCGACGTCGCGCGGCAGCGCGAGTCGCCCCTGGCGCTCGAGTGCGAACGCGCCGAGCCGCTCGACGCGGCGCTCATCGCCGCCTGCTGCACGATTCCCGAACTCACGCGGGCGCTGCGGTCGCTCGGCTCTTCCCACGTGCGCGCGGGGGGGAGCGCGCAGCGCGAGTTCTTCGCGCCGCTGCTGGAAGCGCGACGGCGCGCCGAGGAATCGGTCGGGCGCCCCGGGATCGTGCGCGCCTTCGATCCCGACCGGCTGAACCGCGCCCTCGACGGCTATCTGGCCCAGCTCGCCGCGCGGCACTCCGATCCGCGTCCAGCGGCGCGGCGCGCGTTCGCCGCGCAGGCCGAGGAGGCCGCGGAGCCGCTGCGCGCCGCGATCGCCGAAGTGGGCCGCACGGCGCCCGCCGCCGCGGGCCCGCCGGACGACGCGCGCGTGGCGAGCTGGCGCCGCTGGAGCGGGGCGCTGCGCGCCCTGTTCGCCGCCGCCGATCGCTGTTGGGAAAAGCTCCAGCCGGCCGCGGCGAGCGAGCGGGCCGACGGGGAGTAGAGGACCGCGCATCGGCCGCGGCCCGTCGAGGCTAGAACTCGCCGCGTAATCCCGATACATTTTCTCGGCAATGAGAATCAGACGTATCTGGTGCGTCGCCCTCGGGGCGATCGGAGTCGTTGCGCCGCGACTGGCAGCTCAGGAACAACCGGTGCGGCGGATGGCAAACATCGTGAGCGTAGCCGTGGAGGAATACGGCAAGGGCGTGGACGGACAGGGGCGCCTGACCGCCGCATCCGAGTATCAGGAGGCCGTCGGCTTCCTGAACGATGCCCGCGAAATCGCCGGCCGCCTGACGGGTGAGCACGCGGCGGCGGCCCGGGTGCTCCTCGACTCGATCATTGCGGCGGCCGCGGCGCACAAGCCGCCCAGGGTGCTGGCGGCATTCGAACGCCGGTTCGCGGACGCGCTGGGGAGCGAGGGAGCGCTGGAGCTGCCGACGGCCCCGATCGACCTGGCGGCGGGCAAGCGATTGTACGACGCGACCTGCGCGCAGTGTCACGGAGCGGGCGGGCACGGCGATGGGCCGCAGGCGGCGCTGCTCAATCCGAAGCCGGCGCCGATCGGCGATCCCAAGCTCGTCGCCGGCGTGACGCCGGCGATCATGTATCGCATCGTGTCGGTGGGAGTCTCGGGAACGCCGATGGTCGGGTTCGCGGGCGCGCTCACGCCCCAGCAGCGCTGGAACCTGGTGTCGTACATCGTCACGCTCCGCTCGTCGCCGGCGCAGGAGGCCGACGGCGAGGGGCTCTACGTGCAGCGGTGTGCGGCGTGCCACGGGGTGACCGGCGCCGGCGACGGCGAGTTCGCGCGCAGCCTGTCCAAGCTGCCTCCGGAAATCGGCACCTTCGCATGGCAGGTGAACCGCACCGACGACAGCCTGGCGCAGGCGATTCGCGCCGGCGTGCCCGCGTCGGCGATGCCCGGCGCGCCCGATCTGACTGAGCCGCAGGTCCGCGCCGTCGTCTCCTATCTGCGAACCCTGCCGCCGCGCAACGGCGCGCCGGTGGCGGTCACGGCGTCGTCGGACAGCGGCGCGGCGGGCGCGGCGCGGAACGTGACGGCGCTGCTCGAGCAGGCGCTCGCGTCGGTGCAGCTCGGGCGGGCCACCGAGGCGGGCGACCGGGCGTTCGACGCCTACCTCGCGTTCGAGCCGCTGGAGGGACCGGCGCGCGCGAAGAATCCCGGACTCGTGGCCCGCATGGAAAAGCTGTTCGGCGATTTCAAGGCGGCGGTGCGCGTGAACGACGTGCACGGCGCCGAGCACGCGCGCGACGTCATCGAGGCGAACCTGCCCGCCGTCGTCGAGCTGACGCATCCTGCCGGCAGCGCCGTGGAGGCGTTCTGGCAGTCGTTCCTGATCATCCTGCGCGAGGGGTTCGAGGCGATCCTGGTGATCGGCGCCGTCGTGGCGTTCCTGCTCAAGACCGGACACCGCGAGCGGCTCCGCTCCATCTGGCTGGGCGTGGGGCTGGGTCTCGCGGCGAGCGCCGTGACCGCGGTGGCGCTGCGCACGATTCTCAGCGCCGTGCCGGCGAGCAGCGAGATCATCGAGGGGGTGACGCTCCTCGTCGCCGTCGCCGTGCTCTTCTCGGTGAGCTACTGGCTGATCTCGCGCGTGGAAGCCGCCAAGTGGCAGCAGTTCATCCGTGAAAAGGTGACCGACGCGCTGCAGCACGGCGGCGGCCGCGCGCTGGCGTTCGTGGCCTTCCTCGCCGTGTATCGCGAGGGCGCCGAGACGGCGCTCTTCTACCAGGCGCTGTTCAGCGAGGGGGCGCACCTCGCAGTCCCGCTCTCACTCGGGATCGTGCTCGGGTTCGTCGCGCTGGCGGTGATCTTCACGCTCTTCTACCGCTACGGCGTGCGGATCCCGCTGCGGCCGTTCTTCAGCGTGACGAGCGTGCTGCTCTACTACATGGCGTTCGTGTTCACCGGCAAGGGCATTCGCGAGCTGCAGGAAGGGAACGCCGTGTCGATGAGCGTGATTCCGGGGTTCCCGCACGTCGAGGCGCTGGGGCTGTACCCGACCTGGGAGACGGTGCTCGCCCAGCTCCTGCTGCTGGCGCTGTTCTTCTTCGCGCTGGTGAAGACCTTCTGGCCCAAGCGCTCGGTCACGCTGCCCACGATGCCGGAGCCGGCCGCCGGCGCTGCCGTGCCGGAGACGCTGGCCGCGCTGCAAGCCGAGAACGCCGCACTGCGCGCGCGGCTGGACGCGGTGGAAGAGGCGCTGGGACGAGCGGAGACGGAGAGCGGGGAGGCGAGGTGAGTCACGCGCCGGCAGTCGGCAAGCGACAGTCTTGAGTCGAGAGGCGACAGTCGACAGTACGCAGTCCCCAGTCCGCCGTTCACTTCCTACTGACGACTGTTGACTGTCGACTCTCGACTGCGTTTCAGCTCGCCACCGGCGTCTCGTAGATCCCCGGCTTGCCCTTCGTCACATCCCGCCGCAGATACATCCACAGGAATCCCATCGCCACGAACGCCAGCGCGATCGCCTGCGCGTACGTCAACCCGCCGAGGAATCGATCGTCCTTGGCGCGGAAGAACTCGATGATGAACCGCTCGAACCCCGCCAGCACGCAGTAGACTCCGAACAGCCATCCCTCGGCGTGCTTGTGGTCGCGCAGCCGCCAGAGAATCACGAACATGATCGTGGCGAGGGTGATTTCGTACAGCTGCGTCGGGTAGACCGACACGATCGTCGCCGGATTCGTGCCCGCCGGGAACTTGGTGTGGAACTCGGCCATCATGCTGGCCACCGTGCTCGGCGGCTGGCCGTTCGGGAACATCACGGCGCCGAATCCGCTGAACGGGCGCCCGTAGTCGTCGCCCACCGCCCAGCAGCCCGTGCGCCCCACGGCGTAGGCCGCCGCCACCGCCGGCCCCCCCACGTCGAAGATCCGCATCATCGGGATCTTCTTCCAGCGAATCACCGCCATCACGGCGAGAATGCCGCCCACGAGCCCGCCCCAGAAGACGAAGCCGCCGCGCGTGAACAGCGCATTGTAGTTCTTGAGGATGATCACGTAGTAGAGCTTGGCGCCGAGCAGGCCGCCGATCACCGCGGCGAGGATCATGTCGGCGATGGCGCTCGTGTCGTGCCCGCGGCGGCGAAGCTCGTTCTCCGACAGATACTGGGCGATGCCGAACGCCGTCACCACGGCGATGCCGAATCCGGTGAGCGAGAGCGGTCCGAGCTGAAGGACGAACGGATGATGGACGATCGGTGCGGTCATGCGACGAGAAGTCCCGGAATGGGAAGTGTGGCGAACGCGTTGAGGTCGAGGCCGGCGCGTTCGCCGCGTTCGAAGTGAAACAGTCCGGCGCGGGCGATCATGGCGGCGTTGTCCGTGGCCAGTCGCGCTCCGGGAGCATACACCGTCACCCCCGCCGGCGCGAGTCGCGCTGACATGGCGGCGACGAGCGTGCGGTTGCCCGCCACGCCTCCACCCAGCACTACCCGGGTGCGGCCGTGGGCGTTCACGGCGCGCGCGGTTTTCTCCACAAGGGTTTCGATAAGAGCGTCCTGGAAGGCGCGCGCGATGTCGGCGCGGTCGTGGTCCGACGCGGCGCCGCGCGCCGCGTGCAGTACCGCGGTCTTGAGCCCGCTGAACGAGACGTCGTAGTAGTCGGCGTCGCCGAGGCGCTGGTTGCGGCGCAGCATCGGACGGGGGAGTCGCCGCCCCGCCGGGCCGTGCGCCGCCGCCATCCGCTCCACGTGCGGACCGCCGGGGTACGGCAGCCCGAGCAGCTTCGCCACCTTGTCGAACGCCTCGCCGGCGGCGTCGTCCCGCGTGCGGCCGAGCAGCCGGTAGCGGCCCCAGGCCTCGACGTCGACGAGCAGCGTGTGCCCGCCGGACACGAGCAGCGCCGTGAACGGGGGCACGGCACCGGGGTTCTCCAGCGCCGTGGCGAAGAGGTGCCCCTCCATGTGGTGCACGCCGAGCACCGGGGCGCCCACGGCATACGCCAGCGCCTTGCCGAAGCTCACGCCCACGAGCAGCGCCCCCACGAGCCCGGGGCCGTTGGTCACCGCCACGGCGTCCACGTCGGAACTGGCGACGCCCGCGTCGTCGAGCGCGCGCTGCACCACCGGCACGATGCTCGTGAGGTGGGCGCGGGAGGCGATCTCGGGCACCACGCCGCCGAACACGCGGTGCACGTCCTGCGACAGGATGACCAGCGACTCGAGCGACACGTCGTCCCCGGCGCCGCGGATCACGGCCGCCGAGGTCTCGTCGCACGACGTCTCGATGCCGAGGACGACGGTCACCGGCGGGTCGGAGCCGGAGGGAGGGCGCGCGGCGCGAAGTGGACGAGCACCGTGCGCGGCTGCACGTCGCGCACGAGCACGGTCACGTTGGGCGGAATCTGCACGTCTTCGGCGCGGAGCGTGAACGTGGCCGAGTCGGCGCCGCGCGGCACGTCGCGGCGGATCACCGGCGGCGACGCGAACAGCGCGAAGATCTCCTTGCCCTCGCCCGCCACGAGCGCGCGCACTTCGGGCGGGGGATCGCGCAGCACCTCGTTGCTGTCCATCACGAACGCCAGGCGCACCGGCACGATTTCCTCGGTGGGCTCCTTGGACGTGGCGATGAACCAGAGCACGAGCGCGAACGCGAGCGCGACGGCCTTGAGCCCCAGCCGGTCGGTCAGGGCCTGCACCACCCGGCGGCGCCACCGCGTCTGTGGGGTCATCCGGCGCTCAGGGGGCCCCGGCGGCGCCGGCTCCCGCCGGGGCGCCGAGCGTGGCCGCCGACGCGGGGAGCCCGAGCAGGCTGCGCACCAGCGCGATGTTGCCGGGCGACGTCCAGTCGGCGGCGCCGAGCCACACCTTGCGAATCACGCCGCTGCGGTCGATGACGTACGAGGAGGGGTAGCCCACCACCTGATACGCGCCCTCGATCCGGTACTGCGGGTCGTGGAGGATGTCGAAGGTGAGCCCCATGTTGCGCGCGTACGTGCGCACCGAGTCGTCGCTCGCCGTCTCGTCGATGCTCACCGCCACGATCTTCAGGCCGTTCGGCTTGAACATCTCGTACAGGTGCTCGAGCGTCGGCATCTCGGCCTTGCACGGACCGCACCAGGTGGCCCAGACGTTGAGGATGGTCACGTCCCCCTTGTAGTCGGCGAGCCCCACGGCGCGATGCGTGCCGTCCACGGTGTAGGCCGTGAAACCGGGTGCCGGCGCTCCGATGGCGACCTGCGCCACCTTGCTCCCGGACGCGCGCTGGAACGCGAACGAGCCGACGCCGAGGAGGACGATCGCGACGAGCACGATGCCCCATTGCTGTTTGACGGTCATACCTTCACCTCGCATGCGCGGCGCAGGACGCCGATTTCCGCCTTGGGATCGCGCGCCGAGAATACGGCGTGGCCGGCCACGAACGTGTCGGCCCCGGCGCGCCACACGTCGCCGATGGTGTCCCGGCTGATGCCGCCGTCCACCTCGAGCAGCGCCGTGCTCTTCGCCTCGTCCAACAGGCGCCGCGCCCGCGCGATCTTGTCGAGCGAGTGCGGAATGAACTCCTGGCCGCCGTAGCCCGGGTTCACGGTCATCACGAGCAGCAGCTCCAGGTCGTCGAGGACCTCGCTCACGGCCGAGAGCGGCGTGGACGGGTTGATCGCCACGCCGGCCCGGCAGCCGAGTTC
This sequence comes from Gemmatimonadaceae bacterium, assembly GCA_036393095.1. Classification (GTDB taxonomy): domain Bacteria; phylum Gemmatimonadota; class Gemmatimonadetes; order Gemmatimonadales; family Gemmatimonadaceae; genus JAGWRI01. Next base: position 19,614 of record DASVWS010000023.1, on the reverse strand, counting down.
GCGTATGTGCGCGAGCTGGCGCTGGAGGTGCGGCGCGACCTCCGCGTGCACCGTGAGCCCGCTGGCGCCCGCATCGGCGAACGCCTGGAAGTGCTTCTCGGGCTCCACCACCATCAGGTGCACGTCCAGCGGCAGCGTGGTCAGCTTCCGCACGGCTTCGATGATCTTGGTGCCGAAGGTGATCGGGGGAACGAAGCGGCCATCCATGACGTCGATGTGCAGCCAGTCGGCGCCGCCGTCCACGCACAGCGCCACCTGGTCGGCCAGGATGGCGAAGTCGGCGGCGAGCAGCGACGGCGCGATGCGAACGGTCATGGAGCGGTCCCTCCCGAGACGCTCACGGTCACACGGGTGCCGGCCGGAACGAGCGTTCCCGCGGCGGGGTTCTGCTTCACGACCGACGCCACGTCCTGATTTCCCCCGCCGCCCAGAATCGTAACGTCGCCGAGGGCGAGCCCCAACTGCTCGAGGAGAATCCGCGCCTCGACGATCGTCCGCCCGGCGAGGTCAGGCACCGCCGTCGTGGCCGGACCCGCGCTCACCACGAGCGTGACCGCCGACGGGACGACGGCGCGCGATCCGCCCGCGGGGCGCGTCTGGATGACGCTGCCCACGGGCTGGTCGCTGGCCTGGAGCACGGTGTCGGGCGCGGTGCTGAACCCGGCAGCGCTGAGCGCCGACTGTGCGCCCGCGGGCAGCATTCCCACCACGTTCGGCACGACCGCCGTCCGCGGCCCGTTGCTGACGTCGAGCACCACCGTCGTGCCCAGCGGCTGGCTCGTGCCCTGGTCGGGCGTCATCTGCAGCACGCTCAGCTTCGGCGCGGCGTTCTCGTAGCGCAGCTCGCCGCGCTGCGCCTTGAACCCCGCCTGCTGCAGCCGCTGGCTGGCCATGTCGAAGCTGAGCCCGATCACGTTGGGCACCTGGGCGTCGCCCGGCGCGGCGCCCGGCGGGAACACGAACGCGGCGATCAACACCCACGCCAGCGCGAATCCGCCGGCGGCGGCCGCGAGAAACGGCCACGCGCGCTGCCACGGCGTGCGCGCCGTCATGCCACCCTCCGCAGCCGCGCCGCGAACGCGCCGTCGATGCCGTGCCGCTGCGGCAGCACGCGCAGCCGCCCCCCGTCGAGCACCGTTTCGGGAACGGCGCCGGCGGGCGGCGGCTCGAACTGCCACCCGGGATGCGTCGCCAGGAAGCGGTCCACCGGGACGTCGTTCTCCTCGGACTCCAGCGAGCAGGTGCTGTACACGAGCAATCCTCCGGAATTCACGAGGGTGGCGGCAGACGCGAGCAGCCTGGACTGCAGCGCGGTCATCACGGCGACGTCCGAGGGCTTGAGGCGCCAGCGCGCGTCGGGATGGCGCCGCATGGTCCCGGTGCCGGTGCAGGGCGCGTCGAGCAGCACCGCGTCCACCGGCCGGATGGCCGGCTGCGACGCATCGGCGGCATACGCGAAGACGTTCTCCAGCTCCAGCCGCCGCACGTTCTCGCGCAGGCGCTGCAGCCGGTGCGGCGACGCGTCGGAGGCGAACACCGCGCCCGCGGCGCGCGCCAGCTCGATCGCCTTGCCGCCGGGCGCGGCGCAGCAGTCGGCCACGGCGGCGCCGGGCGCGATGGCCGCGTAGCGGGTGACGAGCGTGGCCGCCGGATCCTGGATGTGGAACAGCCCGCGCCGGAACGCGCCCAGCTCGGTGAGCGCGGGCACGGGGGGCGTGAGCACGAGGCTGTCGGGCACGAGCGGCGCGTCGGCCACGTGGACGCCCGCGCTCTCGAGCGACGCTTCGAGCTGCTCGCGCACGACGTGTACGGGGCGCGCGACGATGGGCGGTTCGGTGTTGTTCGAAGCCAGGAGGCGCCGCGTCTCGTCCGCGCCCCAGCGTTCAAGCCACCGGGCCACCAGCCACGCCGGATGCGAATACTCCGCGGCCAGCGCCTCCACCGGATCGGCGGTCGCGGGAAGGGCGAGCGTGTCCCGCTCACGGTCGAGCCGGCGGAGCACGGCATTGGCGAGCTTGCCCGCGCCCTCGCCGGCCCGCGCCTTCGCCAACTCCACCGTCTGCGCGATGGCCGCGTAGGCGGGCACGCTGCCCATCTCGAGCAGCTGGTAGGCGCCGAGGCGGAGCAGGTCGAGCAGCTCGGGATCGAGACGGCCGAGTCCGCCGCGCACGCGCTCGGCGAGCAGCGCGTCCAGGCGGCCGCGCATGCGCAGCATGCCGTAGACCAGCTCGCGCGTCCACCGGCGGTCGCGGGCGTCGAGCAGCGCGGCGCGGCGGTCGAACGTGGTGTCGAGCAGCTCACCGCGCCGGAGATCGGCGCAGACCGCGGCGGCGACGAGGCGCGCGTCGGTCACCGGCGTGGGCCGGGCGAGCGTGGCATTCCCGTGTTCGGGGTGGTTCTGGCCTGCCATAAGGTGCGTCGCGTGAGCGTCCGACGGAGCGGCGGAAGCGCCGCGTGTCCCGAAAGATAGCCCGCTCGGGGACGATCGGCATTCCCCGCCGCGCCGGCGCGTCCGGCGTTTCAGGCGGCGTCGAAGCGCTGGCCGACCGACACGCCGCGGCCGCGCTGCCAGTCTGCCGGCGGCATCCGCCGCTTGCCCGACGGCTGCACCGAGGTGAGCTGGATGGCGCCGGTGCCGCACGCCACGACCAGCCCCTCATCGTCCACCGACAACACCTCGCCGGCGGCGCCGCGCGCGCCTGCCACCGGCCGCGCGCCGAACAGCTTCACCTCGGCGCCGGCCAGCGTGGCGAAGGCGCCGGGACGCGGGTCGTAGGCGCGCACCAGCCGCGCGACGGCGTCGGCCGGAAGCGCCCAGTCCACGCGCGTCATCTCGCGCTCGATCTTGGGGGCGTAGGTCGCGCGCGAGTCGTCCTGCGGCTCCTCGCGCGCCGCGCCCAGCTCGAGCAGCGCCAGCGCTTCGATGAGTGCCGCGGCGCCCATTTCGGAGAGCCGGAGCGACAGTTCTCCCGCGGTCTCGTCGTCGTAGATCGGCGTGGCCAGCCGCAGCAGCACCGGGCCCGCGTCGAGCGCCGGCACCATCCGCATGATCGAGACGCCGGTCTCGGCGAGGCCTTCGCGGATCGCGGTCTGGATGGGCGCGGCGCCGCGCAGGGCGGGGAGCAGCGACGCGTGGATGTTCAGCGTACCCAGCCGCGGCACGTCGATCACCGCACTCGGGAGAATGTGGCCGTACGCCACGACCACCGAGACGTCGGGTTCGAGCGCCGCGATCTGCGATCGGAACGCGTCGCCCCGCGGGTGCTCCGGCTGGAGCACCGGGAGGTTCTCGCGCTCGGCGATCTCCTTCACCGGCGGTGCTTCGAGCTTCGAGCGTGAGCGGCCCACCGGCCGGTCCGGCTGCGTGACCACGCCGGCGACGTCGAACCCCTCGCCGATCAGGGCGCGCAGCGCCGGCGCGGCGAAATCGGGCGTGCCCCAGAAGAGCACACGCACCTACAGCTCCTCGTCGCGGTGGTGGTGCGTGGCGACGTCGGCCGGATCCAGCCGGCGGCTCAGCCCCGGGTACTTCTCCTTCTCCTTCGTCCACTTGGCGAGGGCGCTGCGCCGCTTGAGCACGCTCAGGTGGTCGATGAACAGCGTGCCGAACAGGTGGTCGATCTCGTGCTGGATGCACCGCGCCAGCAGGTCGCGGGCCTCCAGCTCGTACGGCTTGCCGTGGCGGTCGAGCGCGCGCACGATGATCCGTGTGGCGCGCTCCACGTCGGCGTACACGTCGGGAATCGACAGGCATCCTTCCTCACCCCTGGCCGATCCCTCGCGCGCGATGATTTCCGGATTGATGAGCACGTACCGCTCGCCGTCCACGTCCACTACCGTGAGCCGCTCGCGGCGCCCGACCTGCGGCGCGGCGAGGCCGATGCCCTTGGCCGCGTGCATGGTCTCGAACATGTCGTCGATCAGGCGCTGCAGCTCGTCGGGGAATTCGGCAACGGGGATCGTCTCCTCGCGGAGGATCGGATCGCCGAGGACGCGGATGTCGAGCAGCGGCATCAGCCCTGGGACCCGCCCTGGCTGGCGACGATCTTGGAAATGCGCCCCCGCTCGACGATCAGGCGCGTGTCCCCGGACTTGATCGTGACGCGGTCGTCCATCAGCGGTCCGTTGGTGCCATCGGAGCGCACGGTCTCCTTGATGTGCACGACCTCCCCGACCACGCCGCCGGCGGTCACGACCTCGTCGCCCTTCTTGAGGGCGGCGAGCGCCTGCTCGTGCTGCTTCCGCTGCTTCTGCTGCGGGCGGATGAGCAGGAAGTAGAAGATCGCCGCGATCATGCCGAACTGAAGCACCAGCAGCGCCAGCGAACTCTGGCCGCCCTGGGCGGGCGCCATCAGTGCGGGAAATACGGAAAGGGGGAGGGTCATGCCGATGTGCTCGTGCGTGAGTGGTAGCGGTCCAGCCAGTGGCGGCTCCAGCCGTCGAAGGTGCCCTCGCGGATGGCGGCCCGCGCCTCCCGCATCAGCGTCACGAGGAAATGTACATTGTGCAGCGAGAGGAGGCGTAACCCGAGCATCTCATCGGCCAGGAACAGATGCCGGAGATAGCTGCGGGTGAAGCGCCGGCACGCCGAGCATGCGCACGCCTCGTCGAGCGGACGGGGGTCGGCGCGGAATTCGGCGCGCTTGATGTTGAGCCGCCCCTCGCGCGTGAACGCGGCGCCGTTGCGCCCCATGCGCGTGGGCGCCACGCAGTCGAACAGATCCACGCCGCGGCGCACGCCCTCCACCAGGTCCTCGGGAAAGCCGACGCCCATCAGGTACCGCGGCCGGTCGAGGGGGAGCGCTTCGTGCACCGCCTCGAGCATCGCGTACATGTCGGGCTTCGCCTCGCCCACGGACAGCCCGCCGATGCCGAATCCCTTCCAGTCGTCGAGGTCGCGAATGGCGCGCGCGGCCTCACGCCGCAGCCCGGCGTGGATGCCCCCCTGCACGATCGGAAACAGCGCCTGCGGCTGGTCGCGCTCCAGCGCGTTGAACGCAGCGCGGCAGCGCGCCAGCCAGCGGATGCTGCGCTCGCTGGCGTCGCGCGCGGCAACGGCGTCGCTCTGGCCGGGAATCACGTGGTCAAACTGCATCACGACGTCGGCGCCGAGGTTGCGCTCGATCTCCATCACCGACTCGGGCGTGAACCGGCGCCGCGAGCCGTCGAGGTGGCTCTGGAACTCCACGCCGTCCTCGTCCACCGTGCGCAGCGAGGCGAGCGAGAACACCTGGAATCCGCCCGAATCGGTGAGGATCGGACCGTCCCACCCCATGAACCGGTGCAGGCCGCCCATCAGGCGCACGAGATCGTCGCCCGGCCGCAGGTGCAGATGGTACGCGTTGGCGAGGATCATCTGCGCGTGCATCGCGCGCAGGTCGTCCGGGTCGAGCGCCTTGACCGTGGCCAGCGTGCCCACGGCCATGAACGCGGGCGTCTCGACCACGCCGTGCGGTGTCGTGAACGCGCCCGACCGGGCCGCGCCCGCGGTCGCGTCGATGGAGAAGGAGAACGAGTCGTGCATGCTCAGAGAATGGCCATCGCGTCGCCGTAGGAATAGAACCGGTAGCGCTCGGCGATCGCTTCGCGGTAGGCGCGCATGGTCAGGTCGTAGCCGGCGAACGCCGCCACCAGCATGATCAGCGTGGAGCGCGGCAGGTGGAAGTTGGTGATCAGGCGGTCGACGATGCGGAACGCATACGGGGGCCGGATGAAGATGCGCGTCTCCCCCTGGCCCGGCGCCAGCGTGCCGTCGGTGCGCGCCGCGCTCTCGAGCGTGCGCACGACGGTCGTGCCCACGGCCCACACCTTTCCGCCCGCCGCCCGCGCGGCGTTGACGGTGCGCGCCGCCTCCTCGCTCACCGAGTACCACTCCTCGTGCATGACGTGCGCCGCCGGATCCTCCACCTCCACCGGCTTGAACGTCCCCGCGCCCACGTGCAGCAGCAGCTCGGCGCGGCGCACGCCGCCGGCGGCCATCTGGTCGAGCAGCCGCTGCGTGAAGTGCAGCCCCGCGGTGGGCGCCGCCGCCGAGCCGGGCTCGCGCGCGTACACCGTCTGGTAGCGCTCGCGGTCGGCCGGCTCGTCGGGGCGGGCGATGTACGGCGGCAGGGGGATGTGCCCCGCGCGCTCGATCGCTTCGTCCACGGGGCCTTCGGTGATCAGCCGGACGATGCGCGTGCGCCGCTCGGTGACCGACACGATCTCCACGTCGAATCCCGGCGCGACGTGCACGCGGCGGCCCGGCTTCAGCTTTCCGCCCGGCGACACCATCGCCTCCCAGCGATCGCCGTCCACGGGCTTGAGCAGCAGCACCTCCGCCGGCGCGCCCGAGGGGCGGGTGCCCAGCAGGCGGGCGCGCAGCACGCGCGACCGGTTGAGCACGAGCACGTCGCCGCCGGGAACGAGCGCGGCCAGGTCGGCGAATCGCCGGTGGCTGATCGCGCCCGTCGCGCGGTCGACGACGAGGAGCCGGGCCGCGTCGCGCGGCTCCACGGGCGCCGACGCGATCAGCTCCGGCGGCAGATCGAAATCGAAGTCGGAGGTGCGGGAGCCTGGCGTGAGCATGCGAACCCGGAAAGGCGGACGAACGGGACGGGCGCGTGGCGCCGTGCCGGCGCCGGCGATCCGGTCCGCGTCTACAGGAGTTCCGCCTGGGCGGCCGCCGGCCGCACGTAGCCGAAATGCTCGTACGCCTTCGGCGTCGCGATCCGCCCGCGCGTCGTGCGCTGCAGGAAGCCGTTCTGCACGAGGAAGGGCTCGTACACCTCCTCGATCGTGTTCGCGTCCTCGCCCACCGCCGTGCCGATGCTCGACAACCCGACCGGACCGCCCTCGAACTTCTCGATGATCGTCTTGAGGATGCGCGCGTCCATGTCGTCGAGGCCGAACTCGTCGACGTCGATCATGCGCAGTAGATCGGCCGCCACGGACCGGTCGATGGCGCCGCCGGCGCGCACCTGCGCGTAGTCGCGCACGCGCCGCAGCAGGCGGTTGGCCACGCGCGGCGTTCCGCGCGAGCGCCGCGCGATTTCCCGCGCCCCCTCGACGTCGCACGACACCTGCAGGACGTCCGCGGAGCGGATCACGATCTGCTCGAGGTCCTCGGGCGGGTAGAAGTTCAGCCGCTCGATGATGCCGAAGCGCGCGCGCATGGGCGGCGTGAGCATGCCGAACCGCGTCGTCGCGCCAATGAGCGTGAACCGCTCGATCGGCATGGTGATCGTCTGTGCCTTGGGGCCCTCCGAGAGTCGGATGTCGATCTTGAAGTCCTCCATGGCGGGATAGAGGAACTCCTCGATGATCGGCCGCAGGCGGTGGATCTCGTCGATGAACAGGATGTCGCCCTGCCGGAGATTGGTGAGCGTGCCCACCAGATCGCCCGGCTTCTCGAGCGCCGGCCCGGACGTCGTACGCACGTTCACGCCCAGCTCGCGCGCGATCAACTCGGCGAGCGTCGTCTTGCCGAGCCCCGGCGGGCCGAAGAAGAGCGCGTGGTCCAGCGGCTCGCGCCGCGCCAGCGCGGCGTCGATCCAGATGCGCAGGCTCTCCTTCACCTTCGCCTGCCCGATGAACTCCGATAGCCGCTGGGGACGGAGCGACAGCTCGACGACGGATTCGTCGGGCAGCGCGTCAGGCGTGGTGATCTCGGCGCGGGACATGGCGAACAGTATATCGGTCCGCGCGGGCGCGGCTAGCCCAGCTTCCGCAGCCGTTCCACGGCGCGCTCGAGCGTTTCCAGCTTCTTGCAGAAGGCGAAACGGGTGAGGGCGCGCCCCATCGCCGGATCGTGGTAGAAGCTCGACCCGGGAACCGTCGCCACGCCGATCTCGCGGGTAAGCCACTTGGCGAAGGTCACGTCGTCGTCCGTGCTGATCGCCGAGAAGTCGGCGAGCACGTAGTACGCGCCCTCGGGCACCGAGAACCGGAACCCCGCCGCCTGCAGCGCCGGGAGCAGCAGCTCGCGCCGCTGCCGGTACTCCTGCGCCATGTGGTTGTAGTACTCGGCGTCGAAGCGCATGCCCACGGCGCCGGCCGCCTGCAGCGGCGCCGGCGCGCCGACGGTCAGGAAGTCGTGCACCTTGCGGATCGCTCCCGTCTGCTCGGCGGGCGCGATGGCGTAGCCCAGCCGCCAGCCCGTGCACGCGAAGGTCTTCGAGAGCCCGGAGATCGTGATCGTCCGCTCGCGCATGCCGGGCCAGGTGGCCAGCACATGGTGGTCGCCGGCGTAGCGGATGTGCTCGTAGATCTCGTCGGTGATCGCCCACGCATCGTGGCGAATGCACAGCTCGGCGATCAGGTCCATCTCGGCGCGGGTGAACACGCGGCCGGTGGGATTGTGCGGCGTGTTGACGATGATCGCCTTCGTGCGGTCGCTGAACGCGGCGCGCAGCCGGTCGGGATCGAGCGTCCAGTTCGGCCGCTCGAGCGGCACGTACACCGGTTTCGCGCCGGCGAGGATTGCGTCGGGGCCGTAGTTCTCGTAGAACGGCTCGATCACGATCACCTCGTCGCCCGGATCGACGAGCGCCATGAACACGCTCGCCATCGCTTCGGTGGCGCCGCAGGTCACGGTGATCTCGCGCTCGGTGTCGATCTCCATGCCGTACCAGCGCCGGTACTTCTCGGCGATCGCCAGCCGCAGCGGCGGACTGCCCCACGTGATGGCGTACTGGTTCACGTCGCCCTGGATGGCGGCGCAGGCCGCGTCCTTCATCGGTCCGGGCATCGGGAAGTCGGGGAAGCCCTGCGAGAGGTTCACCGCTTCGTACTTGTTGGCGACGCGCGTCATCTCGCGGATCACGGATTCCGTGAACGTCGCCGTGCGCTGGGCTGCTCGCATAGCTGGCTCTGCTGGGAAGGGTGAGTCTAGCGCCTGGCCACGCCGGCCAGCGCGCGCCGGATCAGATCGTGGGCGGGCATGCCGCGTCCGCCCTCGTCGAGCGCCGCGCGCACCGCCTTCTCGGCCTCGCCCGGCGAGTAGCCGAGCGATACCAGCGCGCGAATCGCGTCCTCGGCGCCCGCGCCCTCGGGGCGCGGCACCGTGCCGTCGACCTCGAGGCCGTCCAGCTTGTCGGCCAGGTCGAGAATGATGCGCTCGGCCTTCTTCCGCCCCACGCGCGGCACCCCCTGCAGGGTGGCGACGTCCTTCTCGTGCAGCGCGCGGACCAGGCGGTCGGCGGTGAGGTGCGAAACGAGCGCGAGCGCGAGCGCGGGCCCCACGCCGTTCGCGGTGAGCAGGAGCTGGAACACCTGGCGCTCGAACGGCGTCGCGAAGCCGAACAGCAGCCATCCGTCGTCGCGCACCACGAGCTGCGTGTGCAGGTGCACTGACTCGCCGAGCCTGGGCAGCGCTTCGAAGACGCCGAGCGGAATGAGCAGCTCGTATCCCACGCCGCCTGCCGTCATCACGGTCACGCGCTCCAGTTCCTTGGCGGCAAGCGTGCCGGTGATCTCGGCGATCATGCGGGGTCTCCGTTCGCCGCCTGGAACGCGGGGACGCGCGCCCCCATCACGCACGAGAGGGCCGCCGCCACGCCGTCGGCGGCGTCGGCCGGCTGCGGGGCCGATTTCAGCCGCAGCAGCCGCGTGACCATGAACTGCACCTGTTCCTTGCTGGCGGCGCCGCGGCCCACGATCGCCTTCTTGATCTCCGCCGGCGGGTACTCGTACATCGCCACCGCGCGCTGCTCGCCCGCCAGCAGAACGACGCCGCGCGCGTGCCCCAGCACGATCGTGGTGCGCACGTTGCGCGCGTAGAACACGTCCTCCACGGCCATCGCGTCGGGCCGGTGCCGGTCGAGGAGCTCGCAGATGCCGTCGTAGATGTCGCGCAGCCGAACGGGCAGCGGATCGCGCGCCCTGGTGCGGATCACCCCGCACTCCACGAGCGTCGGGGGGCGGGTGCCGTCGCCGCGCACGACCCCGTAGCCGGTCTGCGCCGTGCCGGGGTCGACGCCGAGGACGATCACTATCCGGAGTTCGCCATGTCGGCGACGTCGATGTCGAAGTTGGCCCACACCTTCTGCACGTCGTCCATGGCTTCGAGGTCCTCAAGCAGCTTGAGCAGCTGCTCGGCGGCCTTCCCTTCGACCTTTACTGTGCTCTTGGGCAGCATGACGAGCGACTCCGATTCGCCGATCGCGATGCCCTGGCCCTCGATCCCGTCCTTCACCGCGTGGAACGCCGTCGGCTCCATCGTGATGACGTAGGACTCGTCCTCGCGCGCCATGTCCTCGGCGCCCGCGTCGAGCGCCGCCTCGAGCACCTTGTCCTCGCCGTACTTGGTGGCGTCGACGGTGATCTGGGCCTTCTTGTCGAACAGGAAGGCGACCGAATTCGGGGTGCCGATGTTGCCGCCCCCGCGCGACATCGTGTGGCGCACGTCGGCCACGGTGCGCGTCGGGTTGTCGGTGAGCGCGGAGATCATGATCGCCACGCCTCCGGGGCCGTACCCCTCGTACATCAACTCCTGGTAGTCCACGCCCTCGAGTTCGCCGGTGCCCTTCTTGATGGCGCGCTCGATGTTCTCCTTGGGCATGGAGTTCTGCCGCGCCGTGTCGATGGCCAGGCGCAGCCGGGGGTTGCCCGAGGGATCGCCGCCGCCGTGCTTCGCGGCGACGGTTATTTCACGAATGAGCTTGGTGAACAGCGCACCGCGCTTGGCGTCGGCGGCCGCCTTGTAGTGCTTGATCTGCTTCCATTTACTGTGGCCAGCCATCGGCAACTCACGAATCGGTAATGTCGGTGGGACGGGGTGTGAGCCAATATAGCCGGACCCGCGGGGGCGGCCAACGTGGCCGGGCTTCGCACCTCGTCCCGGGCCGCTACCGGTCGGGATCGAGCATGTCTTCGAACCGCATCCACTGCGCGTAGAAGAAGAGATCGATGTATCCCGTCGCGCCGTTGCGGTTCTTGCGCACCAGCAGCTCCGTGGCGCCTTCGATCTCCCGCTGCGGTTCGTACATCGCTTCGCGGAAGAGCGCGAGGATCACGTCGGCGTGGTGCTTGACGGCGCCGAGCGCGCCGAAGTCGTCGAGCTGGGGGCGCCGGTCCTCACGAGGCGCCAGGCCGGGCAGCTGCGTGGTGACCAGCACGGCGAGGTTGAGCCGGAGGGCCAGGCTCTTGAGGTCCACCACCGCCTGGGCCAGCTCCTCGTCTCGCAGGCGCGCGCCCTCGACGAGCGATTCCAGGGAGTCCACCACGAGCAACTCGACCTCGGAGCGCGACTCCAGGTTGGCCGCGAGCGCGCCCACGCCCCCGTGGGGGATGCGCTCGATGCGCGGCAGCGCATCCCGCAGCTGCACGGCCGCCGCTCCCACCGCCGCGCGGGCCCGGTCGTCGAGCGTGCCCTGGCGCAGGTCGTCGATGCGCACGCGCCCTTCGATGGCGAGGGCGCGTTCCATGATGCGTTCCCCCGTCATCTCGCCGGAGTAGAACGCGCCGTTCACGCGCTCGCGCGCCACCCGGAGCGCAATCGCCAGCGCGAGCGCCGACTTGCCGCTCCCGACGTCGCCGCCGAGCACGAGCAGGTCTCCGCGGCGCAGCCCGCCGCCGAGCATCTGGTCGATGCTCCGGAATCCGCTCGGAATCGTATCCAGCGCCGGGGCGCCGTCGGCGATCGCGTCCACGCGCGAGAGCAGCTGGGAAATCGGTGAGATGTCGGTGCGCCGGACCATGACGGGAATGGGAGAGTGACGGGACGCGCGGTCAGGCGGAAACGCCCTCTGCCGCGAGCGCGTGAGCAAGACGTTCGAGGTCTGAACGTGAGGCGGGATCGAGGTGGGTCGCCGTGACTGCGATCACCGCTTGCAGAGCGGCGTGCAGCGCCGCGGGATCATCGCCGGCGGAGGCGTCGATGAGCTTTCCGATCGGCCCGCGGACGCCGGATGGAACGGCGAGCGAACCGAGCCACGTGCGCGCCCCCTGGGCGCGGCTTCGCCGCAGCGACGGCGGCACCGGGCCCGCCTCGGTGTCGAGCGCGTCGTGCGCCAGGCGCGCCGCGACGAAGCAGGCGAGCAGCACTTCGCGCTTGCCCCCGAGTGGCGCGTGACCGGCGCCGGCGGCGAGCGCCGGAAAGGGGAAGGCGGGCGGGACGACCGCGTACGGGGGAAGCGGGGCGGGCACGCGGGCAATCTGGAGCGCGCGACGCTCCGTCGCCAGCGACACGCCGCGCTCCGTTGCTCGCCGTTTTTCGGGGGACTACATTCCGGACACATGGCGCACCTGGCGAAATCCGTCCTCCGGCCCGACGACGAGGCGGAGCTGCTGGATCCCCACCGCATGTATCACCGCGACAACGGGTTCCGGTCGGAGAGGACGAGCCGCGCGAACGGCGCGTCCGGGCCGGCGCTCGGCCGCGCGACAGGCGCCGCGCGCCTCCTCCCGCGCCGCTGATGACCCAGTACCGCCGGCTGCTGAGCTATCTGCGCCCGCACTGGTGGCGCATGGCGGGCACCATCGGCAGCAGCGTGATCGCCGCCATGCTCGACGCGTTCTCGTTCACGCTGCTCATCCCGTTCCTCAATTCCCTCTTCCATCAGAGTACGCTCACGCCGCCGTCCGGGGTGATCAAGGCCCTGCAGGACCGGATGGTCGGCCATTTCCTCGATCCGGTCCACCCGCTGGCGTCGCTCGAGGCGATGATCGTGGCCATCGTGATCATCGTCGCGATCAAGAACGTGTTCGTCTGGACGGGCGGGCAGCTCGGCGCGTCGCTCCAGGAGCTCGTCACGCGGGACCTTCGCGACCGCGTGTTCACCCACCTGCAGCGCCTCCCGCTCGGGTACTTCCAGCGCACCAAGACGGGGCAGGTGATCTCGAAGGTCCTCTCCGACACGGAGCAGACCAAGGCCCTGATCACCGAGCTCGTCACGAAGAGCATCCAGAACGCGGCGCAGATCCTCGCCACGGTGTTCGTGCTGCTCACGATGTCGGTCCGGCTCACCGTGCTGTCGCTCGTCGTAGCGCCGCTGCTCACCCTCGCCCTCCAGCCCATCCTGCGCCGCCTGCGCCACGCCTACCGGCGGCTGCGGAACGAGTACGGCGAGATCACCAGCGTGCTGCAGGAGGTCGTGAGCGGGATCCGTCTCGTGAAGTCGTTCGCCGCCGAGCCGTACGAGGACGGGCGCTTCACCGAGGCCAACCACGCGTATTCGAGCGGCATGGTGCGCGTGGCCCGCATGGCCGTGCTCTCGCAGCCGCTCACCGAGGTCATCGGCACCAGCGTCGCCGTGATGATCCTGTGGATCGGCGCCCGCGAAGTGCTGGCGCCGGCGGGCGTGCCGGCGCTGGACGGCGCCACGCTGATCACCTTCATGATCCTCGTGATGCGGCTGCTCTCGCCGCTCAAGCAGCTCTCGCAGATGCCGACCACGGCGCAGCAGTCGATGGCGGCAGCCGAGCGGCTGTTCGGCGTGCTCGACCAGCCCACCGAGGCGGCCACCGACCGCGGCCGCACGCACGTGAGCGAATTCCGCGACCGGCTGGAGTTCGAGTCGGTGACGTTCGCCTACGACGAGGAACCGGTGCTCTCCGGCGTCAGCCTCACGGCGCGCAAGGGCGAGATCGTCGCGCTCGTGGGCGCGAGCGGCGCCGGCAAGAGCACGCTCGTCGATCTGATTCCGCGGTTCTACGATCCCACCGCCGGCCGCATCCTGCTCGACGGCGTGGACATCGATGAGATCACCCTGCCCTCGCTGCGCGCGCTCACCGGCATCGTGAGCCAGGATACCGTGCTCTTCAACGACACCGTGCGCCGGAACATCGCCTACGGCGCCAACGGCAAGTACACCGACGCGCAGGTGGAGGCCGCGGCGCGCGCCGCCAACGCGCACGGATTCATCGCCGAGCTGCCCCACGGGTACGACACCGTGCTCGGCGAACGCGGCACCCGGCTTTCCGGCGGCCAGCGGCAGCGCATCGCCATCGCGCGCGCGCTGCTCACCGACCCGCCCATCCTCATCCTCGACGAGGCGACGTCGGCGCTGGACACCGAATCGGAGCGCCTCGTGCAGGAAGCGATCGACCGCCTCCTCGCCGGCCGCACGGTGTTCGTGATCGCCCACCGGCTCTCCACGATCACGCATGCCAGCCAGATCCTCGTGCTCGATCGCGGGCGGATCGTGGAACGCGGCACGCACCAGGAGCTGCTCGATCTGCGCGGCGCGTACCACCGGCTGCACTCGATGCAGTTCCGCGACGAGTCGGCGCCGGCGGCGGATGCCAACGGCGTGCTCGCCGCGGAATCCGCGTCGCCGTCCGGCGACGCATGAGTGAGCGCGCGCCCCGTCGCGTCACGGCGTCGCACCGCGTGCAGTACGCCGCCCTGCGCGCCGGCGTCGGGACGCTTCGCCTGCTCGGCTTCCACGGAGCGAGCCGGGTGGGCGGATGGCTGGGGCGGCTCGGATACGCGCCCATCGGCATCCGGCGCGCGGTGGTCGAGCGCCAGCTTCGCGCCTGCTTCCCCGACTGGCCGGCGGAGCGCGTTGCCGACGTCGCGCGCGCCAGCTACGAAAGCCTGGGCCGCACCTTCGTCGAAACTTCCGTGCTCCCGTCGTACTCCGGCGAGCAGGTGCTCGATCTGTTCGAGCGCGTGGACAACTGGGACGTCCTGGAGCGGGCGCGGGCGCTCGGACGCGGGGTCATCCTGCTCACCGGGCACATCGGCAACTGGGAGTTGGGCGGCTCGTACCTCGCGGCGCGCGGCGTGCCCCTCGACGTCGTCGCGCGTGGCATGGAGAATCCGCTGTTCGACGGCTACCTGACGCGCACGCGCCGGCGCATCGGCATGCAGGTCGTACACGACGCCGACGCGGTGCGCGTGGTGCCGCGCTCGCTGCGCAGCGGGCGCGTCGCCGCGTTCCTCTTCGACCAGGGCGCCGTGGGGCTCGCGTCCACGTGGGTGCCCTTCTTCGGCCGGCTCGCCAAGACGCCGCGCGGCCCGGCAGTGTTCGCGCTCCGGCTCGACTCGCCGATGGTGTTCGGCGCCGCCATCCGCCAGCCGAGCGGTCGGTTCGTGCTCGCCTTCGAGCCGGTGGACACGGTGCGCACCGGCGACCGCGAGGCAGACGTCGACGCGATGGTGGCCGCGTACACCGGGGTGCTGGAGCGATGGGTGCGGGCCGTGCCCGAGCAGTACTTCTGGCACCATCGCCGGTGGAAGCACCAGCAGCCCGGCACGCCGCCGGAGCTCGGAGACCCGTCGTGACGTCGCGCGCCGGAGCGTCGCTTCGCCGGGACGCGCGCGCCTGGTTCTCGATCGCGGTGATCGCGCTCCTCGCGATCGCCGCGGTCGCGGCGCCGCTGGTGGCCCGGCACGATCCGCTCTCCATCGACCTGCGCGCGCAGCTGCTGCCGCCGAGCGGCGCCCACTGGCTCGGCACCGACGTGCAGGGCCGCGACGTGTGGGCGCGGCTCGTCTACGGCGCCCGGATCTCGCTCTCCGTGGGGGTGTTTTCACAGCTCATCGCGCTCACGCTCGGGCTCGCGCTCGGTCTGGTGGCCGGATACTACGGGCGCTGGGTGGACGAGCTGGTCATGCGCCTGGCCGACGTCACGCTGGCCTTCCCCACGCTGCTCCTGCTCATCGCGCTCGTGGCGGCGCTCCAGCCGTCGCTCACGATCGTGTTCCTCACCATCGGCTTCGTGGGCTGGGCGGCCATGGCGCGGCTGGTGCGAGGGCAGGTGTTGGTGGTGCGCGAGCTCGAGTTCGTGCAGGCGTCGCGCGCCCTCGGCGCGCGCGACGGGCGGGTGATGCTCCGCCACATCCTCCCCAGCGTCGTCGCCCCGGTGGTCATCGCGGCCACGCTCGGCATCGCCGCTGCGATCATGGCCGAGTCGTCGCTGTCGTTCCTCGGGCTCGGCGTCCAGCCGCCGACGCCGAGCTGGGGGGCGATGATCGCCGACGCACGCGACCTCTCGCAACTGCAGTCGGCGCCGTGGACGTCGGTGGCGCCCGGGCTCGCCATCGGGCTCACCGTGCTGGCGTTCAATCTGTTGGGCGACGCGCTCCGCGACGCCCTCGACCCGCGGGGCGCCGGACGCGCGCGCTCCGTTCCCGAGGTGCCGCAGACATGAGCTATGATGTGCACGCGCTTCGCGCGCGCGAGTTCCCCTGGATGGATCCGGCCACGGCGGTGTTCCTGAACAGCGCGTCCACCGGGCCGCTGCCGCGGCGGGCGGTGGACGCGCTGGCCGCGTACGACGACCTGCGCCACATGCCGCACCGCCTGAGCGACGACCTGCAGTTCGGTACGCTCGCGCGCTCGCGCGAGTTGGTCGCGCGTCTCATCAACGCCAGCCCGGCGGAGATCGCGCTCTCCGTGAACACGAGCTACGGCATCAACGTCGCCGCGATGGCGCTCCCCCTCGGCCCGGGCGATGTCGTCGTCGTGCCCGACGGCGAGTTTCCCGCGAACATGTATCCGTGGACGGCGATCGCGCCGCGGCGCGGCGCGTCGGTGCGGGTGATTCCCATGCGCGACCGGCTGCCCGACGAAGCGGGCGTGCTGGCGGCGCTCGACGACCCCGCGGTGAAGATCGTCGCCGTGTCGTGGGTGGGATTCGCCACCGGCTACCGCATGGACCTCGTCACCCTCGGCCGCCGGTGCCGGGAACGCGGCGTGCACCTCGTGGTGGACGCCATCCAGGGGCTGGGGCCGCTGACGCTCGACGTGCGCGCCGTGCAGCCGGCGATCGTGGCCTGCGGCGCGCAGAAGTGGCTGCTCTCGCCCTGGGGCGCCGGGTTCACGTACGTGCGCGCCGATCTCATCCCGGCGCTCGACCCGCCCATCGTGAGCTGGATGGCCGTGAAGGGCTCCGACGATTTTCGCCGCCTGCTCGACTACGACCTGACCTGGCGCGACGACGCGCGGCGGTTCGAGTTCATCACCGTGCCCTTCCAGGATTTCGCCGGCATGAACGCGAGCCTCGAGCTGCTGCTCGAACTCGGGCCCGACGCCATCCGGGCGCACGTCGAGCGGCTCGCCGGCGACGTGGTGGCGTGGGCGCGCGGCCGCGACGACATGCGGCTGGTGACGCCCGCCGACGCCGCGCGGCGCGCCGGAATCGTGTGCGTGGCGCCCCCCCACCCCGAAGCCACGAGCCAGCGGCTCAAGGCGGCGGGCATCGCGCACTCGCAGCGCGAGGGAGCCATGCGCCTCGCCATCCACGGCTTCACCACCGGCGCCGACATCGCGCGCGCCCTCGAGGTGATGGCGGCGCGGTAGCGCTCAGTTGCCGATGTGCAGCAACGCGTAGTCGCGCTTGCCCTTGCCGAGGATCACGTGGCGCCCGGCCAGCAGCGCCGACGCCGCGTCGATGTACCGCTCCGAGGCGGCGAGGCGGCGCTTGTTCATCGACACGCCCCCCTGCTCGAGCAGCCGGCGCGCGGCACCGTTGGACTTCGCCATGCCGGCCGCGACGAGCAGCTTGAGCACGTCGAGCTGGCCGGCCGCCTCGCCCCCCACCTCCGATTCGCGCACGTCGGCGAACGGCGTCTCCCGGCGCAGCTGGCCCAGCGCCTCGATCGAGAGCGCCGACGGCTCCAGCCCGCCGAAGTAGAAGCCCGACACCTCTTCGGCGGCGCGCAGCGCGGCGTCGCCGTGCAGCCGCCGGGTCATCTCGCGGGCCAGCGCCCGCTGCGCATCGCGCTGCTCCGGGTGCTCCGCCGTCGCCCGGTCGAGCGCCAGGATGTCGTCGCGCGACAGGAGCGTGAAGTAGCGCAGGTACTTGCTCACGTCCCGGTCGTCGGCGTTGATCCAGTACTGATAGAACTGGTAGGGCGAGGTCAGGTCGGCGTCGAGCCAGATGGCGCCGCCCTCGCTCTTGCCGAACTTGGCCCCGCTGGCCGTGGTCACGAGCGGCAGCGTGAGCGCGTAGCCCTGCGCGTCGGTGCCTTCGGCCCGGTGAATGAGCTCGATGCCGGCGGTGATGTTGCCCCACTGGTCGCTGCCGCCCAGCTGCAGCGTCACCCCGTCGCGCCGCCAGAGTTCCAGGAAGTCGTATGCCTGGAGCAGCATGTACGAGAACTCGGTGTACGAGATCCCGCCCTCGAGCCGCGTCTTCACCGACTCCTTCTGGAGCATGTAGTTCACGGTGAAGTGCTTGCCGACGTCGCGCATGAACTCGATGGCCCCCAGCTTCGTGAGCCACTCGGCGTTGTCGCGCGTGATCGCGCCGCGGGGGCCGTCGAAGTCCACGAACCGTTCGAGCTGCCGGTGAATGGATGCCGCGTTGGCCGCGACCACGTCGGGCGGCGCCAGCTGGCGTTCGGTGGACCGGCCGCTCGGATCGCCGATCAATCCCGTGCCCCCGCCCACGAGCACCACCGGCCGGTGGCCGTGGCGCTGCAGGTGCACCAGCCCCATGACGGGCACCAGGTTGCCCACGTGGAGACTGGGCGCCGTCGGGTCGAACCCCGCGTAGCCCGAGACGGGCCCGGCGTTCAGCGCCTCGGCCAACCCGTCGGTGTGCTGGTAAACGAGCCCGCGCCAGTGCAGTTCGTCGAGCAGGGGGTGGGAAACCATGGCACGAATAATAGGGGCGCCCAGAGCGAAAGTCACAGCCCGAACGTTGGTGCATGTCGGCCGCGGCCATTAGCTTCCACCGCATCGTGCGACTCCCCTTCTCCCGCTTCCGCGGGCGGCATCCCGAAATCACGCGCTGGATCTGCCTCGTCGGCACGTTCGCCGTCTTCTTCGGCGGCGGCATCGCCATGGCGACCTGGACGCTCGTGTGCAGCGCCGGCCGCTGTCCCTCGGTCGGCGTGCTCGAGGCCTACACGCCGCGCCAGACCTCCAAGGTGTACGCCGCCGACGGCCGGTTCATCACCGAGCTGGGCATGGAGCGGCGCACGCTCATCACGCTGGCCGACATTCCGCCCGTGGTCCGCGACGCCTTCCTCGCCACGGAAGACAAGCGCTTCTACTCGCACCACGGCATCGACTTCATCCGCGTCTTCGGCGCCGGGCTGCGCAACCTGCGCAGCGGCGGATACGCGCAGGGCTTCTCGACGATCACGATGCAGCTCGCGCGGAACGTGTTTCCCGAGCGCATCTCCCGCGAGAAGTCGCTCGTGCGCAAACTCAAGGAAGTGAAGGTGGCCCTCGGCATCGAACGCCGGTATTCCAAGGACCGCATCCTCGAGCTGTACCTCAACCAGATCTACCTCGGCAACGGCGCCCACGGCGTGGAGACCGCCGCCCAACGCTACTTCGGCAAGTCGGCGCGCGACCTCAACCTGGCCGAGGCCGCCACGCTCGCCGCGCTTCCCAAGGCGCCGAGCCGTTACGATCCCCGGCGGTTCCCCGACCGCGCCGTGCAGCGCCGCAACACGATCATCGAGCTGATGCGCAAGGACGGACTGGTGAGCGACGCCGACGCGAGTCTCGCCCGGGCGTATCCGCTGCAGCTCGCCGGACGCACCGAATCGGGCGATGTCGCGCCGTATTTCATCGAGTGGATCCGCCAGCAGCTCGACGCCCGCTTCGGACAGCGGCTCTACCAGCAGGGGCCCAAGATCTACACCACGCTCGACCCCGACCTGCAGTCGGCCGCCGAGCGCGCGCTCGAGACGCAGCTGCAGGCCATCGAGGCGGGCAAGTACGGCCCCTA
>DASVWS010000022.1:0-9782 GCA_036393095.1 Gemmatimonadaceae bacterium | reverse complement strand
ACCTTCTTTCGCTCCCCCGGCTGAATCGGGAAGATCCGCGTGCGCAGCAGCCCCGAGCCCATCCATTCCACCAGCGCCGGGTCGCGCAGCTTGCGCACGATCTCCTCGTAGATCCCGCGCGCCTGCTGCGCGTCCATCGTCTCGCCGCTCACCAGCTGTCCGTTGATCGACAGCTTGAGATCGCGGAACGCCGCGCCCGCCGGCAGTGGGAACAGGTAGTCCGCCTCGCCCAGCCGTCCGCCGCGGTTGACGAACTCCTCGTTCACCGTGTAGCGCACGACGCGCCCCGCCAGCTCGCCGCGCACGTCGCTGCGCGTGCGCACGATCTGGGACTCGCAGGGAATCATCGCCCGCGGTCCGTCCGCGGGGATGTTGCACATCGGGACCAGCCGCCCCTGCGCCGCAGCCGCGGCGGGAAGCGCCAGACCCGCAAGGATCAATGAGAAGCGCATGGTGTCTCCGGGTTGCATACACCCATGAGACGCCACGCGCTCGAAAACTTGCACACGCCGCCGCGCCGCCCACCGGGCGCCGCCCTAACTCTGTTACGCCGTACGCAGTTACGCCGTTTCTGTCCGACTGTCCGACTCCCCCAGCCCCGTCGCCCTCACCACCTTCCCCTCCAGGCTCCGGATCATCTGAATGAACGGCCGCGCCACGTCCGGATCGAACTCGCTCCCCGCCTTCTCCTCCAGATACCCCAGCACCCGCTCCGTCTCCCACGCCTCGCGATACGGCCGCTTCGTGCGCAACGCGTCGAACACGTCGCACACGTGCACCAGCGTGCTCGCCTTGTGCGGGTCGCGCTCGTAGTGGCGCTTCGGATAGCCGCCGCCGTTCAGCATGATGTGGTGCTCGTACGCCACCGCCGCCGCCAGGTCCAGCTCGCGGTCGCTCGTGATGATGATCTTCGCCCCCTCCACCGTGTGGCTCTGGATCACCGTCCGCTCCTCATCCGTCAGCTTCCCCGGCTTGTTCAGGATCTCCAGCGGCACGCGCACCTTGCCCAGGTCGTGCAGCAGCCCCGCCACGCCGAACGTGCGCACGTCGGACCCGCTCATCCCCAGGTGCTCCGCCAGCGCCATCGTCAGCACCGAGACGTTCAGGCAGTGCGTCGTCGTGTACTCGTCGAACTGGCGCAGCTCGAGCAGCGGCAGCACCATCTCGCTCTCGCCGTGCATCGCCACGCTCAGCGACCGCACCACGCTCTCCGCTTCCAGCAGCGGCAGCGCCGCCCGGTCGCCCACCTCGGTGTGCATCCAGCGCACCGCCTCCACCTCTTCCCCCAGCGAATAGCCGATCGTCGCCGTGGCCACCGGCGCCGCGTATGCCTCCTGCTGCGCCTTCGTCTCCCCGCGAATGCCGATCGCGCCGAACTTGATCGACGACGCCCGCGTCTGCCGCGCCTCCGACGTGTCGATCGCCGACATCGTCAGCCGCGCCAGCACCTGCTCCAGGAATTCCTCGAACTCCGCGCGCCCCACCGCGTGCTCGAACTCCAGCCGCTGCACGCCGGCGTTCGCCAGCCGCCCCGCCCACTCCCAGTCGCGCATCTCGCGCATCGCGACGTTGCGGTACACCGTCTCCTCGCCCAAAAAGCTGAACTCGGGCTGCGCGTCCGACGCCTGCAGCGCCGTCAGCTGCTCGTGCGCCCGGTCGATGGCGCGCTCGCGCGCCGGATGGCCCTCGGAATACAGCGCCATCGTCGACAGCGCCTGCGCGAACGCCGTGAGGAATTTGGCCGGCTCGCTCATCCGCCCACCGCGCGCATCGGCCCCGTCACCCGCGGCTGCGACACCGCCTGCCGCACCTCGGCGTCCTTGCTCCGGTGCGCCATCGCCACCGCGTCCTTCGCCTCCGGATCGTCCTTCCAGTAGGCCGCCAGCGCACTCAGCGCCGCGAGCATCTCCGGCGTGTTGTGCAGGAGCTTCTTCCGCCGCAGCCACTTCGTGCGCGTCGTCGCGTGGCGCAGCAGCCAGTCGCGCGTCCCCTGGTCGCTCGCGCCGGCGCCCACCGTGCGGATCCCCAGCGCGCGCAGCGACGCGTCCAGCTCGCCGTCGTCCACCCGCTGCCGGATGATCGCGAGCCCCTCCGGCGGACACCCATCCTGCGCCGCCGAGAGCGCCTGGAACACCGTCCGGTCGTCGGGATCGGAGAGCGCCGACAGGATGGTCTGCTCCCGCGTCTCCGGCACCCTGAGAAAGAGCCGCACCGCCTCGCGCCGCACCATCGGCTCCGGATGCATCAGGTACGCCCCCGGATCCATCCCCGGCGGCAGGCGGTCCAGGCGGCCCAGCGCGATGAGCAGGTCGCGCTGCAGCGGCGCCGGCGCCGTGCGCATCCGCGTCGCGATGTACGGGCCGGCGTCCGGCCCGATGGAGACGAGCAGCTCCATCAGCCGGTCGCGCGCCTTCCCTTCCTCGTGGCTCTCGAGCGCGTCGAGCAGCGGCATGATCGCCGCCATGCGCATCCGCTTCACCAGCCGCGCCGCCAGCACGTAGTCCACCCGCTCCTGCTCCAGCACCGACCGCAGCACGTCGCGGTCCTCGACCTCCCGCCAGAGCTGCGCGCCCACCGCCGGGTCCGGCGCCTGCTCCACCAGATCGAGCAGCGCCCCCACCTTCCGGGCTTCGAGCATCGTCGTTACCGCGTGCTCCACGCGCGCCCCCACCACGCCCACTTCCAGCCCCATCTTCACGACGCGGTCGGGCTCGCAGTCCAGCGAGAACGGCGACGGCGCAACCTCCGCCGGCCCCTGGCGCGAGATCTCCTCCAGCACCCGCCGGTACGCCTCCGGGTTCGGATCGTCCAGCGACCACTCGCGGATCAACCGCACCACCTGCTCGCGCAGCGAATGGTCGGCCAGCGTCCGCTTCGTCGTGTCGGCGTCGCCGGCGTGCCTGGCCAGCTTCGAGAACATGCGCATCAGCGAATGCGAGATCGTCTGCTGCTCCGCCTCGGCGGCGGCCTTCACCAGCTCCACCACCGCGTCCACCGTCATCCCCTGCGACGCGTCGAGCACGAACTGCCGGCGCTGCCGGTTGTCGCCGCTCATGTCCAGCAGCCGCTGCAGCGTCTCCGGGCGGAGCGCGCCCACCAGCCCCGAGATGCGCCGCTGCAGCGCCCCCGTCTCCGCCGACTTCGCCGTCTTCAGCTCGTCGGCGATCTGCAGCAGGTAGCCCACGATCACCTGGTCGTACGCCACCTCGCGCTGGTGCTCGTCGATCGCCTTGGCCACCGCCACCGGCTCCAGCGTCTGCGTCTGCTCATGCTCCTGCGCCTGGGGAGCGTCGTGGCCGGCCGCGTCCGCCGCCAGCGCCGCCCGCGCCAACCCCACCCAGAGCTGCGCCGCACGCCCTGCCCGCATCTGGCCCTCTTCCGGCGCCTGCGCCTCGTGTTCGGCGTCCTCCTCGTCCAGCAGCTCCAGCTTCTCGTAGGTGAGCGGATAGATCTTCACGTGCGCCCAGCGCGCCGACGTCTCCGCCGCGTCCAGCCCCAGCGGACGCTCCATGCGCCCCGCGTCCACGGCCATCGTCGCGAGCGCTTCCGACAGCTCGTCGCGCGTGATCCCCGCCATGAGCTTCACCGCGCCCAGATGGTGCCGGTGCAGCTTCGACGCCAGCTCCTGCAGCAGCGGATGGTTGGCGTCGGTGGCCACCCCTTCGATGATGAGCTGCCGCCGCGCCACGCCGATCGACAGCGCGCTCCGGTTGGTGAGCAGCCCCCAGAGCTTCGTCGTCACCGCGTCCACCGCCGAGCGCACCAGCGGATGCCCCGCCGGATAGATCGCGTGCTTGTGGAACGCGATCGACAGCTCGACCAGGAAGTCCCCCAGCTCGCGCGACAGCGTCGCGTCGGCGGGCGCGGCCCGCATCGGGGCGGACGGCGTCAGCCGCCGCGATCCCGCTGGCGTCATGCGCGCGTTGCCCGAGGGCGTCGCCCGCGCGCCCTCCCCCACGCCCGCGTCGCCCCCCGCCGCCGGATTCACCGGCGGGGTCTCACCGCGTGGCGGCGTGCTGCGATCAGGCACGGAGATCGGGGTCCGTCGTGGAGTTGAGCATTCTGTGCAGTGGGGGGAGGTCCACCACCCGGAGTATGCGCCCCGCCCCCGGATCGGGCAACGGGGAGTCGCCCCCCGACGCTCGCCTTTCCATCACCCGCGTTCCCATTCACCTTTCACCTGGCAGGTCATCTCAAAATCGAACCCATGGGAGCACCGTCGGCATGCCCACTCCATCGGACCTTGAACAGCGTGTGAAGAACCTCCAGCGCGCCGTCTATTACCTGATCTGGCGCCGCACCGGCTTCGGCGAGCAGTGCATCCACTGCGGCCATTCCTACCCCGGCCACGAGCCCACCTGCAAAGCAGCGGACGTCGAAGAACTCGTGAGGTAACGCCCCGGAAGCCGGGAATTCGCATGTATTAACTTCCAACTCGTTCTCCCGCTCCTTGCTGTCTACTGTCCGACTGCCCGACCGTCCGACTCTCCACCGTCCGATTGTCCTCATGGCAACGCCCGATCTCGACCTCCTTTGCATCAACACCATCCGGACCCTCGCCATGGACGCCGTCCAGGCGGCCAACTCCGGCCACCCCGGCACCCCCATGGCCCTGGCGCCGCTCGGGTACAAGCTCTTCACCGAGTACCTGAGCCACGACCCCGCCGACCCCGCCTGGCCCAATCGAGATCGCTTCGTGCTCTCCTGCGGCCATGCGTCGATGCTCCTCTATAGTTGCCTGTTCCTCACCGGCTACGACCTCTCCCTCGACGACCTCAAGCAGTTCCGCCAGTGGGGCAGCAAAACCCCCGGCCACCCCGAGCACGGCCACACCCCCGGCGTCGAAACCACCACCGGCCCCCTGGGCCAGGGCATCGCCAACGCCGTCGGCATGGCGCTCGCCGAGTCACACCTCGCCGCGCGGTTCAACAAGCCCGGGCACGCCGTCATCGACCACCACACGTACTTCATCTGCAGCGACGGCGACCTCATGGAAGGCATCTCCCACGAAGCCGCCTCCTTCGCCGGCCACTTCCGGCTCGGCAAGCTCATCGGGTTCTATGACGACAATCATATAACCATCGACGGCGCCACCGAGCTCACCTTCACCGACGACACCGCCCGCCGCTTCGAGGCCTACGGCTGGCAGGTGCTCCGCATCGGCGACGTGAACCACCTGTCGCAAATCGACGCCGCCATCGACCAGGCCCGCGCCGAATCCGGCCGCCCCACCCTCATCGTCACCCGCACCCACATCGGCTTCGGTAGCCCCAACAAGCAGGACTCCAGCAAGGCCCACGGCGAGCCCCTCGGCGCCGACGAGATCAAGCTCACCAAGCAGAACCTCGGCTGGCTCTCGCAGGAACCCTTCTTCGTCCCCCAGCCCGCCCTCGAGCGCTGCCGCCAGGCCCGCCCCCGCGGCGCCGCCGCGCACGCCGAGTGGAACGCGCGCTTCCAGGCCTACGCCACGGCCTTTCCCGATGACGCGAAGGAGCTGCAGCGCCGCCTCGCCGGCGAGCTGCCCACCGGCTGGGAAGCGAAGGTCCCCGTATTCACGAAGGACAACGGCACCCTGGCCACCCGCGCCGCGTCGCAGGCCGTGCTCAACGCGCTCGCCCCCGTCGTCCCCGAGCTGGTCGGCGGCTCCGCCGACCTCACCCCGTCCAACGGCACCGAGATCAAGAGCGAGCACAACTACAACGGCGAGAACCCCGCCGGCCGCTACATCCATTCGGGCATCCGCGAGCACGCCATGGCCTCGATCATGAGCGGCATGGCGCTCCACGGCGGCATCGTTCCCTTCGGCGGCACCTTCCTGATCTTCAGCGACTACATGCGCCCCGCCGTCCGCCTCGCGGCGCTCATGAAGCTGCACGTCGTCTTCATCTACACCCACGACTCCATCGGCCTGGGCGAGGACGGCCCCACCCACCAGCCCATCGAGCAGCTCTCGTCGCTGCGCGCCATCCCGCAGCTCACCGTGTTCCGCCCCGCCGACGCCGGCGAGACCGCCGAAGCGTGGAAGCTCGCCCTCGCCCACCGCGACGGCCCCGTCGCCCTCGTGCTCACGCGGCAGAAGGTCCCGTTCATCGAGCGCCCGCCCCGCGCCGCCGCCGCCGGCGTCGCCCGCGGGGGGTACGTGCTCGCCGATCCCGCGCAGGGAGCGCCGAAGGTCGTCCTCATGTCCGCCGGGTCCGAGGTCCAGCTCGTGCTCGCCGCGCAGGCCGCCCTCGCCGCCCAGGGCATCCCCGCCCGCGTGGTGAGCATGCCCAGCCACGAGCTGTTCGCGGCGCAGGACGCCGCCTACCGCGACCAGGTGCTCCCGCCGGGCGTGCCGCGCGTAGCCATCGAGGCCGCCCAGCCCATGAGCTGGTACCGCTGGACCGGCACCGCCGGCGCCGTCATCGGCCTCGACCACTTCGGCGCGTCGGCGCCATACGAAAAGATTTATAGCGCGTTCGGCATCACCGCCGACGCCGTCGTCCGCGCCGCGCAGACACTGCTCGGCTAGCGGCGCCTGCCGCGGTCTGCGACGCCACGGGCCGCGGCAGGGAATCGGTGACGCGCGCGGCCCATTGATGTCGCGCGTGCCACGATCCCGGCGAGATTGAGCCACCGTCGCGCACGGGGGCGACGGCAGCACGCGCATCGTCGTCAGCCCGTCACTTGCTCCAGCGCCACGGCGGTATGATATTGTCATACCGCACCGGAGGCGCCCATGCGAAATCGTGAACCACTCACCATCTCCCTGCCGCGAGACATGGCCGACGCCGTGCGTCAGGCCAGCCGCCGCGAGCACCGCACCACGTCCGAGCTCGTGCGCGAAGCCCTGCGCCGCTACCTCAGCGGCATGCCCGTCGTGCAGGTCACGACGGCGGAACTCGCGGCCATCCAGCGCGGTCGCGCCGAAGTCGACCGCGGCGATGTCGTGACGCTGGACGGCTTGCGCCATGTCCTGGGAGGTCGTGCTCGCCAGACAGGCCGCGCGAAGACTCGCCGAGCTGCCGCCAAAGGATCGCGGCCGTCTCGTTGATGCACTCGCCGAGATGGAGCGCAACCCGTACGCGGGCGATGTACTGAATCAGCCGCGCGGTCATCACGTCGACCGTACCTCGTACCGGCCTCTGCCCATCCGCCCGCCCCGCCATCGCGCCCCGATGACGGGGCGCTTCGCACTGTTCTTGCTGTACTTCCGCCCTCGCTGCCCGTCTGTCCGACTGTCCGACGGTCTGACTCCCTTCCTCACTCTCTTTTCGTGCGCCTGATCACACGACTGTCCGCTTTCTAAACAGCTCGGTCACACTCTCTCTTTACTCGGTTTGCAGTCCGCGGCATCGTTACACCTGTCGACGACGACACCCTTATGAACGACTCCCTTCTCGCCAGTTACCTCGTTCAGGCCTCTGGCGCTCTGATTGCCGCAGCGATCTTTGGCGGGTTCTATCGCGAGTACAAGCGGACCTTCCTGCGCGATTGGGCGCTGAGCTGGTCCGCCCTCTGCGTGGCACTGGTCGGCTCCGCCGCCGGCGTCGCCTTCGCGGACACCCTCCCCCTCGACAACCTCCTCGTCCTCGGCGTCGCGCTCCTCACCGGAGCCGCGGGCTACCTCGAGGTCGTCTGGCTCCTCGTCGGATCCGGGGACCTCATGGGCATGAGCCCCCTCAGCCGGGCCGAACGCCGCGGCTTCCTGTTCATCACCGCCGTCGGCGGCGCCGCGCTCGCGCTCGTCCACGCCACCGACCCGACCGGCGAACCGGTCCGGTTCATGTTCCGCACCGGCGTGCGGGGCGTCGTCGTCGGATTCGCCTTCCTCATCGCCGCCCTCCACGTGTGGCGCGGCGCCGGCGTCCGCGGCATCGGCCGCCGCATCGTCTCCGGCGCCTTCGCCCTGTTCGGCATCTCGCAATTCATGCTGCCGGCGTTCCAGGCGCTCGTCGGCCCCGGCGACGTCCAGCACCACAACTTCCTCCTCTCGCTCGGGTTCGCCGAGTTCGTGCTGCTCTTCGCCATGGGGCTCGGCGTCGTCATCTGGCTGCTCGAGGAGCAGCACGCCGCCGCCACCGCCAACGCCGCCCAGGTCCACCGCCTCGCGCTCCACGACCCGCTCACCGGGCTCCCCAACCGCAAGCTCTTCCTCGACCACCTGAACATGGCCATCCCCGGCGCGCGGCGGTCCAAGGCCAAGCTCGCCGTGCTGTTCGTGGACCTCGACCGGTTCAAGGTGGTGAACGACTCGCTCGGCCACGCCGCCGGCGACAAGCTGCTGCAGATCGTGGCCGGCCGCCTCCGCACCGCGCTCCGCGAGAGCGACACCGTGGCCCGCATGGGCGGCGACGAGTTCACCGTGCTCGCGCCCACCGCGCACACCGTGGAGGACGCCATCGGCGTCGCCCGCAAGGTGCGCGACGCCGTGAAGGAGATCATCACCATCGAGGGGCGCGAGCTGTTCGTCACCGCCAGCATCGGCATCGGCCTCTATCCCGACGACGGCGCCGACGCCGGCACGCTGCTCAAGAACGCCGACGCGGCGATGTACCGCGCCAAGGCCCAGGGACCCGATCTCTTCCAGCTCTACACCTCGGAGATGAACGCCCACGCCATCGAGCAGCTCGCGCTCGAGAGCGCCCTCCGGCGCGGCGTGGAGAATCTCGAATTCCTGATGCACTACCAGCCCATCGTGCGCACCACCGACGGCGGCGTCTGCTGCATGGAGGCCATGCTGCGCTGGCGGCATCCCGTGCTCGGCCTCGTGCGGCCCGAGCAGTTCCTGCGGCTCGCCGAGTCCACCGGGATGATCGTGCCCATCGGCGAATGGGCGCTGCGCACCGCGTGCCAGCAGCTCGCCGAGTGGCGCGCCGAGGGGTACTACGAGCTGCGGATGGCCGTGAACCTGAGCATGCGGCAGGTCCAGCAGCCCGGGCTCGCGGACCTCGTGCGCAGCACCCTCGACGAATTCGGGCTGCCGCCCTCGGCGCTCGAGCTGGAGATCAACGAGACCAGCGCCACCGAGTCCGGCGCCGACGCGGTGCGCCGGCTCGCCGAGCTGAAGGCGCTGGGCGTGGGCATTTCCATCGACGACTTCGGCACCGGGTATTCGTCGCTGCAGTCGCTGCGCACCTTTCCGGTGGACGCGCTCAAGATCGACACCAGCTTCACGCGCAACCTCGTGCGCGACGCGAACGACACCGCCATCGCGGTGGCCGTCATCGCGCTGGCCCGGTCGCTGGGACTCAAGGTGGTGGCGGAGGGGGTGGAGCACCCCACGCAGCTCGACTTCCTGTATGCGCAGCAGTGCGAGGCGTGGCAGGGCTACCTGTGCAGCGCCCCGCTGGACCCGGCGGCGGCCAAGCAGGTGCTGCGGCGCATGACCACCGCCGGCGCCCGCGTCCTCTCGCCGATCACGATGAGCGCGATCAGCGGGCGGTAGCCCCGCCGAACACTTCCTCCCAGAACGCCGCCAACTCGATCGTCATCGGCTCCGCCGCGCCCGCGGGCTGCCAGATGATGCGGTCGACGAGGATCTCGGGGCGGTTGTCGTCGGGGCGCCATCGCTCGATCACCCGGGCGTCGGGATCCACGATCCAGTACTCCGGCACCCTCTCGCGCTGATACAGCGCGCGTTTTCTCACGCGGTCCGTGCGTGCCGATCCGGGCGACACGATTTCGACAGCCAGCACCGGCTTCCCGGCTTCCGCCTGGGTCCGGGGCCGTGTTCCGTCTTTCAACGGCACGACCACCACGTCCGGTTGCACCAGCGTGCGCGGGCTGAAGATCACGTCCGT
>DASVWS010000021.1:0-14388 GCA_036393095.1 Gemmatimonadaceae bacterium | reverse complement strand
CAGATACTCGCGCAGCCGCACGATCTCGGCGTCGGTGAAGTGGATGTTGCCGTGGCCCGTGGCGTGGACGAACGGGTAGTCGAAGATCCGGTCGTCGTCGAGCGTGACGCGGGCTTCGGTGCGGTCCACCTTGAGCGTGGTACGCTCACGGATGGCCTCGAGCAGGTTGGGCAGGCTGGACGGATTGGCGTACCAGTCTCCACCGCCGCCGTACTGCAGCCGGGCGATGGTGAGGTGCGGCGCCGAAACAGCGTCGACGGCGGTTGGCACCGACGCCGCCGGCCGCGCGCCGGTCAGCGACAGCGCGGCGATGCTCGCCGCGACCAGCGAACAACCCCGGCGTCGCTGCCTGGCCGTCCACTGAGCACTGCGGACCGTCGACTGTTCACTTCCGACTTCGGTTCGCCCCAACCTCATTCCGCTTCCCTCGCCAGCCGATACGCGAGATTCCGCGCCGCGTCGAACTCGCTCGCCAGCGCCGCCGCCGTGTCGCGCACCGAATAGCCCTGCGCGCGCAGCTCGCGGGCGCGCTCCCGGAGCGCCGGCTCGTCGAGCACCGCCGGCGGCGCGCCGGCGATCACGATCACGACCTCCCCCTTCGGCGGCGCCTCCGTATAGTAGGCCGCGAGCTCGCCCAGCGTTCCCCGCCGCAGTTCCTCGTGCATCTTCGTCAGCTCACGCGCGACGACCGCCGGGCGTCCCGCGCCGGCCCGCTCGGCCACCGCCGTAAGCGTGTCGACCACGCGCCCCGGCGCTTCGTACAGCACCGACGTGAACGGCGACTGCGCCACCTCCACGAGCCGCTGCGCCCGGTCGCCCCCGCCGCGCGGCAGGAACCCGTAGAAGGTGAAGGGCTCGGCGGGAAGCCCGGAGGCGACGAGCGCGGCCAGGAGGGCCGACGCCCCCGGCACCGGCACGACGTCGATGCCCGCGTCGATGGCGGCGCGCACCAGCCGCGCTCCGGGGTCCGACACCAGCGGCGTGCCGGCGTCGCTCACCAGCGCGAGATCGTCGCCGGCGCAGAGCCGCTCGATGAGCCGCGGCGTCTGTCGCGCTTCGTTGTGCTCGTGGTAGGGCTGCATCGGCGTGACGACGTCGTACCGCTCGAGCAGATGCCGGGTGTGCCGCGTGTCCTCGGCCACGATCAGCGCCACGTGCCGCAGCGTCTCGACCCCCCGAAAAGAAAAATCCCCCATGTGGCCGATGGGGGTGCTCACGACGTACAGGCGGCCCGGCGTCGCGCCCCCTGTCCCATCACCGGGCTGCGTCACACCACCTTCCATGGAAGCAGGGCGTACAGCCCGGCCGACTGGAACATGTGGCGGCGCCCCCAGGTCAGATCGTGCAGGACGGCGCCTGGCGACGTCGTTTCGAGATCGGCGGCGGCGAAGAGAAATTCCTTGAGCCACGCGCCCATCGCGGCGGTGAGCCGCCCCGTATCGGCGATCACGTCCTCCGGCGTCTGGCCGTTGAAGCTGAACCCCTTGAGCACCGGGTGGACGCCGAGCAGGTTCTGCCGCGCCTGCTCGGCGAGCGCGCCCGCACTGGTGCGCCCGTCCGCGGTGAGCCGGCTTACCAGCGACGCCGCGAGCTCGCGGTAGGCCTGCACCAGCGCCGGCGGCGCCTGTACCGGCAGCGGGTCGAGCCCCGCCCAGCGCATCACCTGCGTGCCCTCCACCTTCCCCTCGCGCGCGAACATCTTGGCCACGCGGTCGGCCGTCGTGCCGTGGTGCGTGGTGGAGAGGAAGGCGCGCTCCACGGCGCCGTTGGTGAACACGAGATAGTTCATCGTGCCGTCGGCGACGATCTCGGCAAAGCCGTCGAACGCCATCGCGTCGAGGTACGGAAACAGCTCGGCCGGGTCGGTCACCTTCATCCCCGAGGGCCACGGCTCGTGCGGGCGGGACTGCGACGCGAACATGCACGCGAGCTGCTGCTCGTCGGCCTCGTGGAAGCAGATGTCGCCGTACTCCGGCTCCGACGGCAGGTGCTCGAGCGCCGTGGCGATGCCCACGGCGCGCGCGCCGCCGGAGTCGGTGATCGTCGCGTTCACCACCTCGCCACGCAGCAGGTAGAAGACCACCAGCTCCTCCGGGAGCCAGATGGCGACGTATCCCGACACCCGGGCCAACCGATCGCGCTTGGCGTCGGACAGCAGGTTGCGCACGTGGATGTACGCGAGGCGCGTGCGCGGCAGCAGCACACGCAGGTACGGGAAGCGAAGCGCAGCGAGGGTGGACGGCATCCAGCGGGAGCGGTGAAGCCGCGAAGCCGCAACGCGGCGACGCCGCGTCGGGCCCGGGGCGAATGGGCCGGGGAAAACGAGACGCCTGGGAGACCGGCGGTGGTCTCCCAGGCGAAACATGACGCCGCCGAGTGGCGGTGGCAATACGGAACTAGGCGGCGTGCTGCTGCAATTTCGACTCGATGTGGGCGCGCGGCACCGCGCCGACGATCTGGTCCACCACCTTCCCGTCCTTGAAGAACAGCAGCAGGGGAATGGACCGCACGTTGAACCGCGTCGCCGTCTTGATGTTGGAGTCCACATCGAGCTTGGCCACCTTGACCTTGCCCGCGTACTGCACGGCCAGCTGATCGAGCACCGGCGCGATCATCCGGCAGGGGCCGCACCACGCCGCCCAGAAATCGACGATCGTGAGCCCCGGGTTCTTCTCGACTTCCTTCTCGAAGTTGCCGTCGGTTACTGCAGTCGTGTTCGACATCCCGTTCTCCCCCGGGCGGGCCTGCTGGACCCGCCACCCATCATTATGTTAATAGCGCCCACGCCCAGTCGGAGCGCTTCTCATGTCCGCATCTACGCCGCGCGGCACCCGCATCGCCCACATCGGGATTGCCGTGCCCGCGCTCGACGCGATCCTGCCCCTCTACCGCGACGTCCTCGGCATGCCCGAGGTGCCGCTCGACGACGCCGACGGCGCCCGCATCGCGGGCGTGGCCGCCGGGGAATCGCTGGTGGAGCTGCTCGAGGCCAAGGAAACCGATTCGCCGATCGGAAAGTTCCTCGCCAAACGCGGCGCCGGCATTCACCACGTGTGCTTCGCCGTGGATGACCTCGACGGCACCCTCAAGCGCTGCCGCGCCGCCGGCCTGCGGCTCATCGAT
Organism: Gemmatimonadaceae bacterium; assembly: GCA_036393095.1. GTDB lineage: Bacteria > Gemmatimonadota > Gemmatimonadetes > Gemmatimonadales > Gemmatimonadaceae > JAGWRI01. The sequence goes on along the minus strand of DASVWS010000021.1, from coordinate 11,265 downwards.
CAGACGCCGCGCATCGGCGCCGAAGGCAAGCGCATCGCCTTCCTGCATCCCGCGTCGACCGGCGGCGTCCTCGTGGAGCTGAGCGAGCATTGAGCGGTGACTCCGGTCACTTGGCGCCGCAGAAATCCTGGAAGTCCGTGAAATTGACCACGGAGAAGACGTAGAACCGCCCGTCCGACGCCCTGCCCACGTCGAACTGCCCGACGTGCGACAGTCCCTTGTACTTCAACTGCACCGAGTAGGTGCGCCCGCCGTTGAGCGTCGGCGCATTGCTCAGAATCTGGAACGAGTCGTGGTGCAGGTAGCACATCATCGTCAGCTCGCGCTCCTGGAGCACCTCCGACGGCAGTCGGTTGCGGGCGGGCCCGTCAGGCGTCCCCCAGATGGCGCCGAGCGCCTGCAGGTCCTGCGCCCGGATCGCCCCCAGAAAGGCATCGATCGCGTTGGGCGCGTTCGCGGCGCCGGTGATGTTGCCGGTGGGCATCGCAGGTCCCGGCGGATTGGAAGCCATCGTCGCTCCCGAGCGACACCCCACCGCGAGCACCAGGCCGATGATTAACTTCTTCACGCGTCTCTCCACCAGGGTCTTGCAGCGAACCTAACGGGCCGTCTTCATGCGAGCAACCGACGACGCCGGTGGCGTCAGGCCGCGCCAGCGCCTCTACATCAACATCGATCACGTGGCCACGCTCCGGCAGGCCCGCCGCGGCTCCGAACCCGACCCGTTCGCAGCCGCGCTCCTCTGCGAACGCGCCGGCGCCGACGGCATCACCGCCCATCTGCGCGAAGACCGCCGCCACATTCAGGACGCCGACGTCGAACGGATTCGCGCCGGCATCAAGACCGTGTTCAACCTCGAGATGGCGTGCACCGACGAGATGCTCGGCATCGCCGAACGCCTGCATCCGTTTCAGGCTACGCTCGTGCCTGAGAAGCGCGAGGAGATCACCACCGAGGGCGGACTCGACGTGCGGCGCGACAACCGCCACCTGGCCAACGGCATCGAGCGGCTCAACCGCGCCGGCATTCGAAGCAGCCTGTTCATCGATCCCGACGACGACGCGGTGCGCCGGGCCCAGGCGCTCGGCGCGCACGCCGTGGAGCTGCACACCGGGACGTACGCCAACCAGCCCGGCGATTCGGCGCCGTTGCGCGCCCTGGCCCGCGCCGCCGAGCTGGCCGCGTCGCTCGGGCTCGCCGTGCATGCTGGCCACGGACTCACCGTGGCCAACGTGGCCCGCGTCGCGGCCATCCCGGCGTGCGAGGAGTTGAACATCGGCCACTCGATCGTCAGCCGCGCGGTGTTCGTCGGACTCGCCGAGGCCGTCGCGGAGATGCGCCGGGCAATGGACGCCGCGCGCCGGTGGTCCTAATTTCGGAACGCGGCACACCTTAATGGAGCGGGCATGACGGCGGCTGGCGGATTCATCGACTTCTTCGTCCTGGAGGCGGGCGAGTACATCGAGCAACTCGATGGCCTCGTGCTGCAAGCGTCCCAGGGCGCGCCGGACGGCGAGGCCATGCAGCGCACGGCGCGTGCCCTTCGAGGCGCAGCGACGATGGCGAAGCTGCCGGCATTCGCCGACCTCGCGTCCGCCATCGAGGGCATCGGCCGCGCCACCCGCGACGGTGTGCTCGACTGGACGCCCGCGCTCCGCGCCGCCATGGTGTCGGCGATCGACGACTGCAAGATCCTCGTGCGATCCGCGCGCAGTTGGGGCGCCCCCGAGTCGCAGCGCGCCGAGTCGCGGAAGCGCGAGCTGAGCACGTTCGCGCCGGCGCCGCGCCGCAGCGGCGCCGTGGCCGCCATCCCCGCTCCGCCCGCGTATCTCGTGGGCGAGTGCAGCAACATCGCCGCCGGGCTCGACCTGCTCGCCGCGCGCCCCGACAATCGCCCGGGCGTGGGCGTCGTGTTGAGCCGCGTGCGCGCCCTGCGCGGGATCGCCGGCATCAAGGACATGCCCCCGCTCGCCGAGGTGGCTGAAGCGGCGGAGAACGCCGCGCATCCGCTCGAGCTGGGCGAACCGCGCCTCTCGAGCGCGCAGGTGGAAATGCTGCGCGCGTCGGCCGCCATGCTGCGCCGCATCGCGGGCGCCCTTCGCGACGGCCGCCCCGCCAGCGAACCGTCGGCGGAATACGAGCAGTTCGTGGCGGCGTCCGACGCCCTCGAGAATGCCGGCGAGCGGACGGCGCCCATCGTGCCCATCGGCTCGCTCGCCCCCGACGACAGCGAACCGCAGGTGCTGTCGAAGGCGGCCAATCCGCCCACGACGCCCAAGCAGCGGTTCCGGATGGAAGTGGTGAGCCTGGCCGAATTTCTCCGCGGGAGCGTGGCCACGGTGCGCTCCACGGAAGACCCGCAGCTGCGCGAGCGCGCGCGCCGCGACATGCGGCGCGCCCTGCGCGCCATCAAGCAGGCGGCGGAGAGCTTCAATCAGAAGGCCGTCGTGGATCTGATGACCGTGCACGGGAACGTGACCGACACGCTGGACGAGCACGCGTTGCTCACGATCGAGCGGATCGTGCAGACCATCGCGTATCCGGACGCGCCCGTGTCGTCCTCGGCGCCCACGCCGTTCATGTCGCTGCCGGCGATTCCGGCCATGCCGGCCGCGGCCACGCGCCCGGCGCCGGCTCCGCCTCCGGCGACCCCGACCCCCGTGCGCGTCACCCCGGTGGCGGCCACCCCCGCGCGGGCAACCCCCGTGCAGCCCACGCCCGTCCGCGCGACGCCCGTCGCTCCGACGCCGGTCCGCGCGACGCCCGTCGCTCCGACGCCGGTCCACGCAACCCCCATCCGCGCCACGCCGGTGCGGGCAACGCCGGCGCAGCCGACCCCCGCCCGCGTGGCGACGCCGGTGCGCCCAACCCCCGCCGTCGTTGCCGCCACGGCGTCCATCGACGAGGGGATCGCCGCGCTCGACGCCTTCACTTCTCAGCCCTTTGCCGAACCGGCGCCGGTGGGCGACCAGGTCGTGCCCGTCGACGCGCTCGTCTACCGCGGGCGTGCCGCCCTCGAACGCGCCGTCGAGCTGCGCGAACGCATTCGCGCCTCCGGCAACCCGCCCGATCCCGAACTCCTCCGGGAACTGTACGAGCTCCTCGACCTCGCGCTCGAGGAATAGCCCGTGAAGCTTGGCTGGCGCGGCGCGCTTGGCCTCGTGCTGAGCGCGCTCGGACTCTGGTGGGCCTTGCATGGCGTGCCCTGGCACGACGTCGCCGAACGGCTCCACGACGCGGATATTCCGCTGCTCGTGCTCTGCGCCGTGGCAGCCACGTCGATCTTTCCCGTGCGCGCCATCCGGTGGCGGGTGATCCTCGACCCCGTCGCCCCGAAGCTGCCCTTCGGCCCGCTCTGGCGATCGGTCGCCATCGGCATGATGGTCAACAACGTGGTGCCGGCGCGGGCCGGCGAGCTGGCCCGCGCGTACGCGCTCACGCGGGAACGCCCGGAGGTGAGCTTCTCCACGTCGCTGGCCTCGCTCGTCGTGGACCGGCTGTTCGACGGCGCCTCGGTGCTGTTGCTGATGGCCGTGGCCATGCTCGATCCCCGCTTCCTCGGCGTGCACGACATCCACGGATGGTCCGTCCGCGACGCCGCGCTGCTCGGCATCGCCGCCATCATCGCCGGATTCACCGCCCTCTTCCTGTTCGCCAGCTATCCGAGGCAGGCGATCGCGGTGTACGAACGGTTCGCGCGCCGCGTGGCGCCGGCCATCGAGGCGCGCGGCAGCGCCGTGCTGCGGTCGTTCGCCGGCGGGCTGAGTGTGCTCCGCAGCCCCGTCCGCTTCGTCGTCGTGCTGTTCTGGGCCGTGGTCCACTGGCTGCTCAACGCGTTCGCGTTCTGGCTCGCCTTCCGGGCGCTGCACATCAACGCCCCCTTCTCGGCGGCGCTGTTCGCGCAGGGGGTGATCGTCGCCTTCGTGTCGGTGCCGTCCACGCCGGGGTTCGCCGGCGTGTTCGAGCTCGGCGGACGCGTCGGGCTCGCCGCGTTCGGCATCGCCGCCAGCGCGGCGGCCGCGTGGAGCCTTACCTTCCACATCGTGTCCTACATTCCGATCACGCTGCTCGGCCTGTGGTACCTGACACGCGCGGGCATCACCTATGGTGAGATCCGCGCCGCCGGGGAACAGAGCGGCGCGCCCAACGGCACCGCATGACCCAGCCCTCGCGTCCCACCCCGGCCATCCCGCTGGCTTCGGCCCGCGCCGCCCGCGCCGCAGCGCAGGCCAAGATCAACCTGCGGCTGCACGTGCTGAGCCGCGAAAGCTCCGGCTATCATCAGATCGAGACCGTCTTTCAACGCATCGACCTCGCCGACGAAGTGACGCTGCGCCTCGACCGCCCCGGGCGCAGCATCGACTGCACCGGCGATACGATCCCGGAAGGCGGACTCGGTCCCGCGGAGCAGAACCTGGCGTACCGCGCCGCGGTGGCGTACCAGGAAGCGGCCGGCTGGCCCGCCGGATTTGCGATCGAGATCGTGAAGCGCATCCCGGTGGGGGGCGGGCTCGGCGGCGGCAGCGCCGACGCCGGTGCCGTGCTGCGGATACTCGAAGCGCTGGCGCCGCGGCCGATGGGCGTGCGCGTGCTCGAGCTCGCGGCGCGCCTCGGCGCCGACGTGCCGTTCATGGCCACCGAAACGCCGCTGGCGTTCGCCTGGGGACGCGGCGAACGGATGCTGGGGCTGACCCCGTTGCCGCGCCGCCGCGTGCAGCTCCTGGTGCCGCCCTTCGGGGTGTCCACGAGCGATGCCTACCGGTGGCTGGACGAGTCGCGCCCGGAGTACGAGTTGTCGGGGGCGTTGCTGCCGGCCGCAGCGTTGCTGTCGTGGGCCGAGGTGGAAGAGGTGGCGGAGAACGACTTCGAAGGCGTCGTGGAGGCGCATCTCCCCGCCATCACCGGGTTCCGCAAGGCGTTCGAGCGGGCGCAGGCACGGATCGCCATGCTCGCCGGGTCGGGGTCGACCGTGTTCGGCGTCTTCGACGACGGCGCGCGGGGGCTGCTGGGCGGCGACGTGGACGACGCGCGGCTGATCGACACCCGGACCTCCGCTCACGTTGTTCCGGTCCGGCCGATCGAGTAGGTTTTCAGGGCCGCCGCTGCCCCCTCGTCCAATGGCAGGACATCGGACTTTGGATCCGAGAATGGTGGTTCGAATCCACCGGGGGCAATCCCCGTCAATGCGCACCGCTCACATTGAATAACCCTCGCTCTCCCGGTAACTTATCAGGCTTGATCATGGACGGACTCTCCGTACCGAGCCACGGCTTCAAGCTGCTCTCCGGAACCGCCAACCGGGCGCTCGCCGAGGAGATCGCGCGGCACATCGGCGTCGAATTGTGCAAGGTCACGCTGTCGCGGTTCGCCGACGGCGAAATCTTCGTGCGGATCGACGAGAACATTCGCGGCGACGACGTGTTCATCGTCCAGCCGACGAATCCGCCGGCGGAGAACGTGCTCGAGCTGCTGCTGCTCATCGATGCGGCCAAGCGCGCGTCGGCGGCGCGGGTCACCGTGGTCATGCCGTACTACGGCTATTCGCGCCAGGACCGCAAGGACCAGCCGCGGGTGGCCATCGGCGCAAAGCTGCTGGCCAACATGATCATGGCCGCAGGGGCGCACCGGGTGCTGGGAATCGATTTCCACCAGCACCAGTTGCAGGGGTTCTTCGATATTCCGGTGGACCATCTGTACGCGATGCCGGTGTTCACGGCGCACTATCGCCGCAAGCAGCTCCGGGACATCGTGATCGTGGCCCCCGACGTCGGGTCGGCGAAGATGGCGCGCGGGTTCGCGAAGCGGTTGAACGCGTCGCTGGCCATCATCGACAAGCGCCGGCCGGCGGCGAACGTGGCCGAAGTGGTGAACGTGGTGGGTGAGGTCGAAGGCAAGGACTGTATCCTGGCCGACGACATGATCGATACGGCGGGCACGGTGTCGGAGGCGGCGCGGGCGCTCAAGGAGCTCGGCGCGCATTCCGTGCACGTGTGCGCCACGCACGCGCTGCTCTCGGGCCCGGCCTGCGAGCGGCTGATGAATGCGCCGATCGAGGAGGTCGCGGTGACCGACACGATCGCGCTGCCGCTGGAGCGGCGGTTCGACAAGCTGGCCATCCTGTCGGTTGGCGAGTTGCTGTCGAAGGCCATCCGGTTCACGCACGCGGAACAGAGTGTGAGCTCGCTATTTGATTGATTGGTAGGACCCCGGAACCGGGGTGCCGGGTGGGTCTGTCCGACGGTCTGACTGTCGGACAGGGTGACAGTCGGACAGTCCGACCGTCCACGAATTTCCCGGCATCACGGCATGGTAGGGAGGACGCAGCCTCCTGAGAGTTGCGCCGCGCGTTCCGGGTTCGCTGCATGGACTGACCGTAATTCTGGAAGAAACGACTCATGGCAACCGCACAATTTTCGGCCACCACCCGGACCGACAGCGGCACCGGGAACGCTCGCAAACTCCGCCGCGCCGGCCAGGTGCCCGCGGTGATTTACGGGCACGGCCGCGACCCGCAGTCCCTGGCGCTCGACGCCCGCGAATTCGGCAAGCTGCTCGACAAGATCGCGTACGCCAACACCGTCATCGAGCTGAACGTCGACGGCAAGCCGGCGATGACGCTGATCCGCGACATCCAGCGCCACCCGTTCAAGGCCGAGATCCTGCACGTGGATTTCCAGGAGCTCGTGGCCGGCGAGAAGGTGACGGTGAGCGTCCCGCTCGTGTTCATCGGCGTGCCCGACGGCGTGCGCAACAGCGGCGGCATCCTGGACCAGGTCATGCACGAAGTTTCGATCCGCGTCGATCCGTCGCTGATCCCGAACCACCTCGACGTCGACGTGACGAGCCTGACCATCGGACACGGATTCCACGTGGGGGACCTCAAGCTTCCCGAAGGCGTGGAGGCGCTGGATGAGGAGGACGCCACGATCTGCGTCGTGACCGCGCCCAAGGCAGTGGCCGAGGAAGTGCCGGCCGCGGCCGCCGCGGCGGCGGCGGCGCCTGAGGTGGCGGCCGAGCCCGAGCTCATCCGCAAGCCCAAGCCTGAGGAAGAGGAGGCGGAGAAGTAATTCTCGGCTCCCTGTTCCGCTCGCTGTTCGCCCCTCGCGCGCCGGAAAACGACGAACCGATGAAGGTGATCGTCGGACTGGGCAACCCCGGCGCCGAGTACGAGCGTTCGCGCCACAACGTCGGCTGGTGGGCATTGGACCACCTGGCCGGCGTTTGGCATTTGGACGGGTGGAAGAAGGACGGCCAGGCGATGGTTGCGGCCGGCACCGCGCGCGGCGTGCACGTCCGTCTCGTGAAGCCGCTCACCTACATGAATCTGAGCGGCGCGGTGCTCAAGCCCTATCTGCGCCGCGCCGGATGGAACGCCGCCACCGATCTGCTCGTGGTCACCGACGACGTCGCGATCCCCGTGGGGACGTTCCGAGTTCGCGCCCGGGGATCGGCCGGCGGGCACAACGGGCTCAAGAACATCCAGGCCGCGCTGAATTCGCAGGAGTACGCGCGGCTCCGCATCGGCATCCGCCCCGAGGACGAGCGCCGCCTCGGCGGCGACCTGGCCGATTTCGTGCTCGACGATTTCGGCAAGCGGGAAGCGGTGCTGGTGGAGGACTTGCTGCCGAAGGTCGGCGACGCCGTGGAGTGCTGGGTGAAGGAGGGGGTGGAAGCGGCGATGAACAAGTTCAACAGGGACGGTAGGCAGTAGGCAGTGGGCAGCAGGCAGTGCTCACCGATCGCGGTTCTCCGAGCGGGCACGCACGGAACGCATCAACGAAATCAGCATCCGCCGGATCTCGTGAATGCAGGGCACGATGGAATCGGCGTCCTCGCGGGAAATGAGCCCGGCGCTGCGGGCAATCAGGATGTGCGATTCCAGTTCGTTGGCCGAGCCGACGCTCATGGCCAGGAAACGAGCGAAGTCTGGGCCGGATCCGCGGCCGGCTCCTTCGGCGATGTTCGCGGCGACGGAGAGGGCGGCGCGACGCGCCTGACCCACGAGCTCTGCGTGGTGCCGACCCGGATCGGTTCGCGTTGCTCGATAAACCGACAGGGCCAGGGCGTGCGCCTTTCTCCAGACCTGCAACTCTTTGAAGTCCTGCAATCCTGCTCCGCTTCGCTCGCCTGAAGGATGCCTCGGTCCCCCTGAGTCCACCCAACCATTTCGCCGCATCGATTAGCTTTCCGCGGCAATCCGACTCCCGGGAACCGGGCGAACGCAAACTGCCAACTGCACACTGCCGACACTCCGGCAGGGATCGACCCCTCTCTCTACAATGCTCAGTCTCGGAATCGTAGGCCTTCCCAACGTCGGCAAATCCACCCTCTTCAACGCTCTCACCGCCGCGAAGGCCGACGCCGCCAACTACCCGTTCTGCACCGTCGACCCGAATGTCGGCATGGTCGAGGTGCCCGATCCCCGCCTCGACGTCCTCACCCGGATCGTGCAGCCGAAGAAGACGGTGCCCGCCGTCGTGCAGTTCGTCGACATCGCGGGACTCGTGAAGGGGGCCGCCGAGGGCGAGGGACTCGGGAACAAATTCCTCTCGAACATCCGCGAGACCGACGCGATCGTGCACGTCGTCCGCTGCTTCGACGATCCCGACGTGACGCACGTGATGGGCAGCGTCGACCCGGTGCGCGACCGCGAGGTCATCGAGTTCGAGCTCGCGCTCGCCGACCTCGGCGTCGTGGAGAAACGCCTCGACCGGACGCAGCGCGCCGCCCGCACGGGCGACAAGGACGCGAAGGCGGAGCTGCCCGCGCTCGAGCTGGCGCACGCGTCGCTCAAGGAAGGGCGCGCGCTCTGGCACGCCGGACTCACGGCGGAGCAGCTCGAAGCGCTGCGCCCGCTCGCCCTGCTCACCGTCAAGCCGGTGCTCTACGCCGCCAACGTGACCGACGCCGAGCTGGCCGGCGACGAGGGCCCGCACCTGCGCGCGCTGCGCGAAGCGGTCAGCGCGAGCGGCGAGCACGCCGAGATCGTGCCCTTCTCCGCGAAGATCGAAGCCGAGCTCGCCGAGCTGTCGCCGGCGGAGCGCGTCGAGTTCCTCTCGTCGCTGGGCATCGAGTCGGCGGGGCTCGACCGCCTGATCCGCGCCGGCTACCACCTGCTCGGCCTGCAGACGTACTTCACGGCGGGCGAACCGGAAGTGCGCGCCTGGACGATTCACCGCGGCGACACGGCGCCGGTGGCGGCGGGCGTGATCCACACCGACTTCGAGCGCGGGTTCATCCGCGCCGAGACGGTGAGCTACGACGACTTCGTCGCCGCCGACGGCTGGAAGGGCGCCCGCGAGAAGGGCGTGGTGCGGTCGGAGGGGAAGGAGTACGTCGTACAGGACGGCGACGTGATGCTCTTCCGGTTCAACGTCTAGGACCCGACCCGACCCGGTCTCCACCCCCGATTTCCCTCTGAAACCGCCACCCGACACCAGAATCCAGGGTGCCGGAGGACCGGAAATCTCCTGGTCCGGGGACACAAATCGGACACACCTAGAAGCGCGAGGGGAGACGAGGGGCTCCGACCCCAGGTCCTTCCCCAGCCCGGTAGCACGCCCAGGAGACTCCCTGCGGCCCGCGGGGGCCCGCCGGGGCGCGGGTGTCCCCCGAACGCCGGATCCTTGGCCACGCGTCAATCTGGGCGCTGCTACCAGGCCGTCGCGGATGGCCAGGCCGTCGGCGGCGCCGCCCGGAGATGCCTCTACGGCCCACCGATCAGGGCGCAGGAACTCACTTCCAGACCTTCGCCATCACATGCTCGGCCAGTTGCACGGCCTTCACGATGACGATGAACTCAACGACCGCGAACGGCAGGATGATCACCGCAGGTGTCCAGCCCTCCGGCCATCGAATGAGAAAGAACAGGGGACTTTCAAGAACCAGGACCAGCGCGATGGTGCCCCAAAACCAGACGTGCCTCCTGAGATCCCACCGGAACCTGATGGCAAAGAGGATGCTCACCAGAGCTATCGCGAGGGAGCGGCCCAAGTCCCCTTGGCCCATGTAACTGAAGACAAGAGCGACCGGGAGCACCAGCAGGCCGAACTTGATACCGGCCCACTGCGCGCGATTCTCGCCGTCACTAGCCATGCGTCAATCTCCGTCAGCCGTAGACGTCGCGTAAGTCCGTTTAGGCTGTTTCGGCCGAAGTCCGGAATCTGATGCGCCCACACTCTGACAGGCAATGTGATCCCCCGTCCGCTCGGGGCCATGATGCCGGACTCTGCCGTCCCAATTCGACACCCAGTTTGATACCTAGGCGCCGGCTACTGGTCGAGGACTGCCTCTCGGTCAGCATCGCAGCGCTGATGCGCGTCTACGGTCGGCCGCCGGAGGACGCTACTGAGAACGGCTGGACCCTCAAGCGGCGGGACGGACGCACGGTCCGGTTCCGGGTGGCGCGAACCGCGGCGAGCTTGGGCGGCTGGCGCTGGTGGCTCGTGTGCCCTCGTTGCCGCCGCCGGTGCCGCGACCTCTTGGTGCCTCCGGGCGCTACGCGATCGGCCTGTCGGGGCTGCCACGGGCTCTGCTACGTCTCCCAGTACATCGCCAGGGACGCCGGCCGTCGAGGCACAGATGTCCGATAGTCTGTTCCGGACGCTCGGTCGACGGGCGGGCCTTCCGGAGCCTGTCCCCGAGCTTCGCTTCGCAACGCCTCGGCGCTTTCGATTCGACTACGCCTTCCCTGCCGCCAAGGTCGCGCTCGAGGTCGATGGCGGAGTGCGGACCGCCGCCGGCTGGGACGTGTTCAGGTAGCCATCGCTGATGCGAACCCCTGCCGATACCGGGGCAATCAGACGATCGGGACCTGGCCCTGACGGCCCCTGCCGCCGGGGTCCGCGCGCGCCGCTCCTCGACTTCTCGCCCCTTGTAATCCAACCCGCTGAACGGAGTCAGATCCCGTGAGTACGTATCTCATCAGCCGCGCCATCAACCCAGCCACTGGATTTACATCCGGAAGCGGATCCGTGACGGTCACGCCGCCCTCGCCCGACGCCGGCACCAGTCACGGGGCGCTCAGGACGAACCGCATCGTGGCGCAGTTCCCGACTTCGTCCGGCAGCGGGACCATGGAGCTCCGGGACAGTGTCACGAACTCCCTGCTCTGGTCCGTGGCTGTGACAGGCCTGTGGGATATGGCGTTCCTCAGCCAGATCTCGGCGGATGCCGTCGGCAACGGGCTCACTGTGTCGTGCCCCGGCGCCACGGTCGCGATTTACGCCGGCTACGACGTGTACTCCCCGTAGTCGGCGGTCGTCC
>DASVWS010000020.1:0-5986 GCA_036393095.1 Gemmatimonadaceae bacterium | reverse complement strand
CTCCAGAACGAAAGGCGGCCGAGCGTGAATCCCGGATACGCCGCGAATCCGCCCACCGTCGCGAGCGGCACCACCGGCACGCCCGTGCGCACCGCCAGCCGCGCGAAGCCGTAGCGGTCGTTCCACCGCAGGCGGTAGCGGCGCGCGCGCGGCGTCGATTCGCGGCTGCCGCCCGGCGTGAGCAGCAACTGGTGCCCCTCTTCCAGCGCGCGCAGGCACGACCGCTCCGACGGATCGATCAGGCCCAGGTCGCGCTTGAGCCGCGCAACGCCCGGCACGAAGCGCTCGAGCGGGTTGCCCTGGATCGCGGCCACGGCGAGCGAGCGCTGCGCGCCGCCGCGCTCGTTCCAGTCGCTGAACGCCAGCTCGTAGATGGCGACGGCCAGGTCGATGCTCAGGTAGCCCGCGCCGTGGTGCGTCACGTAGATGCACGGCTCGGCGGGTGCCGCGCCCTCCACGCGCGTCCGATGGTAGCGCGAGACCCAGCGCGCCAGCCGCATGTACCCCGAGGACTTCCGGGGCGCCGCCTGGTTGAGCGTCGTCGACGCGTCGCGCACGTCCGTCACGCCGCGCCCCGCCGCCCGGCGGCGATCAGATCGCGCGTGGCCGCCTCCACGCGGGCCGCGAACGCGCCGGGCTCCTCGCCCGGCCGCGGCATCATCGGCGGGCCGAAGTGGTAGTCCATGCGCACCGGCAGCGGAAAGGGCGGCAGCCACAGGCTCGCCTTGCCGAGCGCGAGCCGCCCCCAGTGCTGGCGATCGGCGCCGGCGATCGCGAACGGAAGCACCGGCACGCCGGCGGCGATGGCCAGCCGCGCGAACCCGGTGCGCCCCTCCCACCGCAGCGTGTCGCGCGGACCGTACAGCTCGCGCGCGCCGCCGGGAAAGATCAGCAGCGACTCGCCGTACCGCAGCGCCTCGAGCGCATGCTCCTCGGTGGCGGGCACGGCGTTCACGTTGCGCCGCATCCAGCCGAGCACGGGCGTGCGGTGGAGGGAGGTGCCGGTCTTCTCGAGCACGCGAATGGGGGGCCGGTCGTTGTCCCAGAACGTCACGACGCCGAGCAGCACCGTTTCCAGGTAGAGAAAGGAGCGCGGATGCTTGGTCACGTAGATCACGGGACGGTCGGCGGGGATGTGCTCGTCGCCGAACACGCGCGACCGGAAATACCAGCGCCCCATGCCACGGGCAAAGGGAATGATGATCCGCGCGAGAGCGGGACTGCGTTCGAAGCGAGTGGTGACGACCGGACCGCCGTTCACGCCGGGACGCCGACGGCGTCGCGGTCGAGCACCCGCATGGCCGCCACGTCTTCGTACAGCTCGTTGAGGGACAGCGCCACGCGGCTCCAGGCCAGCTGGTGCGCGCGGTGCCACCCTCGCCCCACCACGGAGTGGCGCAGCCGCTCGTCGTCGGCCGTGCGGACGATGGCGTCGGCCAGCGCCTCCGGATCGCCGGGCGGCACGAGGATCGCCGCGCCCGCCGTGGCGTCGCGGTATCCGGGAATGTCGCTGGCCACCACCGGACGTCCGCTGGCCATCGCTTCGATGAGCACCACGCCGAAGCTCTCGCCGTGCGTGGACGGCGCGCAGAACAGGTCGGACCAGTGGTACATCGCCGCCAGCTCGTGATCGTCCACGCGTCCCACGAACGTCGCGCCGGACCGGCGCGCCAGGTCGCCGAACGCCTGCGGGTCGCCGGGCCCCACCACGCGCAGCTCGAACTCCCGCCCGCGCTCGCGCAGCAGCGCCGCCGCGGCCAGCAGGTGCCGCAGGCCCTTGCGCGGCTCGTCGAACCGCCCCACGAACAGCAGGCGCAGCGGCCCCGGCACCCGCGGCGCCGGCACTGCGCCGTCGCCCGCGTGCGGCGCATGCGGCTCGGCGAACGCCGTGGGATCGATGCCGTTGGGCAGGATCCGGATGGGGCCGTCGAAGATGTGCCGCGCGTACTCCGCCGCCGGATTCGACACCGCGATCCCCAGGCTCACGCGATGCAGCGGCCGGGCCAGCACGCGCCGCACGAACGACGCCATGCGCGGCTCGCACTCGGCGAACGTGTGGAAGGTGGCCACCAGCGGACTCCGCGCACACTGCACCGCGTAGCGCGCCGGGCCCGGCACCCAGGGCTCGTGCACGTGCACGACGTCGAACCGCCCGCGCTCGAGATACCGCCGCACCGCCCGCTTGGACGACAGCAGCCCGACGCGGGCGCGCGAACCGTTCCCGCGCACCGGCACCACGCCGCGCAACCCGTCGCAGCGGGGGGGCGTCTCGCCGCTCGCCGGACCCAGCACCCGCACGTGGTGGCCCAGTCGCCGCAGCGCCGAGGCCAGCGTGATGACATGTCGGTTGACGCCGCCGTCATGAGAGAGATCGTATGGCGTCACCAGGCAGATTCGCATACCGGCGGGGTTGGAGGCCGATCAGAATGGCGGCGGACGGCGAATGGAGCTTGTCTCCCGGCACGCACGTCGCGTCGGTGGGTCGGTTCGGCCGATCACGCCTGCGGGAAGTGTTGCCCGGAAAGTATAGCCCATGGGCCCAACGGATCAATCGGGGCGCCGGCGCGACTTTGTCGCGGCATTCCAACACCATGCCGGGCCGCCACTTGCCCCGTGCCGCGCTGTCGCTCGCATGACTGTCCCCCTCCCGCGTGCCGCCGGGCATCCCGACCCTCCGCTTCCCCTTTCGACGCGCGGGACTCTTTGCCGACTGTTCACCGCCGCGCAACGTGATAACGTATCTGACGTTGGGCCGCGCGGCGGGAACTCCGCCCCGGTTCGCGGTTACTCACCGACAACGAGCATCGTGGAGCGTCGTATGACGCAGCAGGCATGCGCATTCGGGATCGCGCGCCGATCCCCCCTCCGGGCCATCGCCCCGGCCATCGCTCTCCTCTTCGCCGGCGCGGCGACGCACGCGCGCGCGCAGGGTCCGGCGCTGAACGCTGACCTCAACGGCCCGCCGGGGCGCGTCGCCCGGCTCAGCGCCGCCGACGGCGACGTGTCGCTGCAGGCCGCAGGCGACACCACGTGGAGCGTGCCCGCGCTCAACTATTCGTTGACGACGGGCGACCGCCTCTACTCGGACGTCCAGTCGCACGCCGAGCTGGAAGTGGGCGCGTTCACCGCGCGCATCGGCGACGCCACCGACCTCACGATCACCAACCTCACCGACCAGCTCGCGCAGTTCGGCATCGCGCGCGGCACGATGCGGCTCACCGTGTACCGCCTCGACTTCGGCGACACGATCGAGATCGACACGCCCAACGGCGCCCTCACGATTCGCGATCCGGGCCACTACCGCGTGGAGATTCCGGAGAACTCGGCGTACACGCTGCTCACCGTCGACGACGGCGCCGTGGACGTCGAAGGCCCGGGACTCGGCCAGACCGTGCGCGGCCGCCAGACGGTGCGCCTCACCGGCTTCGGTCCCGTGGACCTCGGCGTCGTGGGTGCGCCCGTGCTCACCACCTTCGATGCATGGAGCGCCGACCGCGACGGGCAGTTCGCGTCCTCCGACTGCGGCCAGTACATGAGCGCCGAGATCCCGGGGTGCGCCGACCTGCACCGCTACGGCCGCTGGGAGAACACCGCCGAGTACGGATTCGTGTGGTATCCGCCGCCGGGAATCCCCGGCTGGGCGCCCTATCGCATGGGCCACTGGGTGTGGATCGACCCGTGGGGCTGGGTCTGGGTGGACGCCGAGCCGTGGGGGTTCGCCCCCTATCATTATGGAAGGTGGGCGCTGTTCGCCGGCGCCTGGGTGTGGGTGCCCGGCCCGATCGTGCGTCCGGTGTACTCGCCCGCGCTCGTCGTCTTCGTGGGCGACGGACATCTGGGCATCGGGATCCAGGCGTGGTTCCCGCTCGGTCCGCGCGATCCGTTCATCCCGTGGTATCACTACGGCCCGCGCTACCTGCGGCGCGTGAACGCCGCCAACGTGCGCGGCGTGCACGACTGGGACGGCTTCCTCCGCGTCACCGACGTCACCCGCATCCGGTACGCGCATCGCGACGACGGCCTCATCGCCGTTCCCGTGGAGACCTTCCGCACCGGGCATCGCGTGGACGGCGCGGAAGTGCGCATCCGTGCCGGCGAGCGCGGGAACATCCAGCCGCATCCGCCCGTGATGCCCTCGGGCTGGGCGCCCGCCGGCGGGCCGCCGGCGGCGCGTCCCCCCGCGGGACCGCGTCCGCCGATGATCCATGTGACGCCGCGTACGGCGCAGCCGCGCCGCGGCCAGGCACCGCCGCCGGCAGCGGCGCCGCGCCCCGGCGCTGCCGCTCCTCCGGGACGCACGGCGCAGCCGCGGCCGGGCGAAGCGCGGCCGATCATCACCAAGCGGCCGCCCCCGCCCCCGACCCCGCCCTTCAACGACCGCGCCAAGGTCATGAAGGCGAACCCTGGCCGTCCGCTCACCCCCGAGCAGATGAACAAGGTGCGCCAGGCCAGGCCGGCGCCGAAGACGCCGCCGGGCAAGGGCGCCCCCGCGCGGACGGCCAAGCCGGGCAAGGGATCGTCCACAAAAGCCACGCCGCCGAAGCCCAAGAAGGGCGGCGGCGGCGGGCGGGAAGCGGGCGGAGACGGCGGACTGCGCTAGTACGAGACCTGCACTCCCGCCGTCAGCAGCCGGTCCGTCGTGCCGAAGTTGACCGGCGGCTGGCTGTTGTACTTGATCGCGTAACCCATCTTGATTCCGATATGGGTCGAGATCGGCGCCACGAGCGACGACTCGGTGTTCACGCGGTACCCGCGCCCGGACTGCAGAGCCGGGATGTACTCGGCGAGCTGCTGGAAGTAGGCGAGCTTGCTGAACACGTGCTTGTACGCCGCCGCGGCGCGCGCCGCCGGGTAGCTGTCGCTCGTGCCCGACACGTCCGTCTGCTGCGTGAACTCGGCGCCGGCGTCCACGCTGAGCGAATCGCGGGGCGCCGTCATCGCCTTCCAGCGCAGACCGACCAGCTCGTCGGTGCGGCGCCGGAACCCGGCGAACGGATTGCGCTCGTACGACGCGGCCGCGAACAGCCCGAGCCGCGGATGGAACGCCCAGTCGGCGCGTCCCGTGATGCCGAGCTGGTTGGCGCTCTCGGCGCCGTTCGTCTCGCCGTACACGTACGCCGCCGTCTGGGTGAGCGTCCAGGCGCCGCGCGTGTGGACGATCTTGTCGCCGATGCTGAGCGTCGTGAGCTTCGTGTTCCCCGACGCGCCGACGTAGCCGAGGTCGCCGGTGAATGACGTCGTGGGCTTGGCGGACTGCGCAGCGGCCATCGACGACGCGCCGGCGAGCGCGACGGCCGCAGCCGACAGCATCACGGAAATGCGTCGAAACACGTTTGCCTCCTTCGCGTGAGGGAGCCGAACCGCGGCTCGGCGAGAAACACCCGATTATGGATTCTAATCAGCCCCACGCCCGGCGGCTCAGGCGTGCGCGCGAACCGGCGCCGCCGCCGAGATGTCCTCGAGCACGTCGATCACGTCGCGCGGATGCTCGGGGGCGAGCTTGCGCAGGATGTCCGCCTGCGCGATCACGCCCAGCAGCCGCTGCTGGTCGTCGACCACGGGCAGGCGCCGCACCTGCGCGCGCGACATCAGCTGCAGCACCATCGACACGTCGTCGTCGGGTTCGACCGTCGCGAGCGCGCCCGACGTCATGTGCGCACGCACCGGGCACTTCCCGTCGTGGTGCTCCGCCAGGCACCGCACCGCCATGTCGCGGTCGGTGATCACCCCGACGAGCCGCATGCCGTGTTCGTCTTCCACCACGGGGAGCATGCCGACCTCACGGTCGCGCATCACTCCCGCCGCCTTGGCGATCTCGTCCTTCGGCGTCGTGAACGCCGGGAACGCCGTCATCAGGTCTCGTGCTCTCATCGCAAGCCTCCGGTTTCGCGGAGCGCCAATCGCCCCCAGCGTTCCTACGATACGGAAAGCGGCGGCAGCGGTCTGTCGGGGATTGGTCGAGCCGCCATCGGGGCGCAGCGCGCAC
>DASVWS010000019.1:0-3893 GCA_036393095.1 Gemmatimonadaceae bacterium | reverse complement strand
TCGTCTTCGAGGCAAACTCGGCGCGGGAAATCGACCGCGCCGTGAAGCTGGCGCGCGAGTTCAAGCTCAAGGCGGTGATCGCGGGGGGCGAGGAAGCGGATCAGTGCATTCCCGAGCTCAAGGCGGCGGGGATCCCGGTGTTGCTGTCGCTCGACTTTCCGGTGCGCGCGGCGAGCGACACCGGGCCGCAGCTCCTGCGCACGCTCGAAGAGCGGGTGAACGCGCCGAAGGTGGCGGGCCGTCTGGCCGCGGCGGGGATCCCATTCGCGTTCTCGAGCGGCGGGATCACGCACTGGCCGGATTTCCTGGGCAACGCGTCGAAGGCGGTATCGGAAGGGCTGAGCGCCGACGCCGCGCTCCGGGCGCTCACCAGCACGCCGGCGCAGCTCTTCGGCGTCGACCAGCAGCTCGGCTCGATCGAGCCGGGCAAGATCGCGAACCTCACGATCACACGCGGCGGCCTGTTCGAGCCGGGCGTGAAGGTGGAAACGCTGTTCATCGACGGACGCATGATCACGCCCGAAGCACCGGCCGCGAACGGACGGGGCGAACGCGGCGGACGCGGCGGACGGGGAGGTGCGGAATGAGAAACCGACATCAAGACCCAGCGGCGAAGCCCGCGGTGCCCACCGCGACCCGCCTGGCACGCACCGCACGCCGGGTGTTCGCCGCAATGGCGTTCGCGGGAGCGACGGCGGGCGCGCAGGGCGCGATGCCGCACGTCATCCACCCCGTGCTGATCCGGAACGCGACGATCATGACCGTGACCAAGGGGACGCTGCAGAACAGCGACCTGCTGATCGAGCACGGCCGGATCGCGCGGATCGGGAAGAACCTGCCGGCGCCCGCCGGCGCGACGGTGGTGGACGGCACGGGCAAGTACGTGATGCCCGGGATCATCGATCCGCACTCGCACTCGATGATCGACGCGGTGAACGAGGGCACGCTGTCGGTGACATCCATGGTGAACATGATCGACGTGCTCGACCCGACCTCGCCGGCGATCTACCGTGAGCTGGCGGGCGGGGTCACGACGATCAACGTGCTGCACGGCTCGGCGAATACGATCGGCGGGCAGACGGTGACGGTGAAGCTGCGCTGGGGATATCCGG
Organism: Gemmatimonadaceae bacterium; assembly: GCA_036393095.1. GTDB lineage: Bacteria > Gemmatimonadota > Gemmatimonadetes > Gemmatimonadales > Gemmatimonadaceae > JAGWRI01. The sequence continues at coordinate 2,781 of DASVWS010000019.1, read as the reverse complement.
CGGACTCGATGATATTCCCGGGGGCGCTGCCGGGGATCAAGTTCGCGCTCGGCGAGAACGTCACGCGCAAGAACTTCACGCCGCAGCCGGGGCAGGAGCGCCGCTACCCGTTCACGCGCATGGGACAGGAAGAGGTGCTGCGCGACGCGTTCACGCGGGCGCGGGACTACAAGGCGACGTGGGACGCGTACAACGCCGCCGTGGCGAAGGGCGCGAAGAATCTCGTGCCGCCGCGCAAGGACCTGGAACTCGAGCCGCTCGTGGAGATCCTGGAGCACAAGCGCATCGTCAACGCGCACTCGTACCGCGCCGACGAGATGCTGATGCTGGCGAACCTCGGCAAGGAGTTCGGCTTCCACATCCTGTTCCAGCACGGACTCGAGGGGTACAAGATCGCGAGCGAGCTGGCCGCGGACGGCGACATGCTCTCCACGTTCGAGGACAGCTGGGGATACAAGGTGGAAGCCGAAGACGCGATCCCGTACAATGTGGCGATCCTGATGCGGCACGGCGTGGTGACGACGATCAACTCCGACGACGACGGACGGGCGCGGCGGCTGAACGTGGACGCCGCCAAGGAGATGCGCTACGGCGGGCTCACGGAAGACGAGGCGCTGAAGACGATCACCTACAACGGCGCCGTGCAGCTCGGCGTGCAGGACCGGGTGGGGTCGCTGGAAGTCGGGAAGGACGCCGACCTCGCGATCTGGGACACCGATCCGCTGAGCGTGTACGCGCACGTGGACCAGACGTACGTGGACGGCGAGAAGCTGTTCGACCGGCAGGAGGACATCGCGCGGCGCGATTCGCTGGCGGCGCTCAAGGCGCAGCTCGAACAGGCGCCCGAGAACCAGCTGCCGGCGCCGCCCCGCGGCCGCGGGCGGATCGTGCCGCAAACCACGGGAGGGAGCCGCTGATGCGCGCCACGATTCGCAGGGCCGCCGTCGCGGCGACAGTCGCGCTGGCGCCGTCGGCGGCGCTCGCGCAGTTCGGGGTGGTGAATCCGCCGGCGGGCCCGCAGGGCACGTTCGCGATCACGCACGCGCACATCTTCCCGGTGTCCGCTCCGGAAATTCCCAACGGCACGCTGGTAATCAGCGGCGGGAAGATCACCGCCCTCGGCGCCAACGTGAACATTCCGGCGGGAGCGAAGGTCATCGACGCCGCGGGGTTGAGCGTCTATCCGGGGATGATGGACGGCGCGTCGCTGCTCGGGCTCTCCGAGATCGGGCAGGGGGCGGCGTCCACGGTGGACGACGCCGAGGTGGGCGACTTCAACCCGAACGCACAGGCGTACTACGGGATCAATCCGCAGAGCGCGATCATCGCGATCACGCGGGTGGTGGGGATCACGCAGGTGGTGTCGCGCCCGATCAGCGGCGTGATGTCGGGGCAGGCGGCGCTCATCCGGCTGGAGGGCTCGACGGTGCCGCAGATGTCGATGGTGCAGGACATCGCGATGGTGGTGACGTTGCCGGGCGCAGGGGGCGGGCGCCGCGGCTTCGGGGGGTTCGGGCGCGGCGGCGGCCCCAATGCGGCCCAGCAGCAGAAGCAGCAGATGGATTCGCTGGAGGCGCTGATCGCGAACACGCGCGCGTACATCAAGGCGTGGGCGGCGTATGACGCGAACAGGACATTGCCGCGCCCCGATCACGACGTCGTGCTGGCGTCGATGGTCCCGATGGTGGAAGGGAAGCAGCTCGTGCTGTTCAACGCCGACCGCGAAGCGGACATCCGGAAGGCGGTGGAGTTCGCGGAAAAGGAGCAGCTCCGTCCGGTGATCGTGGGCGGGCGCGAGAGCTACGAGCTGGCGGACTATCTCAAGGAACACCGGGTGCCGGTGGTGCTCACGGGAGTGCGCGAGCTGCCGGAGAACGAGGACGAGCCGTACGACGTGAACTTCTCGACGCCTGGCAAACTGGCGGCGGCGGGGGTGCAGTTCGCGATCAGCTCCGGGGAGTCCCCGCCGGACATGCGGGACCTGCCGTACGTGGCGGGGGAGGCCGCGGGGTTCGGGCTGAGCAAGGAGGACGCGCTGAAGAGCGTGACGCTCTGGCCGGCGCAGATCTACGGCGTGGCCGACCAGGTGGGCTCGCTGGAAGTGGGGAAGGTGGCGAACGTCGTGGTGACGACGGGGGACCTGCTCGAGCCGCGGACGGACACGAAGTACCTGTTCATCGACGGGCGGCCAGTGTCGCTGGAGACGAAGCACGTGGACTTGTACGACGCATTCAAAGATCGGAAGTGAGACTGACCGACTGTCCGACAGTCGGTCAGTCGGACAGCCTGGAAGCGGAACGCGGGGCACCGGCGACTGCCGGTGCCCCGCGTCTGTATGATGGGTTGCATGTACGACATACATTTCATACAGTCCTTTCCATCATGACCAGGCGCCATCAGGCCAACAACTCCTCGCGCACGCGGCGCAGTCGGGAGCTTGTGCAGGTCTATCTCGACGCGGACGACCGCGCGCACCGCCGGCGCTCGCGCGTGGATTGATCCGGGCGCGTTCCTCGCGCTCATCTCGCCGGCTCTGGACAGCGGGCTCGATCGGAGAGATCATCCCGCAACCCACCTCAGGACTCCCTTGCCATGCAAGACAGACGTCGTTTCGTGACCACCATGCTCAACGCAGCGGTGGCGCTCCCGGTCATGAACGCGCGCGCGTTCCGGCACCTGGAGAACGCCACGCTGATCGCGGGCCAGCGCCCCGCGTCGTCGATCGCCGAGGACGAAGACTACTGGGGCCAGATCCGGCGGTCGTTCGACCTCGACGACACC
>DASVWS010000018.1:0-3477 GCA_036393095.1 Gemmatimonadaceae bacterium | reverse complement strand
CTCCAGGGGCGAACGTGGACAGCGGCGCGCCGGCGGCGCGTTCGAGATCGGCGCGCGCCGAGTTGGCGGCGGCGAGGGCTTCGGCATACTGGTTCTCGGCGTCGAGCAGCGAGCGCCTGGCGTCGAGCACGTCGAGCGCGGACAGCCCGCCCAGGCCGTAGCTCACGGTGGCGACGCGGTACGCCTCGCGCGCCGACGGGAGCAGCTGGTCGCGGATGTAGACGACCTGGCGCTGGGCCGCATCGGCGGTGGCGTAGCTGGTCCGCACGTCCTGGCCTACGGCGGCGCGCGCGTCGCGATACGCGGCGGCGAGCTCCAGCTCCCGGTTGTGGGTCTCCGCAAAGTTGCCGCTCGTGTGCTGCCAGAAGAACAGCGGGATCGGGAACGCCAGGCCCGCGGAATACAGCGTGCCCTGGTCGTTCTTGAAGTCCCGGTACGCCGACAGCGTGATGTCGGGGAGGATGGACTGCTCGCGCACCAGCTGGCTGTTCAGGTGCGCGGCGCGCTGCTGCGCCGCGAGGTCGGTGAGCTCGGGGCGCACGCGCAGCGCCGTCTGCTCCACGGCGTCGAGGTCGGGGAGCGCGGGCGGCACGGCGAGCGTGTCGACCAGCACGATCGACGATCCCAGCGGGCGCCCGAGAATCCGGTTGAGGGCGGAGCGCGCGTTGGCGACGTCACGCGCGTTCGCTATGAGATCGTTCTCCGACTGGGCGACGTCCACCTGGGCCTTGATCACGTCGAGGCGCGGAACGGTGCCGGCGTTGAAGCGCGCCTCCGTCTTGCGCAGGAAGTCGCGCGACAGGCTGTCGGCCTGCTGCAGGTCGCGCCGGTGCTGCTCGGCGAGCAGTACGCCGTCGTAGGACTGGCCGGCGGCGGCCGCGATCTGCTGCTGCAGCAGCCGGTACTGCGCGAGCGACGAGTTCACGTTGGCGGTGCCGATGGAACTCTGCAGGCGAATCTTGTCCGGGAACGGAATGACGAAGCCGATGCTCACGTTCTTCGACTGCGCGGTGTTCAGGCCGAGGAAGCGTGTCTGGTCGTCGAGCGAGGCGCTCACCGCCGGGTCGGGAAGGGCCATCCCTTCCACGCGCTGGGCGCGCACCTGCGCCGTCTGCTCGCGGGCGACCTCGAGCTGCGGGTTGGCCATCAGCGCCGTGGCGATCGCCTGGCGCCGCGTGAGACGGAGCGTGTCGGCGTCGGCCGCAGTGCCGCGCGCGGGCGCTCGTTGTTGGGCGGATGCCGTGCCGGCGATGCACACCAGCGCGCACACCCAGTGGGATGTTCGCATGCAGGGTCTCTATGGATTGTCGATGGACTGGATCGCGGCGCGTGCCCCGGCCCGGGGCGCACTGCGTCCTGCTGCTACCGTCGGGAGATCAGCCGAGGGCGGGTGGGGCGCGCGTGGAATGCGCCGCTTCGTCGCGCGTCACCACCGGCACGTAGGCGCGCGAACGCGGGAAGTACGGCCGCGTGGCGTCCGCCACCGCCGGGGAGGGCGCGGAGGGCAGGGCCCGAATGGAGCGCAGCGTGCAGACCGGGCAGGTGGCCTCGTCGTGCACCACGAACAGGTGCGTCGTGCCCGTGGGCTCGACGTGCGATTCGGGCGCCGAATGGTGCGGCTCCATCAACGGCGCCAACGCGATCGTGAACTCCAGCACCATGAGGGCGAGGAGCGCGATTCTGCGGGACAACCGGGATGGCGTGGCGCCGTTCAGGCGAAAGAGGCCGGACATGTGCGGGACAGAATAGGGCTCGGCACCGGAATTCGCCAGTTCGATGGCCCGACGCGGGCGCGTCAGCGGCCGGCGGCGTAGCGGCGCAGCCGCGCCAGCATCTTCCGGTCGGTCTTCGTGGCGTCGTCTCCCTTCGGGGTCTCGAGCACCTTCGCCACGGAGCGGAAGCGGTCGCCGGTCATGATGCGGCGAAAGGGCGCGGCACCGAGCGTGCCTTCGCCGATCAGCTCGTGCCGGTCGCGGCGCGACGCGAAGGGCACTTTGGAATCGTTAAGGTGCATGACGCGCAGGCGCCGCGCGCCGAGCACGTCGTCGAAGCGGGCCCACACGCCGTCGAAGTCGCGCACGAGATCGTAGCCCGCCGAGTAGACGTGGCAGGTGTCGACGCACACGCCCATCCGCTTGCGCTGCGCGGCCGGCACGAGCTCCAGCAGCTCGGCGAGCTCCTCGAAGGTGCTGCCGATGACGGTGCCGGCGCCGGCCGTGGTCTCCATGCACAGGATCGTTTTGCCCGGCACGCGCTCCAGCGCCTCGGTGATGGCGTCGGCGTTGCGCTGGACGCCCGCCGCCCGTTCGTCCATGAAGTTGCCGGGGTGCGATACGAGGTATGTAATGCCGATGGCGTTGCAGCGTTCCAGCTCGGCGACGAACGACTCGATGGAGCGGCGGCGCAGGGCGGGGTCGGGGCTGGCGAGGTTGATGAGGTACGAGTCGTGCACCACGGTGACCGCGACGCCGGTCTTCCCGAGCCCCGTGCGGAACGCCTTCGCTTCCGCAGGGTCGACGGCGCGCTCGGCCCACCGGTTGGCCATCTTCGTGAACATCTGCAAAGCGGTGGCGCCGATGGCCGCGGCGCGCGGAGGCGCCTCGTGCGTGCCGCCGGCGATCGACACATGGGCGCCGAGCAGCTCGCCGGCCCGCGGCGCGCGCGGGACCGCCGTGCTCACGGTCGCCGGAGCCAGAGCGTGGGATCCACCGCGTCGCGGCCGCCGTTCCGGCGCACCTCGAAGTGCAGGTGGGCCGGGAAGTCCGGATCGGACACGCCGACGCTGCCGATCACCTGATCGCGCTTCACGTGCTGGCCCACCTTCACGTCCACGCGCTGCAGCGATCCGTAGATCGAGTAGTCGCCGCCGCCGTGGTCGACGATCACGGTGAGCCCGTACAGTCCGAGCTGCCGCACGCTCACCACCTCGCCCGGGGCCACGACGTGCACCGGCGTGCCCGCGGGCGCGGCGATGCCGATGCCGTTCCAGCGGATGGTCGTGTTGTTCGACTGCACCTGGCGCCCGAACGGATAGAGAATCGAGCCCTCCACCGGCCAGTCGAGCTTCCCGTAGTCGGAGGTCGTGATGCTGCTGCGATTCGCCGTCGCCGGGCTCTCGGCGATGGCGCGGCGCCGGGCTTCCTCGAGAGCGGCGATGGCGTTGGTGAGCTGGCCCTCGGTGCGCCGCACGGCGGCGAGCCGCTGCTCCGTCTGCTGCACCTGCCGCTTCACGACGGCGAGGCTCTGCTGCCGCTGGCGTTCGAGCGACCGCAGCTCCGCCTCCTCCTGCTCCTTGTCGCTCCGGTTCTGCGCCACGGCGTTCTGCAGCGTCACCAGGCGGTTGCGGTCCTCGGTCACCTGGTTGCGCAGCTGCTCCACGTGGTTGACGAGGGCGCGGTCGCGCAGCGTGAGCAGGTGGAGGTACTTGTAGCGGGCGACGAGATCGCCGAACGACTGCGCCGAGAGCATCACCTCGAA